>NZ_JALQCK010000036.1:0-104716 GCF_030464835.1 Paraburkholderia sp. WS6
GGCTCGATGGCTGCGGTGGTACCGGAAACAAGAACGCCGGCACCGGGCCGGCGTCGTGGCAAGTCGCACCGTCAAGCGTAATTGCTGCTGTAAATGTCGATTCCGTGCTCTGCCTGACGAACGTAGATGGAATGACCGTTTACGGAATCGTGATAACTCGCAATGCAGGCGAAACCCTTCGCGTCGTATTCCTCCTGATTGCTGGCAATCAGCCGGTCTCTCGTGCCGTCCGGGCGGTTGAGCCGTTCAGACTTGTAATAGCGGTCCATCGCTTCCGTCATGTTTGCGACCGTGGCGATTTTCGTATATGTCGCCCAGTCCGGAACGTAATAGCCTTTTCCGCTGCGCTCCGCCTCCTCTGCCTCGAACTGGTCAAGCTTTGCGAGATACGCGCTATCGGCCAGGTCGACACAACGCGGTAGCACAGCGTCGCCGTTGAGAATGCGACGGCAGTCGTGCATGCCGCGCAGATCGACAATATCGATGGGGCGAGGCAAACGCCCTACATCGCGCAGGCGATTCATTTGATGAAGACGGTCATAGCGACATTGGCGGTCGTAACGTGCTTGCTCTGCGTTCATGCTGCTATCTCTCCTGTGCTGTTCACGTGCAAAAGTTGGTGGCTGTTCCATTCCACGTCGATGTACTTCAATCCATCCCATACCTGCAACGCTTCGGGTCTTGGTGCGTCGGTGCTTCGAGCAGCCTCAGACATGGCCTCCTCATGATTACGCGCGCCGATCATGATCCAGCCGTACCGGTCTTTGAGCCTGTAGCTGGTGAGACCATGCGCAGCCAGAGGGCGGTCGTGCATGGGGGTGGTGGACATGTGCATTGCGTGTTACTCCAGTGGGAAATTGGTTAAGCTGACCGGGCCCCTAGATTCAGAAGTCCCGGCCATGCCGGTTTGTGCTGAGTCGGCGGTGCTTCTCGTCGTTGCCGCCGTTCCCCTGAGTTCGTCGTCCCGCGATCAAAGGAGACGTGGCCGGAACTGGGTCAAGGGATGAAGCGCGGGGTGTGGGGCGGGATGGAGCGAGAGCGACTGACACGGCCCCGCGCGCCTTGACGCAGTGGAGGCTGCGGCTACGATCGCGATAGAGGACAGCGAAACGAGGGGGACGGGAATTCGGCACGAAGAGCCGCGGCGAAGCGAAACGCCGCGCGGCGAGCGCGTTACCGAGCTGCCGAAGGCAGCGAGGCTGAAGGGGATGGCACGCGCCGGGGCAAGTCCGCGGGACGCGGCGCGCCCCAAGAGCGGGCGTGGAATGACTCCGTGACGCGGTGCTGTCGGCTTGCGTGACGGGCGAAGCCGGGCGCGCAAGGTGCAGCGGCACGGCTGGATGGCTGAGGCGCCAACGGAAACAAAAACGCCGGCGCGAGGCCGGCGGCGGATAGCGATCATCCGTTGGCAGGACGCGTTCTCCAGCTTACTGTCCTATCGGCCCAGCATACGAACCGAAAACGCTCCTGCAATCTTGCGCTCCATCTCAGCGACGAGCTCCGCGACAACTTGCTGGATTTCGCTTTCAGGCGTGCCGACCGGAAAAATCGCATGGCTTGTCGCCAGTACGTTTTCGCCTGCACTGGTGAAGTCACCGTTGGTGAGCCACCACCGATCGCACTCGTGATCGAAACGCAGCCAGATGCAGGCCCGTGCCGGCCCAACAAACGTCTCGAAATTCTTATTGAAGTAATCGAGAATGCTGTCTTTCTCCCAGGCGAACTTCGCAAGGCAATCAACAATCACGTCTTTCATGACTCTCCACTGTTCTAACAGTTAGAAGCTCAGTTGGCCCTGAGTCGCGGGCGCGGGCGGCACGGTCTCGGCACTGGATGTCTCGGGCACATGCCACGTGAGCGCATCGCGCATCGAGCCGACGCGATAACGTACCCGGTCAGCGTCCTCGCCTTTGATGTCAGAAAAGGAGAACGTGAATTCATCCGGTGCCTGGTCGCCCTCGCGGATCAAGCCAAGGCCTCGGGCCAGTTCATCAACGTCGCTTTGCTGATAATCCTTCTTGCACGCGGTGCGGCGCACGGTAATGCGGCTGTCCCCAGGCAACGGCGCTGCGTCGTTCAGGGCTTCACGCACGGCCGGAATGGTCGTCTTGGCAAATCCCGGTTGAACGAGCTCCCGCTCGAGCGCCGTGCCGGTCACGAAACTGGCGAGCGCAGAGTAAGCCCATTGACCGTGCGACCACTCGCCGTTTTCGCCTGCAACAAGCCGCACGTCTCGGTCAATCGCGTAGCAATGGATTGACGGAATTTCGACTTCCCGTGCCGCAACATTACGCACTGCGGGAACGTCAATCGGCAAGGTGCCAGTGTCGGAATGCGTGAAGATCCGCCAAGGGGAAAGCTCGCCATTAACCCCGTATATGGCATGCAACAAGGCCGTGTCGTCGTAAAGCGTCACGTCAATGCCACCGTTCCTGATAGTCTCGAACCGATCGGCGAAACCCGCACGATTAAGCGCGTCGGCAACTCTTTCGCACGAATCTTCCGGCACCGCCGCGCGCCATGATTGGTCGAACTTCAGCGACACGGCAACATCGCGAATCTGGACCGGACGATTTAGCTCCTGCTTCCACGACTCGATGTAGTTCTCGGGCTTGATTTCGCCGCTCCGACTTTGCAGCATGCCACCGCAACAGTCCGATGCGCCGACAAATACGCGGCGAAACACCTCCTCTCGCGTGCCGAATGCGAACGCGCTCCAGTGGTCGTCGTGCGGATAGACGTTCTTCTCGTAGTGACGCTCGAAAAGGACATAGAACAACTCCCCTTCATTCGAGCGGAAAGCTGCTGCGCACTTCCCAGTTGTGACCGTTGCGCCCATGTAAAGCTCCTTGCGTAAGTGGGTAAAAGCTGACCGGGCCCCTAGATTCGGAGTCCCGGCCATGCCGGTTTGTGCTGAGTCGGCGGTGCTTCTCGTCGTTGCCGCCGTTCCCCTGAGTTCATCGTCCCGCGATCAGAGGAGACGCCGCCGTAGCTGGGTCAAGGGATGAAGCGCGGGGTGTGGAGCGGGATGGAGCGGTAGCGACTGACACGGCCCCGCGCACCTTGACGCAGCGCAGGCTGTGGCTACGATCGCGATAGAGGACGGGGAACCAGGGGGCGGGAATTCGGCACGAAGAGCTGCGACGAAGCGAAACGCCTCGCGCGGCGAGCGCGCACACCGAGCTGCTGCAGGCAGCGAGGCTGGAGGGGATGGCACGCGCCGGGGCGAGTCCGCGGGACGCGGCGCGGCCCCAAGAGCGGACGTGGAATGATTCCGTGACGCGATGCTGTCAGCTTGCGTGACGGGCGAAGCCAGGCGCGCAAGGTGCAGCGGCACGGCTGGACGGCTGTCCCCTACCCTCGCGGCACCGCAAACGAATTCGCCGGCGGGTGCCGGCGATGGTGGACGGGAAAGGTCGTCGTTCAGAACAGAGCGAGCTGTTCCAGCTTCTTGAAGTCGATCGCGGCCGGTTCGGGTGCAGGGGCCGTCACAACCGGCGCCGGACCCCTTGGCTGTGGGTCGTTTTGCGGGGCGTACTGGGTATCCGGGGGATTGAGAAGCGCCAATGCGTCCGCCTCTGCCCGCTCGCGCTCAGTTTCACGCGCGAGACGGGCGCGCCATCCGCCAAGGATGTGCGCAGGGGTGTACCAGTGTCCCCACTCTTCGAGGGAAAGAGCGTTTCCGTGGACAACAACCCCTGGGATGTGTAGCAGGGATAGTTGTAGGTAAGCCATGTGAACGCATCGGGGATCAATGTCGACGCAGATTGCGTGCATCGAATTCTGGTAGTTGATCCCGGCATCGAGCAGCGCATCGGCGTAGGCGATCACCATTCCGCCGGCGCCGCATGCGGGTTCGTTCAGACGAAGGAAGCCCTTTTGCCTGACTTCGGCACCGTCTCCGACCAACACCATCGCCATCAATTTTGACACTTCAAACGGCGTGAAAAACTGGCCAGTTCTCTCGTTGCCAAGCTCGAACATCATGTACAGAGACCCGAGCACGTCTGCCAGTCCACCACGGGGTAATCCGGTCTCTTCGTTGAACGATCCGGCTATCCGCTCCTCGTAGCAGAGAACCAGTTCGCCAAACATCTGCGGGAACAGGGCGACCTCCTCTTTCTTGTACTTGCCGACGATATCGAGGTAACGCGCCTCGCGCTTTTCGTAATGCACCTTGTCGACGGCATTGCTGATCGACAGCGCCGAAAGCTCGATGAAGTCTGAAAATACCTCGTGCGTGTGGCGAGCATAGCTAAGGCTGCGAATCATCTTGACCAGTGCCGTTTGGTGTTGCCCTGCCGTGGTTTCATGCTTGCGTACTGCGCTTTTGTTTGCCATGTCGTTACAGAATTGGTTTGAGCTGACCGGGCCCCTAGATTCAGAAGTCCCGGCCATGCCGGTTTGTGCTGAGTCGGCGGTGCTTCTCGTCGTTGCCGCCGTTCCCCTGAGTTCGTCGTCCCGCGATCAAAGGAGACGCGGCCGGAGCTGTGTCAAGGGATGAAGCGCGGGGTGTGGGGCGGGATGGAGCGAAGCGACTGACACGGCCCCGCGCGCCTTGACGCAGTGCAGGCTGCGGCTACGATCGCGATAGAGGACGGCGAACCAGGGGGACAGGAATTCGGTACGAAGAGCCGCGGCGAAGCGAAACGCCTCGCGCGGCGAGCGCGCTTACCGAGCTGCTGCAGGCAGCGAGGCTGGAGGGGATGGCACGCGCCGGGGCAAGTCCGCGGGACGCGGCGCGGCCCCAAGAGCGGGCGTGGAATGACTCCGTGACGCGGTGCTGTCGGCTTGCGTGACGGGCGTAGCCGGGCGCGCAAGGTGCAGCGGCACGGCTGATTTGAAGTGCAACCGGATGACGCGCGGCGTGGTACTGCAGCGCGTGCTATCCGGCTGTGGCCGCCTAGCCGTCAGGCACTCGGGCCGCTGGGCGCCGCGTGTACGTGATCCGAGAACAGAAGCGCAAACGCCACGCTTCCATCGATCTGTTCTCCTTGCAGCAATTCGGCGATGGCGTCTCGTCGCACGATCAGGTCGATATCGTCGTACTCGTGTGGCTCGGCGAACGATGCGTACAGATCTGCGTCATTGTCCTGCAGGACGTTCTCAAGCAGGTCAGTGGCACGGTCCTGACACAGGTTGCCAGCGGCATCCACGCTTTCTGCCAATGGCACGCCGTCCACATGGATAACGTCCGACACGCTGGCCACGACCGAGCGGAAGGTAACCCCATCGTCGTCCGTTACCGCGCTCGCCCGTAGCTCGATTGTCATACCGGCCAGCCACGGGTGATCGATGAACAGGCGCGCGAGGAGAGCGCCTGCCCAGGTCGCGTCGAGCTTCCGCTTCTCGGCGGCCGCATGCTCATATTCGCTATTGACCTTCTGCCCTGCGTCGTTGAGCAGGAATTTACCGCCGCTGAGAAAGTACGTCGGCGTTGCGAAATTTTGATCTGCACTCATGCGTTGCTCCGTTTGGTACGGTGATTTCCTTCTGAGAAAATCACGGCGTTGGAATTGACATGGCGAAGCAGACCGCTCCACCACGAGGTTGCACTACAGACCTGATGCCAGTCACCGCGTCCGTCATTAGCGCTTACGTGGACTTCGATACATCGCTCACACGAGAGCATCTCGGCCACCAGTCCATCGTCGCGTGTGTGTGTTTGTGTCGCGACGATGTTCAGATGTGAGAGGTCGATGGCGTAGGGAACGCCGGATTCGAAGACTGTCCGGTACTCATCCCAGGTTGAGACAAGGAGGGGATCGCCCCTCGTCGGATACTGCCCCTCGACTGCTACCTGACACCCAAACAGATCCGCGCAGCGTCGGGCGTTGTCCAGCATGCTGTCGAGGTTAGCGTTCGCCCGACTGCCCGAGTGCGCGCTGTAGGCCGGAGCATTCAGGCTCTGGCTTACATGTGCCGCACGTTCGAACCAATCCTGATTGGCTTCGAAGTTCGAAAGGTCGGCAAGGCGGTGTGTACGCAGTACGCGTGCATTGGCGTGAAGCCGGAACTGTGTCGATGGGAACGCCCGCAAAATGTCCGACACAACCTCGTCTGTCAGCGTACCGAACGATTGCGGAACGAGTTGTACATGTTCGATGGACAGGTCACCGAATACTGGCTCGACATGCGTCCGGGTCAGCATGGCAAGTGCGCTTTCGTATCGCAGACCGGGCCAGCTTGCGAGAGAGACGCAGACTTTCATAGCCGCGTCACCGTCTGGGCCGACTCAACGTAGTAGTCGCGGTGATCCAGCGTCACGGTGCCCGTTTCGCAAACGAAGTCGACTTCGCCTGAACCACCTTCCCCGTCCTCAAAACCGCTATGGAAAACCTCGATCGCCCGATCTGCATAGTCGCTGAGAGCCTGGGTAAGAGATACGGTCTCTTCAACATATGCGGTCTGCCATTGACCGTCCACGTACTGGGAGCGAAGCGTCGTAACCGTAACCGTGGTGTTCGATTCGAACGCCTGACCGTCCGCAATGAGGATGGAAACCTCGTTGTCGTTGCCGGAATCACCAGATCCCGAATAGCAAACCGTCGCACCGGACGCGTCCACATTGCGCAGCGCATCAATGAGAACCGGCTTGTTTCGCGAAAGAATCAGATCGGGCGTCTTCTCAGCGGCTGCAGGAAGGCAGTCACTCTCGTTGTGGCGGGGTTGGTTGAGCAGGTCGGACATGGCGTGTTCTCCATAGTGGTTGAGCTGACCGGATCCCTAGATTCCGAGTCCCGGCGTGAACGATGTTTCTGCTGAGTCGGCGGTGCTTCTCGTCGTTGCCGCCGTTTCCCTGAGTTCGTCGTCCCGCGATAAAAGGAGACGCGGCCGGTGCTGGGTCAAGGATTGGAGCGCGGGGTGCAGGGGCGGGATGGAGCGGCAGCGACTGACACGGCCCCGCGCGCCTTGACGCAGCGCAGGACGTGGCTACGGTCGCGGGAAAAGGACGGCGAACAAGGGGAACGGGAATACGAGGGGTGGCCGCGACGAAGCGAAAAGCCTCGCGCGGCGAGCGCGCTTACTGAGCCGCTGAAAGCGGCGAAGCTGGAGGGGATGGCACGCGCCGGGGCAAGTCCGCGGCACGCGGCGTGGCCCCAAGAGCCAAAAGTCCTTGACTGGAAAAGTCTGCGTTGTCCGACCGGGGCGCGCTGGTCGTCGTCGCACATGAGCGCAGCGCACGCCGCAGGCGCGCGATTGCCGGGTTCGGCATGTCCCCGTCGCGGTACCGGAGGTTCCTGATCGACGGATCTACGTTCGTTGCGAAGAACCGCACGGCGACCTCGCGCGCTGGAGCCTCCAGTATCCCGGCTTCAGGGTACAAAACGTCGAGCGTGCGGAGCTGCCTGTAGACCAGACCACCGATATCCGCCCAGGAGCGCTCGGGTGCCTCTCGCCATGCCGCGAGCGCATCGGTCACTACCGTATTCAGAAGAACGCGGATCTGGGCGGTACGGGTCGGCTGCTTCGTGTGAATTGGCCAGCGTACGGGCAAGTGGACAGGTAAAGCAAAGATTGATTTCATGGTGGTTTTACGCGCCGAAGGGGCGCGCTCCTGTGTAGTAAGGAAAGGCAATCGGCTGGTTCGAGCGCGGTGTCTGCAACAAACTCGCCTCGCACAGCCGGTGCCGCTTTCATAGTTCGGTCCAGGCGAGATCGGCGGTAACCTGCCGGCCCATGCCAAATGACCGGCTAACCGAGTGTCTGATTCGCTCGCGCGCGCCGTCGATGGTCAACGTTCCCTTGCCAAGGAAGCGCCCGAAGAGAGCCCGCTGTTCTGCCGCCAGAAGGGTCCCGCTCCACCGCGCGGCGCGGTCTCCCTTGCGCTTAACGAGGAACAGGGCCAGCCTCGCAGCCAGTTCGAAGCGGTTGGCCTGCGCAGTCAGGATCAGGTGGGCGTCACACGCAACCGGGGCGAGCTTTGGATCGCGGAACGTGCGCGTGTATGGGGCTGGCCCGTAGGAAAGCGCCCAATCGACGGCGTGCTGCACGCGGCCGCGAGCTTCAGCGGGCGAGCGCGCGAGCTTCGAGTCGTACTGCCTCGCGTCGCGAGACAGGCGGATGTCGAAAAACTCCCGGCCTGGACGCGGTTCGATGCGCATGACGTCGATCTGATAACGTGCGCCCTTCGCGGCCCCTTCCCAGCGTTCAACCAGTTGCGCGCTCATGCTGCCTCCACGCGCTTGCCGTACAGCGTGAGGGCGATCATTTCCAGCCGACCGATGGAGTCGTGCACGTCACGGCCATCCGCCGGGTTGGCCACGATGTAGTGCGCCGCATTGCGGGGGCGTCCCGCAGCGTCACGTGCCACATACACCGTGCTGACCCGGGCGGCGAGCATCGCGCGCCGGGCAAACTCCGCGAAAGTACGCGCGTCGCCAAGCTCCCTGTCCGCCTTGATCATCTGCGTCCGGATGCGGTCCAGCTTGCGCAACGCGACGCGGACCTCGTCCGTCTCCGCTCCGCAGATGTTGGAGAATGTGACGCGATGGGCGAACGACTCCGCGCTCTGATCACTCACAAACGCTCGCAGCGAAATGCTACCGCTGTAGACGTAGCCGGTTGGGCCGACCACTGCGCGCTCCACATCCACTATCAGTTCAGTCGTGCAGCTTTCCTGCTTGACGTAGGCATAGGCGGTGACTTCGTGCTTCGGTTCGCGTCGTGACATGGCATGGCTCCTGTTTTTAGCTGACCGGGCCCCAAGATTCGGAGCCCTACGTAGGGGTTTCCATTCGGCGGGCGCTTGAAAGGTTCCAGCGTTGCCGCCGTTCCCCTGAGTTCATCGCCCTGCGACTACGCAAGCCGGTCGAGGCCGTGCGTCAAGGAGGCAAGTGCGGGGTGTTGGGGCGGGCAGGCGCGAAGCGACAACACGGCCCCGCACGCCTTGACGACAGGCCGACGCCGGCTAAGGTCGCGGGTATGGGCGATGAGGGGGAACAGTCGGTATGCGACCGCTGCGACCGCGTGAATGGCCCGCGCGGGCAGCGCCTTCTCGCGTAGCGAAGCGAGCGACTGGCATGGGTGGCTCGCGCCGGGCGAAGCCTTAGAGCGATCCGTTGTTGGTAACCGGGTCGGGGGAAATGCGAGCAGCCCGGAAGGCGGATGCCTGAAGGGCTGCTCGCCCCGACCCGGCTGATTTGCGGCGCAAAATCCGGAACGTAGATGAAATACGCCGAAGAGCGGTTTCCGCTCCTCGGCGTCTGAGTGTCTGGCTACTCGGCGCGCTGTTCGATCAGGTCGAGCAGGTTTTCGCCGTCCAGTTCAAGAGTCTGCGTGCCCGTGAGAAGCGAGTGCGAGACGCGGATGACTTCGGACGCACCGATCTGGGCGAGCGCTACCAGATCCTCGTGGGTGAGCGGCACATCGAGCGAGCGGAATCGAACGATGCCTTGCGGCGGGTTAGCGTGAGCCCACGGCGACATGCTCACGTCCATCATTGCGATGGTCCGGCCGTTCTTCCCCACTACGTGCGTTCCTGTCACGTATGTGAACCGCGACATCTCCTCGCGCAACTTTGCCTCGGTTACCTCCATTACGGTCCCAGCGCGCGCGTCGATCAGATAGCAGTCGCGGCTCGGACCGACGCGCAGCGCTGCGTCCAGTTCTTCGTTCATGCGGGGGTGTCTGCCGAGCTGTACCAGGTGCGTACCGCTTTCGCGAACGACCCAGCCGTACTGGCCGGTTGCGTAGGTACGCTGCAGGTATGCACGGTCGTGCTCGTAGAAGTCGACCGTGTAGTGTTTGAGTCGTGCGTCCGGCTTTTCGACAATGCCACGCATCGCGTCGAAAACGCGCGCGACGCGCGCAGCGTGGGCGGTGGCTTTCATAGCGGTCGCAATGGCATCGGTTGCAATGGTTTCAGCCGACAGGCAAAGTTCGATCTGCATGGTGCGTTCCTTTTACAAAGAGAGAGCAAGTTGGGTGCTGGCGACTTCGTGTGCGGCAGCGGCGAGAAGAGTCGTAACCCAGTCCGGCTTGGTCCGCGCGCCGGCCCACGCACGCGCGAATTCCTTGAGGCAGGCGACGCAGCAAAGCGCCCGGTAGTCGTCGCGCTGGACGGGGGCATACACAGCGTGGTGCGCAGTGCCGCCATCCCGGCGGGCACCGCATAACGTCGCCCCTGCTGACGGGCCGGTATGGGTGAGATGGATAGGCGGCACCTTCGGCTGGGCCGGGGCGGTCCCGCCGACGGCCGGGGCTGTTCCTTCGCTTTCGAGGGATAACAGATACGCGTCATACCCGGCGCGCTCCGCTGTCTGACGCCTGGGAAAGGCAATGCCGGGTACGTGCACGTGGGCGTAGAAGTACTCTCCGGTCGAGATGCGCTTGTTTTGTGTCAGCCGATGGCTGGACGCGTGGTTCGCGCGCTGCTCGCTTGTGTAGCGTTGGAAGCCGCGCGACGCGCGAAAGCGCTTTCTGTATTCGTCAAATGTCATATTCGACCCCTTCTGGTTTGAGCTGACCGGATCCCTAGATTCCGAGTCCCGGCGTTGGTGGTTTCTGCTGAGTCGGCGGCGCTTCTCGTCGTTGCCGCCGTTCCCCTGAGTTCGTCGTCCCGCGATCAAAGGAGACACGGCCGGAGATGGGTCAAGGATTGGAGCGCGGGGTGCTGGGGCGGGATGGAGCGCAGCGACTGACACGGCCCCGCGCGCCTTGACGCAGTGCAGGCTGTGGCTACGATCGCGAGAAAAGGACGGCGAATGAGGGGGACGGGAATTCGGCACGAGGAGTCCGCGGCGAAGCGAAACGCCGCGCGGCGAGCGCAACCTCGCGTAGCAAGCGATAGCGCCGCGGAGCGACACTTCTTCGAGGTACAACGCGCAGTCGAGCGGAGCTCGATGCGCGTGTAACGTTATCCGGGGCGCGATAGTCGCGCCCCGGCTGGACACTGGTCTGCCCGACTAGTCAGTGACCGGGCCCGGTCAGGACCCGGTGCGGCATCAGATAGGTGAGCGTTTTCAGGAAAGGTGAGCTTTATCAGGATACCAAAGCAAAAGCCCCTGCATCTTTTGCAGGGGCTTTTGTACTACTATGGCGTACAACGTAGGCGACGTCGTCAGACGGGTACGTTCGACATCGGCATTCTGCGCAGCAGCTGAGTAGTAAGGGACATGTAGCCATTCTCCAGGCGCGGGCAATGATCAGCGGCCCACTGTGCCGCAAGCGGAGATGCGAGCGCTTCCTCGACGACTGCGAGCTGCTCTTCGGTGCCGGCGACAATGCTGAGGTTGTGATTGATCGGGAGTACGCCTGGGGGCACGCGCACGGACTTCGGTGACGTGGCGATACGCGGCACGAGCAGCGACTCACGCGAGATATCCATCGCCGTGGACTCGGGAGGTACCCAGAGCTTGGCATTGCGACCGCGGGCGGCCATCCGGTGCATCTGGCTTGCGAGGTGCTCCATGATCTCGTCACACGGCCGCGTACGCGGCGTGGTGCGAATTACCCAGCGTGTCGGCTCCCCAAGCTTCCCGTCAACGATATCGTCCGTGTCCACAGCAGGCACAAGATATTCTGCCGGTAGCCTGCCGGCGGTCGATGCGTCTACGACGAACACGCCGGTGGTGCCGAGCCATGGGGCGATGCGGACCGTGGCGAACTCGCCCAGTGTCTTGTAGCCGGCATACCGGGTCACGTCGACGCCCGGATAGATCGGTTGCTCGGAGAGCTGAAGACCGCGCGCGGATCCGCCCTGCAGGACCACTGACACGGGATGAATGCGCGGAGGCGAACCAGCCTTGCGATGTTTTGGCCGGTAGAAGACATGGTCACCCTCTAGCCGCTCAAGGTGTGCAATGCAAAACCGCTCGCCGAGTGACTTCCGAAGACGGGCGGCACCCGAATTCAGCAGCCATCGATCGGCTGTGACAAACGCAATCCGGCCATCGGGGTGGACTGCGCGACCACACCGTTCGAGGAAACTATGGAGCAGATCCGCGGAGGCCCATTCCGGGACGTAGTCTGCGTACTGTTCGCGCAGATACCGTGGCACATTCGCCGCCCTTAAATAAGGTGGATTGCCCGAGATGAAATCCGCATAGGGTCGTGTCGGCCCATCGGTCAGAAAGTCGCGGTTGTAGACCATGTTCTGTGCGAGCTCTGCCGCGCGGGATGCGGAATGTCCGTATCGAGTAAATACCTGCGCGACGCGCGCGCGTGCATCGTGGCAGGCACCCGGGTGGATCTCCCATCCTTCGATAAGCGCACCCGGTTCGAAGCCGGCGGGCCGTGCCGCGAGCAAGCGATCGAGAGCGCGCGCGAGGAACATCCCATCACCACAGCTGGGATCCAAGAGGCGTCGGTCCTCGTGTGGCCAGCCTAGTCGATCGAGCAGTTGGTCGACAACGGGGCTTGCCGTATAGATTGCCGTCAACCAGTGCAACTCGTCGATCGCAGCACGCTTGATCTCTTCTGCTTCGTCGGTGAAGACCAGAGCGGACTGCGTAGCGCCGCCGAAACCGTCAAAGTCAATATTGCCCTGCATGAAGCCTCCGTGTTTGACTATGCCGCAGCGCGCATCTGGGGCGACGCCGCGTCGGATATCCGCGCGAGTTTCATCAGATACGCATATGCGTCGCTCGCACGGCTAGCCGCCGTGAACAGCGCGTTTTTATCCTTCTTCAGGACTCGAAGCCATGAGTCGAGATACGACGCGTGAAATTCGAGCTGTCCGGCGTCCATGCCAATACGGGCAAGACAGAACGCCGCGCCGAATTCGGCAACGAGTTCCTCAAAGGCGTAGGCTTCGTCTCCGAAGCGGCCACTCAGATCGCGCGCGAGTCGCTCCGGGTGTGCGGTCCAGTGGGTCAATTCATGGACGGCCACGTGGTAGAAATTCGCCGCAGATTCGAATCGGGTGCGCTCCGGCAGGAAACATTCGTCCGTGCTCATGCGATAGAAAGCGCGCTCGCCGGTCTCGATAATCGTGGCGCCGGAGCGTGTCAGGATCTGTTCGGCGACGGCGACGGGCTCAAACTCTTCATAGCGCGTTGCCGGCGCAACGCCGTCGATTTCTTCGACGTTGAATACGCTGAACGGCACCGGCGCCGGGAAAAACTCAATCTCGCCAGTTTCCGGGTCAACCCGCTCGCGTTGCGCAACTTTCAGCAAGCGACAATGTTTCGCACCGCGACGCACCTGGGCGCCGATGTCCTGTGCCTGCTTGTAGGTCATCCACTCATTACGAGCAAAGCCCCGGTCCGCAGCTTCTAGCCAGAGCAGCAACACATTGGTTCCGCTGTAGGGATTCTTGGTCGCGTAGTTAATCGGCAATCCGCCGCCTTGACTACGGGCCCAGAGATTGCCGGGCGACATACGGCCATCTTCGATTGCTTTGACAATGCGATCCGTGACTTCCTGCTTGAGGTCGATGATGGCGTTGCGGGAGCGCTTCATCACACACGCTCCATGATCACGTTAGGCAGCGGAACCAGACGCACAGATGCTGCATGCGATGCATGACAATCGAACTCCAAAAGCACCCCTGCTTCGGATTCGACTTGCACGGCTTGTGACATATATTTCTCCACGAGGTTTTGAGCTGACCGGATCCCTAGATTCCGAAGTCCCGGCGTTGGTGGTTTCTGCTGAGTCGGCGGTGCTTCTCGTCGTTGCCGCCGTTCCCCTGAGTTCGTCGTCCCGCGATCAAAGGAGACCCGGCCGTAGCTGGGTCAAGGGATGAAGCGCGGGGTGTGGGGCGGGATGGAGCGGTAGCGACTGACACGGCCCCGCGCGCCTTGACGCAGCGCAGGCTGTGGCTACGATCGCGATAGAGGACGGCGAACGAGGGGGACGGGGATTCCGGCACGAGGAGTCCGCGGCGAAGCGAAACGCCGCGCGGCGAGCGCAACCTCGCTCAGCAAGCGATAGCGCTGCGGAGCGACACTTCGTCGGGGTGCACCGCGCGGGGTGGGCAGCGCCCGGACCGCGCGCGAATTTTCCCGGGGCGGGGTGTTGCGCACGGGCTGGATGGGTCGGCTATAACTGGATTTGCAAGGATGCAGTCCGAGGAGTCGGGCGCCCGGCACGCGCCAAGGAAAGTGAAATACCTACCCTCGCACGCGGTAGCCAGAAAGCTCAAGGTTAAATGAAGCAAACCCCGGAGGTGAGCCGGCTTCGTTCACCCGGGCCGACCGGATTCTGTTCTAGGTTCGACCTGGGCGGGGACGCTGCAGTTAGGCGTATCCGTATTCAATTGTCACGACTAGTTGTGCCGCAGTGCCGCGCAGGCGCCCCTCGCCGAGAAATCGGGATTCGATCTGTGTCCGCTTTATCGACAGCGTCACAACCACATCGTCCGTGACCGTGCTGAGACGGTATTCATCGTCTTCATTTGACTCGCCGAATTCCCACTGCACCCGAGCAATGCCCGGCACGATCGGTTCCAGATCCGGCGTCGAGATTCGATCACCTTCCCGCAATGACCGAAGGGTGTCGGGAGTGCGGGACCTGTGGACCGAGTGCAGCGAGAGGACAACCGCGCCGTTCACTATCGTCATCGTGCGGCGGTGAAAGGCTGCATAGGCCTCGACGGGCCCCAGCCGGACATATGTACTTTCGCGATGAGGAAATGACACGTTCGATCACTTTGATGGACAACACGGCTAGAAATGATACGCCGTGGAACGCGGTGATCTATCGCGAGGGAGACCTGCGTCAATGCGGCGTCACGCTTCAGACTCAGCGTGTCGTCGCGCCCAATACTGCTTTGGGGTCGATCAGCGACAGTCGCGGACGGCCGAGCCCTCGCAAAAAGGGCGCCGCCCGGGTTACTTCACTAACCGTGTCAGCAGTTTTTCACTTACTTGGTGTCCGGCGTCACCATTCCTGAAAAGTCGATCCTTGAATTTAAAGCGATTTTTCAGGAAGAGTGGCACCGGGCGCCCGGCACGCGCCAAGGAAAGTGAAATATCCCTCTCGCTCTGCCGTAGTAAGTGAAAAAGCCGGTTGTGTTCTAATCGACGCGCCTAGAGTCGATACTCGGTCGCTGCCCCGGCGGCCTGCTTGCCGCTGGTCAACGACGGGCAAGGACCGGCCAGTTGCGGACGGTCGGAAACGCCGCCAAAATCCCCGAGTAGCTAGTCGCCTATCTGTGAGACTTCCGGTCGGCAGCATGGTTGCCGTTCTACCTTGGCGCTACCATTACAAAAGCATAGGCGGGAGGGCGTATGGCGCGATTCAATGCAACTGAACAAATAGGCGTTAATGCTGTCCAGCAGATAGTTCTCAAAGAGCTTGAGTGGATCTTCCGCGAGCAGCCGGTGATCGACATGGGAATCGACGCCCATATCGAGTTGGTGGACAAGCAACCAACCGGCAAGCTGATTGCCGTCCAGATCAAAACCGGCCCAAGCCACTTTGCCGAAGCTGGCGACGCATACATTTTCCGCGGAAAGCTCACACACCTGGATTACTGGACGAATCATTCACTGCCGGTAATCCTCGTTGCCCATTTCATTGAGTCGGGCCAGACGTTTTGGGTGCAAGTCGACGAGAATCTGGTAAAACGCACCGGCAAATCGTGGACCATCCCGATTCCAAAGGCGAACAAGCTAGGGGCCGGGACTCGCGAGGCTTTGATGTCGGTTTTCGATGGATCACCCTCGCAGCAGCGCATGCGGAAACTCGCTATTGACGAACCGCTTATGCGGCACATCAGTGAGGGAGGAAAGGTTTCCGTCGAACTCGAAGACTGGATGCACAAGAGCTTGGGGCGTAGTACCGTACAGGTGTTTATCCACGATGAACACGGAAGAGAAATACTGAAACAGGAGTGGCTCCAGTACTTCACTGGTTACAACATGAAGGCCCTAGCAGAAGCGCTGTTTCCATGGTCCGTCGCCAGCGTTGATGAAGACTTTTACGAGGAGAACAATGAGTTTGACGAGGACCCACGTCTTGCGCTTATGCGCGCGACCGACGAAGACAACGGATATTTCGCCATTTCCAACGACCCCGACGAAGTCTACCCATACGCAAATTCCGGTGGAGAAGTCGACTGTTACCGCCTTAAACTCGAATTGAACGATCCCGGCAAAGCATTTTTGTTGGTGTCCGACTACACCGCCGGTGCGGAGTGATCCGCGATGTACAATCGACCCGCTCGTGTAGGCCGAAGAAATCGGGCAAAAAACGATACGAAAGCGATCGGGGGTAAAAATGAAAAAGCTCGTGGCGGTCTTCGCAGTTACGATTTTTGCGGGATGCGCTTCCGATTCCGGCGTTATTGACCAAGGCGGCGGTACGTACTTTGTTTCCAAGCAGGCCGCCACTGGTTTCCCTGGCCTCGGGAATCTGCGCGCTGACGTGACCACTGAAGCAAGACAGTTCTGCGCGCGCTCCGGCAAGGACCTACGGGTGCACAGGACAAACGAAACGCAGCCACCCTATATCCTCGGTAACTATCCTCGAGTCGAACTCGAATTCACCTGCTCGTAACTCTGTTGTTAGAGAGGCGGAGCGACTTGCGGCGGTGCGGTTTCCGAGTAACCCGCTGTTTCTGGCGCAGCTAGGCCGCGTCGTTCGCCTACCGCCTGCTGCCGGCCAACTTCGGACGCTCGACACTGTCTCAGAATTTCGCGACAATCAGGTGGGCGTTTCAAGCGGCCTTGCGTAATCTACTAAGCCCCCTACATCAGTGACGACTGAATGATTCGCTCTTCGCCCAAGCCGTATTTTGAGCATATACTAGAAATGACTTGGTGAAACCAAGTAGGTGTGTAGGGATTGATATACACCTTATGCACCAGTCGTTCTAAGTCGACTCCAACCTTAACAACGGATTTTTTAAAATCCCAAACAACACACCTGAGTTCGCGCTCATACGTGAATTCTCTTTTTTTATGCATTATCGGCCAAAAACCGTTATTCGCCGGGATAATATAATTATCCCAGTCAACATAACTAACTTCCCCGACGTACACCCTGTTCGTTTTACGGTAGAAGCCGTACTCTCCATCGTTGAAGCAATTGGTCAAGCTGTCGTAAGTTGACTGAATGCAGACCCCGAATGGCTCCGAGTATATTTTCCACATTGCGAAATTCTCGTGCTCGTTCATGTGCCAACAATTGACAAAATAGCGTTTCAACATCTCTTCCTGTGCGCGATCACTCTGCGTCAGCATGTTGAACATTTGAGCTACGGTAATGCCTGGTTGATTGGGGAAAGGTAATTCGCCGTTTATTGCCGCGATCTCTCCAAGTGCCTTGATAGCAGCGCGCCCTGCATTGGTGTGGCTAGTCCCTTCGGACTTATCGTCACCTCGCAGCAAATCCGCCCTAGTGAGGAAGAGGGCTTTACTGTGTAGAAGATCAATAAATTTCGGTAGCGTCAAATACCGCCAAATTTTTATATGGTCGTTGCTTGGCTCAGAGAAACATGGATGCGTGTAGTTCTCAAGCTGAACTTTCTGTTGCTTTATCAGATTTTTATATTTTTCGTAAATTTCTGAATCACCGCCATAAAAATCGCTATGCGACACAATGGTGATTTTTTCGGATTGTTCATCAATCCAATTTAAGGCTTCATCAAACAAGCTGCTTTCATGCAAAGGGCAATCTTCAAACCCGGAAATTACCTTTATTACGGTTAATCCGTTTTCGCGAGCGTATGCTCGAGACTGCTCCTTCCGCTTCTCCAGATTTGCCGCACCCGCTGCTGCGGGCGTCCTCACGAGTAGCACGGCCTTCGCTTCGTTTTCCATTTCGGATCGATCGTTAGTATGAGGGCATATATCTTACCGCCGCTAACGAGTCGTCGCGTATGCCTTTACCTTTCGTTTGCGCTGCACATTTTTATACATGCTCGGCTGCCTGAATGGCCGCTTCGGATGACGCCGACAGGCCGTTGAGGGTCGATCAGCGACAGTCGCGGACGGCCGAGCCCTCGCAAAAAGGGCGGCGCCGCCCGGGTTACTTCACTAACCGTGTCAGCAGTTTTTCACTTACTTGGCACGGTTTTCACTCTCTGTGTCAGTCGACACTTGGCACAGTTTTCACTTTCTGTGTCAGTCGACAGCCGGCCTTAAGAGCCCCTTAGAGCGCGCTAGTAAATTGCTTGCGCTGTCGCTACAGCCTACTTATAATGTCTTTACGCGCTTCTTGGAAGCGTTCGATCCGCTACGAAGGAGCTATCACCGTGCAGTCCCAAGACCTTGTTTTTCTCGAAAACGCCCTCTCGTCATTCATCGAGACGGCGATCCATCGCGTCGCACACTCCGGCGACATGCAGTACTCGTACCGCATCACCGCGGCGGAAGTGAAGGAAGCAACCGACCGTCAACGCCTGCATGAGGCAATCATCAGCGAATACCAACAGTTTTTCGCGAATCACCACGTCGGCGCAGCGTACGACGCGGGTTTCGCGTCTTTCAGCATCACCATCGACCTCAATCGCTGTGTCTTGTCGCCGGCCCAAGCAAAATTTTTGTCGACCGCGATGGAAACGTTCCGCGCAGAAAACACCTAACTGCGTGACGCCAGTGTCTGTTCAGCAGATGCTGGTCGATCCGCAAATTTTGAGCGAGCGAGTTATGACACTGGTACAAAAGGAAGCTGACGGCACCTACCGCGCGGTATCCGGCGCGCGACGACTCAGGACGATGCTTGACGTCAACGGATGGGCCTCAGTGACTGATGTGGAGTCGCGCGAAACGCTTATCGTGGCCGAGGTGAATGGGTGTCTGGTCCTGTCGCAGATCGCAGAACCTGTGAACCGTGACGGCGCCGTCTAGTTTTCACACTTTAGGTCCGTGCTCGCCACGCCTGCGTTGACCTGATCTTCGGAGGATAGCTGATGGCGAAGCGATTGTTTGTTGAGGCGTCGTACGAGGCAACCAAGGATGGATCGATAACGACGGGCAAGGTCGAATTCATTGCCCGTGTCACTAATCTGAACAAAGGAACCGACGTGGATAGTCGTGCGCAGTGCGCGGCTGCTCGGCGACTAGCGGTCCCTCTAAGGGATGTCAAGATCACCGGCGTCATGTCGACCTGACGCCTCCAGAAATTTTCAAAGGAACTGTTGTGAATATTCCTCGACGTCCAAAGACGGTTGAAGTGACCACGCATGTCCCCGAACATCTCGCCGAGGCATTCCGGCAGACAACTCTGGAGTTCTTTGCGAAGGCGCGGGGTGGTCTGACTAGCGGGCAGCGGGCGGCAGAGATCCGCGCGCAGGACCGCGATGCGGGCCTCGATTCGCTCGCGCACCTGTTCGGCGTCGCCGAGGCTGACACCGGGCAATCAGCCCGGGTCGCGCAGTTTCTCGCGGGCCTTTACAACGGCCCCCGCTACCGTTTCGACCTGACGGATCTGCGCGCGCTGGACGATGACCTGTTTGAGCATTGCATGGCGGTGTTGCGGATGGACCATCGTCCGGACGTCGAGGTCCACCGTTACTTCCCGGACGGCGGCAATCGCTGGGAAAAGATGATCGCGGACTGGAATCTCGACAAGCGTCCACCGCCCGAGCCAGAACCGGAGCCAAACGCCAGGTATCAAGCTGCCTACGTGACGTACGCGAACGCACCGGGATATCGCAGCGTGACGCTTAGCGTGGCGCTGAATGACGTCGATCGCACGCGCCCCGTGGATCTGCATTTTTCGGCCGATGACACTGAGAACATCGCGCGCGACCTGCTCGAAATCCTTCGCCATGCTTGGGAACCGCGCGAGCACCGTGACGTGCCGCTGGATGCGCGCGCTGGTGAACGCCGGCCGCGGTGGCTTTAAAGTCTCGCCGTTGGACCAGAGAGTCACGACAGTGATTGGGATTTTTGGCGGGTGGGCGTTGGGCGCACTGATCGCTTTTCAGTGGGGTGGTTATCCGGCTGACCTCTGCCTGGGAATGGCGTCCGCGCTTAGCAAGCGTTTGCATGTGGGCGATATCGAGGAACATGGTGTTTTAGCGTTTGCGAACGTCGCGGACATTTCCCTGGCGTTCCGTTACGTGCTAATGCCGATGATGTTTTGTGTGCTCGGGCATGACGCGGAGCCCGCAGTGGTCGTGGTTATGGCCGTCACTCACCAGATCTTCTCGGAATAGATCGTTGGTGGTACGGCTTTGCTCGTACTGTTCGGTGAAGCAGTCGTCGCGCTGCGTTATGTCCACGCTGACCTGCCGGCGGAACGCAATTGAACGTCGACGCGGTCGAATCTCCAAGGGGGATCAGACGTTACGCTGTGTGACAGAACCGCGCGGATAGCCTCGGCCTGATGAACTGGTACACCGCATTGGACTCGCCTGGGTTTAAACCAACCGTCAAAGCGTAGTCAATGCAGCGTTTTGCGAGCGCCCTCTCCCGTTCGTTCATCCCGTTCATCACGAACAGGTTGCAGACCATGTCCGGGTGAACAATCGAAGCGAGCAGGTCGAGCAGCAGCTCGCACGAGCGGGTCTTGTCCGTGAGGATCGCCTCGATAGCGTCAGTGAATGCGTATGGGAGCTCGGTCATAGATTCGCGCGGGGGTGTCCGCCGAGTATATCCGCCGATATCGCGGTCGTCACTCGTGGAAAATTGCAGCCCGGTGGTGCGATAGACACCTGGTGCGCGAGCATTTTTGCCCGTATTTCGCACAGTTCGCGACCGGTGGTCGGCCGCAGGCAAGCTACCAGGACGCGCTACCGGCCGCGCAGATCGGTTGCGGCCGAAAGTCAGCGTGAATCCCTCACGCATCAGAACCGGCCCGAAGCGCTTTGCCCCACTGCCCCCTCACCTTCACCACAAGAGGCCCACAGCGGCCCTGTACAGCGGCCGTATGCGCAAGATCAATGCCGGGCGACCCCCTTCCCTGCAAAACTCGGTTTTAAAACCCAGGTAGACCGACACGTTGTCACGGCAGTGGCGAGCACACGAGCGCGTTGATTTGCGGGTGCGACGCAGGCGCGCCCGTAAATCTTTTATCGCGCACTTAGGGGTGCGGCGGCCATCGGCCGTCGTAGCCCTTAGTGCCTGCCGGTCGACGAGGATTGCATTCGGGTGGTGTGTCGTCGCCTGCCCCGGAGGGGCCACGATATGTCTTTGGGGGTGTGGCCGGGTGGGTGGGGCCGGCTTTAGCCGGCGAACCCGGCCGGGGGCTTGCCCCCTCACTGAGGGTGGGGCGTGTTTTCAAGCCTAGTTAAAACCAAGTTAAAAAAATAAGTTAACCACCCGCGCGCGTTTACACGCCGGACAAAGCCTTACCAGCATTGGCTAAGGGGGCCGCTCGGTGGTCCGATCGACACAAGCCGGTGGCGGGATAGACGCACGCGCGGTGGTGCGATAGACGCGGTTGGTGGTCCGAAAGACGCGTCGATTGCCAACTTATCCACAGAATTTGCAGCGGTGGTGCGATAGACGCGCGGTTTCCTGGCTCCAGGTTTTCGACTCTAAAACGGTGTCTTCGGCTAAAGAATCCCGGATCCCCCGCGGGACAGGACTCCTCAGGGTGCCGCGTGAGAAGGTTGGTGGCGCGATAGACGCGCCGACGGTGGTCCGATAGACGCGTCGGACCGTTGAAAAATTTTGCGTTGGGTGGCGCGATAGACGCTGTGGTCTGGTGGTGCGATAGACGCGCGCTCTTGCTCGCTTCCCGGCCCGGTGCGGCCGGAATTGCCTAAGGACAATTTTTTTTGTCAAAGGGGCAATAAATTTGTCAAAAATAGCGCCTGTGGACAATTCTTCTTGTCAGAATCACTCACTCAAACCGGCGCCGTCGTGGCCGTGCGCGTGGCGCTGAAGAGCCGGGACGATAAAACGCCTGCGCCGGCGTTGGATCGACCTGCAGAGCAAATGCAACCGGGACACAAAAAAGCCCCTCGAGGGGGCTTCAGGTTGCATCGGGCGCCGCTGCGTCAGGCGGGCAGCAGCTCGTGTTGTGCCGGCGGCATGAGGTGCGAGTCCCAGCGCAGCAGCCCGTAGTACCAACGGGTCAATTTCTTGGCGACGATCTCACGATGAATGGCCGCGTGGAGGTGCCTGTCCTGCTTGACGTTGTCGCGGTCGCGGCGAAAGAAGACGACGATCGCCTTCTCAGTGTCGATCGCGATGTGGAATTCCGGAAGGGAGTCGGCCTTCATGACGTCGACAACGTCACGGCGAAAATATTTCAGGGCTTGTGCCGAGCCGCTTTTCGCGTGCAGATTATCCAGCCCGATCTTCCACCATAGCTTGTCGCCACAGTGCTTTTTTGCGAGGTCGTACAGTCGTCTCTGGATGCCCTGGTTGAGGTTGAAGTAGCCGTGATGAATCATCAGGACCCGGCGTTTTCGCAAGTCTTTGTAAAGCTGCCGTGACAGGATCAATTCCAGCTCGAGCGCCCCTTCCCCGCCGCTGGTGTAGGTGGTGACTTCATAGTCGGTGATCAGGCCGAAACCTTTGAGTTTTTTTTCTAGAGTCTGTCCAGCTTTTGGGGCTTCCGGGGGCGCGCCCTCTTCGTCTTCATCCTCATCTTCTGGTGAGATGAAGTTGGTTTCAATATTGGTGCCTTTGAGCCTGCGGCACGAGTCGACGATGGCGGTGTACGAGCGTCCGCCGGTGCTACGACCCGTATAGACGAGAAAATCCCGTACCTTGAAGCGGATCCGTCTTGAGATAGGCATCCCGGCGTCCGCCGCCTTGCTGATCAGGGTGGCCGCGTAGACCAGCAGGTCCTTGTCGAAGATATTGGCCGCGCCTACGACGCTTGGGATGATCTGCACGATCTTCTCACCATTACGGTAGATACGGAGGCGGGTGTCCTTACCTTTCTGAAGCGAAAACAGGGGAAATTCCAGCGAGAGAAGATCCTCGCGCGGTTTCCATGCGGTTGCGAGTCGCTCGCCCTGGAAGAGTTCGAACTGTGTGGGTTCGTCCTCGTCGATGCTGGTTCCGTCGGCCATGGATGGGCCGTCGTCAAGTTCCTGTCGAAGGTCGATCGCGTCGGGAAGCGTTCGAGGGAGTGCCTTCGTTGTTTTGCCCGGCGCAGCCAACGCTACCACGGGAATTTCCTGCGCCTGCTCTAAGATCGTAGCCATGTAACTCAACGAGAGATCGGCTACTCCAGTTTGTCTGACTGCGTCTCAATTGCTCGTATTACGGCAGACAGCGCTTTCTGGAGCGCCTTCGGGTCCTTGCACGATTTGGCAAGCGGAAGGAACCGGTCTAGTGGCGCCGCGAGTGCCGCTGGAATTTCCAGGGTTCGACGGATCCACGATTCAGAGTCCTTTGCGCCACTTGCCCCAGTCGTCAGGTAAAGCTTGTAATACTTTCCGACGATCTGGTTCACCCATTGCTTTGATACCTCATACTTCCTTGCTACCTCGGCCTGCGGCAACCCTTTGACGACCACTGCGCGTGCGATCGCCGACGTTCGCTTGTCGATCGGTTGGATCGGCTTGTTGACCGACTCACGATGTTCGCGGAAAGCCCTGTCGATGATTTCAAAGGTTTCTTCGGTGCAGCGGAAGGTTGCCAAGAGGGTGGATCCAGGTAAGTTTGGGCACGACGGGAGCGCACGTCCGACGCGCGCCCCGCGACGATCAAAGCGCCCATTGCACGGGCGGCTGGGGATGCATTTCCCGGCCGGTATCGTACCTGAAATCATCGGGAGCAACCCCCGCTCGCAGCGTTGGATGCAGGCTGTTCAGCAACTGAACGGGAGTCTGTGATTCCAGCTCCAGATTCAGGCGCTTCAGCAGCGCGTCCGCGCGTTCCTGCCCAACGCCGATCAGCATCGAGCAGGCCACGTCGGCAAATGCCACCCACAGATGCCAGTCAACGTCGGTTTCGTCGGCGTTGGCCTGAGTAAAGTCGGCCCGGAGCTGCCTCGCGCGCGGAATCGTTCCGGTGCTCGTTTCGTAGAGCTCGCGCATATGCGTCTGAATGCGCTGCCGTGACGCGCCCTCAGGCTTGCGACCATCGCGAACCCGGGTCGCCGGAAGGCTGGCCATCGTGTTGGCCGGCTTCGATGACATTTCACCTCCGGTTTCGGCCCCGGTTTCGTTCCCGGCATTCGCCTGCATGCCGGATGTCTCGGCTGCGGAATCAGCGGGGTTGTTCCGCGGGGGAACGGGGGGAAACCCGTGAATCGGTGGGATGGCATCGGTGGTTTGCGCCTCGAGGGGTGCCGATTGCACGCGGGGTTTCCCCGGAACCGGTGGTGGCGTGCGCAGTTCGGTGAGGCGGAGGTCGAGTGTCAGGCGGCTGACCTTCGTGCCGTTGCGCATCTGTGCGGCATATTCTTCCGCGATATCAGGCGAGATCAGTTCGAGATCGTGCAGTTTGTTTGCTGCCTCGATGTCATCGAACCGGCCTTCGTCGAAAAGCGCCCTCGTAACGGGGCCGAATTTCTGGAAGCGCAGGTGTTTCGAAATCCATGACTCGCTACGCTGCTTTCCACCCGGGCTGGTCCAGAGCATCGCGGCTTTTTCCCGGCCGTACGTGGCGACGTCCTTCGCGAGCCCGGTGGCAACTTCCCTGACGGTCAGGGACTTGCGATCGACGTTTTCCGACACCTGGTAAAGGCGCAGAATGAAATCTGGCGTGTCTTTCGGGAAGATCTTCGCCGGGATGGTTTCCCATCCGTTGATTTGCGACGCACGGGTACGTCGTTCGCCCGCGACGAGTTCATACTCGCCGTTGCCCAAATCGCGCACGAGAATTGGCGTGTGAACAGAACCGGCGATTTTCAGTCGCGCGGCAAAGTCCATCACGTCAATGAAGTCGGTGCGATCCTGCTCATGAATGATGAGCTGTTCGATGCGAAGGTCGCGGTGCTGGACCCCGGCTTCTTTCTCTTGCAGAACCCGATCCTTGCTTTGAGGCATTCTTGCAATGTGCGCAAGGCTCGTCAGTCGGCTGCTGATTGATGTTGCTGCTGCTTCCATTTTTTGGTCCCTTCTTGGTCAGAATCCGATCTTGGTAAAGATCGCCTCACAGACCGCGCGCATTTCTCGTGCTGCACGTCGATCGCTATCGCCCCGCGGGTTTCTCCAAACCGGAGCCTTCTTTGCCAGC
Source organism: Paraburkholderia sp. WS6 (assembly GCF_030464835.1). Classification (NCBI taxonomy): domain Bacteria; kingdom Pseudomonadati; phylum Pseudomonadota; class Betaproteobacteria; order Burkholderiales; family Burkholderiaceae; genus Paraburkholderia; species Paraburkholderia sp. WS6. The sequence goes on from NZ_JALQCK010000036.1 coordinate 24,984, forward strand.
TTGGTTGCTGATCGTTCTTGTAGTTCGGCGTCGAGAATCACGTCGCCCCATTGATTGCGCAGCGCGATCCGTTCAGCCTGGTCGTAGGCGCGCCGGCTATTAACCTTGTTCAGCAGCACCCCGACAAGCTGGAGTGCAGGGTTGAAATGTTCGCGAATTCTCTCGGCCTGATCTGCCAGGTCGAGCAGGCCCGTGGTCGCGTCCTCGTCGAGGTCGCACGGCATTGCAAGGTAATCGGCGCAGATCATTCCAGCGAAAAGCAGATTGCACATGGTCGGCGGCGTATCGATCAGGCAGATATCGAACTGGTCATCGAGCGACGCGAGGTGTGCCCTGGCGTGTTCGACACAGTCGATTGGCCACTCGAGAACAGCGGTGAGGTCGCGGTTCCCGGCGAACAGCGATAGGTTCTCGTTGATCTTCTGCGGGATCGGGGCGACTTTCGTCTGGAAAAGCAGATGCGCACCGGAGCGGTCCGCAGGCATTGACGGGTCCGGGAGGGTTGCTCGTACACTGCGCGTCAGATTTCCTTGGGGATCGAGATCGATAACAAGCGTGCGGAGACCTCTTTCGATCGCGCTGTGTGCGAGGTGCCGCACTACGGTGGTCTTCCCCACTCCACCTTTCTGATTGGCGACGCTGAACTTTTTCATATCAGCTTCGTCCTCACGCCTGAACCATCTGGTCGACAGGCTGGAACATCCGGCCAAGGCTGTTAAACACGGCCAGCCAGTTAGCGGCAAATACGTTCACTGTGTTGCGCGCGGCGTCGGTGCCGCGGCCTGCGACGCTGTATTGGACCCCATCGTAGTAATCGGTCACGTGAGCGACTGCATTGCCCGGATCGACGTCGAACGACAGCCATGAACAACGGCGTGCAGTCCCACGAGGCTGCTGGTCGTGCGCGATCTGTACGCGCAGATGGCCATCCGGCGTCTCGTCGACGGTGCAGTGGACTGCCATGTCACTGGCAAGTCGCGGTGCAGCGTAGTGAGTTCGGCCGTTTGCCATTTCAGGAATCAGATCGACAAGCATCACGTAGATGCGGGATTGAACGGTGGACGTCATGAAGCCCCCTTTTTCTGACTGTGCGTACAGGATCGGCCCGCGGCGCAGTGCCACGGTTTACCGAATCATATTTGCGCATCACTTGACGGTCAAGTGACCGTCAAGTGATCGCCAAAAAAAGAAGCGTCCGAGAAACCGGATAGCCATGAAATCAAGTTAACACGGCCATCGGAAAGTTAACAACCAGGGCGGCAGGTCAGACCGTGTTCTGTAACGTCATGCACGCGGTGTGAGCTTCATCTGCTGTGCGTCGCGCAAGGCCGACTACGGGATCTTCAAGACAAATCGGGGAGTAGCGGGGATTCATATCTGCTTTGCTTATTCCAGAACATTAGAAGCCAACCGCGAGACGGATTAAAAACGGGATCCGTGTCTGCTGTCGGGTTGCTGCGTCAAGCGATCTATAACCACGCAAAAAATTTTACGCAGTTATCGGACTGAGCACAATTTCGCATGCGAAATTTTAGGACGTGGCCACATAGAGCGCCACGGCGAACGTAGGACCCAGCTTGAGAGCGGGATATCTGGAATTCGGTGAGTACGAGAGGTGGTATTACGTGGCGATATTCAGCCAGCAATTACCGTCACGAAACTTACGGAAGGATTACTAATGAACTTGAACGCGTCTCGGCGTATCTGGAGAGACCCTGCTGCGGAGTTGCTTTAGTGGGCAACTGGTTTACGGCAGCAATGAGGACTTCTTTAGCTATTTTTGAGACTGAACTTCAACTTTAGTAGTCCTACAGGCGTGCTTACCCCATCGTTCCCGGATCGCTGTGTTGAACACTCGATCGCGAGGTGGAGGGTTATTGCGACGTTACTGGGCGAACTCGAAATTTCCGAAAGGGCGATGCTCGGCCGCTACGAAGTAACAGGTCTATCGCTTCAAAATGTGATGTGAGAGTTCCGCTGCGTTTGCAGGAATCGTCTCAGACAGATGAGTGCCAGGCGAGCGAGTGCGCTGGTCAAGCGACTGGTCAGCCGAAGTGTGTGCGGTCATGTTGTGAAGCCTTGTTTTTTGTTTTGCGGTCCTCGAATGTCGGCTTTCCGCACCAGGACTTGAAGGCCCTGCCCCACGAAATGCCAACTGCCGCTAGTGTTACTTTGCGCTATGCCGGGCGGCTAATTCAAGCACTGGCCCTGGATTGCCAAATTGGCAATCGTATGTTATGCGGAGTTTGCGGACACGGTGCGTCCCGACGGAATTCGACAGGGAGCGATGGAAAACGTGGGATGCGATGCGGGAAAGAGACGACTGTACCTAGTCGATCATTCCGCTCGTTGCGGCTTTCGCGACTGCGTCGGAAATTCGATTGACACCCATTTTTTCGTTGATGCGCTGGAATATCTTGTAGGCGACAGACTCCGATACCCCGATGCGATCGGCAATATCCCTGGCGCTGTCGCCCCATCGGCGCATCTGGAGCACGGTCGCCTCCTGATCATCTAGCCTGAATTGCTCCAACGCTTCCCGCCGCACGTGAGCAATGTGCCAGTCGAGCAACTCAGCGGATAGCGCACGAAAGAGTTGCCGGCGCTCCCAGAGCTTGTCCTCCCCTTCCCCATCAGGGGTCGCGGCAGTGACAAAGAGCAGTCCGACCAGTTCGTTGCCCCGGACGTGAGCCGGGATAACGAGCCCGTTGTAAAGTCCGTGGCCGCGCGCTTCGGTAAGAAGCCAATGGTCCTGCCGGTGCAGGCTGATTGCCGAACTGCGTGTCGGTGCCACATGAGTCCGCGCGTAGTGGATGAACGGATCACTGACGTACCACAGCTTCGCGACATACTGCTGGATCCAGCTCGCACGGCATCCAACCAGAAAGCGGGCGTCTGCGAGGTCCGCGCGATCTGGCTCGGGCTCTGTGAATCGAAGCCAGTTATAAGTGAACTCACGCCCGCCGAGAAGAGTCACGACGTTTCTGACCGACAGGAGCAACTCGCCTTCTGTGCGGCAGTTCTCAAGTTCTCCGATGGCCTGCTCGGCGTCTAACCCCGTCGCGCTAACGCGCTCGAAAGAGATTTCTCGAAGGGCCGTTTCGAATTTGCGTTGAATGGTCCGGTAGCTATGCGCGAGCTGCAGTCCGTACGGATCTGCTGTGGCGAAATCATGGAGCGTCGCCGTGTTGGGTACGTCGATAACCTGCGTCAGCGCGACGCCGTCCCTTCGAGTAAGCTCGCGCTCGAGCGTGAATACGCCGGGCGTGACCTCGAACAGCCGCATGCGCACGCGCTCACTGGCGACGAGGTCGCTGCTTTCGTGCAGTGTCGAGGGAGGTTCAGTTAGAACAATTTCGGCCACGGACGGTCACCCTGCACTCACTTTGGGTCCGGCGTTTGCGGCGCGAATCCAGACGGCAGGATTGCTCCTTCGAGGTCTAGCGTGGGGAATTGCTTGAGCCACCTTAGCTGGCTGCTGTTGTCGACGCCGTGGATCATGATCCCAAGTTCCAACTCCTCGCATGTCCCTATGACGCCTTTGAGCACCGCACAGGTGGGTCTGTCAAACGGAACGCGTGCGATCAGGCCCGAACCGAAGCACACGCCATCGATCAACCCCGCGGTGAAATCAGCGAAGCGGGCAGCATCGGTGATGTCGAGGAAGACCGGTGAGCCGCCGCTTCTGATGGCTTTGATTTTTTTTACTATCTCGCCCTCTTGGTTGCTGTCGGTCAGCGGGCCGATCTTCAGCCGGATGCGATCGGGTGCGATCCCGTGCCTGGTAAGACACTCTGCCAGGCTACCGGCCATGTCCAGCTCGGCCAACTGGGCAGTGGAGACGGCGAGCGATACGTACGGCAGCTGTGCACCTGTGGCCGGGTATTCGCCGAGGTAGCGACATGCGCTTTGGACCATGAACTCGCTCACGTGCACGCTCAATCCGGATCGCTCAGCGAGGGGCATGATCTCCGATGCTGTTAGCACGATCTCGTCGCCGCGGCGCCACGTTAAGCTGGTGTGAAAACCTACAGGTGCGGTTGTGCGCATGCTGAAAATCGGCACGAACTCCATATGAAGCTCACGTTGCAAGAGAGCCTGCTGGAACGCCTGAACCTGCTCGATATGTCGGTCTGCCCTGCCGGACAATTCGGGAGTGTGGACGCAGTAGTGACTGGCTCCGGCCGCTTTGCCGGTAGCCTTTGCGGTGTACATGGCGAGATCAGCCCTGCGGAGGATCTCGAACTCGGATTCGTCGGTAGCCGACATTGAAGCGATGCCGATGCTCACGTGCACGGAGTAGCTCCTCCCGTGCAACACAAAAACGACGTTCAGTTCTTCGATGATCCGCCTCGCAGCATCAATTGCCCGGGCTTCCCTGCTGTCATCCGTGATCAGCACCACAAATTCGTCGCCCCCAACGCGGATGAGCTGCTCCCCGCTCACGAGGACGCCGCGGAGACGGTTGGCCACCTTGCTGAGCAACTCGTCGCCTACCTGATGACCGAGTTGGTCATTGATCAGCTTGAAGTTGTCGATGTCTATGAAAAGTATCGATACGCGGTCGCGTGGACCCGATTTTTGTATCTCCGTCTTCAGGGTTTCTGTGAGGAAGTAGCGATTCGGCAGGTTGGTGAGCGGGTCCGTGTTCGCGATGGCGGTCAACCTGGCCGTTGCGCGGCGTTCGTCAGTGATATCAATGCCGGAACAGATGAGGAATCGCTCACTTGTCCACGCGGGATTCAGCGTGAAGTTGTTGCGAAAAAAAAAGAGTCGTGGCCCGCTTGCCGTATTGATGGTTCGTTCAACTTCATACGGTCGCCCGCTATTAAAAAAGTTGGCGATGTTCCCCTGAGATGCTGCGCTTTCCGGCGCCGACATGAAGAGCTGGTGCGCACTCAGGCCGATAACACTCGCCTCGCTCATACCCGTGTATTCTTCCGCCCGGCGGTTAAACCGCTGGATGATCCCGTTCTGATCGATGATGACGACTGCTGAGTTCACTTCCGACACTACTTGCTCGGCAAACGCGAGGGCGCGGGAAAGATTTTGAGAAACCGCCTCAGCGTCACAAAACGCGGCCGCGCTACCGGCCCACTCCGATACGTGCGACTTTTTCCCAATAAGATGCAGCCGCATTTGCCTGCCGAACGCGTGTGCGTCGAGTACTATGGCCGACGTGACGCCCGTGAGGTTTCGAATCTGTTCCGCCTGCGTTCCGTCCAGTTCAATTGCAACCACAGGATCGCCCGCTGTATTGCAGAGGGACAAGTCGTCGCTCTCGCGGGTCAGCTTCCATACCGGACTGGAGGTACCTAGGTGGCTGTACAGGACTGCCCCGTCATGTAGGTCTTTCATCTGATGGGCTCAAAGCGTGCAATGTTGGTTTCTAATCCCGGTCGCATTTCGCGCGGATGTGGAGACAGGCGTCATTCACGTCTGTTGGCGTCGAGTTGGGATAGGAACCACGTTTGTCGCCACGCGTCTTTCGCTGAGTTTTGCGACTGCCTGAACAGGCACGTACTCGGGTTTCGATGACGCTACACCGATCCATCTGAAATCGTTGTCCCTGCGACCGACGAGGTAGAGCTGCAGCGGCTCTCCCGACAGGTTGATTTCGAGGTAGATTGCGGACGGCGAATCGCCAAGGGCGCGTATGCGGGCGGTTTGCTCGCGGTCTAGCGCAATGGTGGCGGCCGGCGGGGCCGTGATCGCGGGTGAAAGTTGCAGTGCCTTGCTGTCTGCTGAAAAGAGCCAATGCAGGGTTGTGCTGCCGAAACGTTCGAACAGAAACGCTTCCAGGTGTTCGTGGTTCATTCGAATTTCTTTGCCTAGAGTCCGTATCCCGTCCAACGGGGTCGAACAATCAAATGTCGCGGGGCCACGAAAACCTGCCCCAAATTGTATTGCTCTGGATTGCAAAAAATTGGTCGTCAGCATACGCCGATGCCAAACAAAATAAAATGGCAATCAGTTCACATGATGAACAAAATTTCCACGCTGATAGCGACTGCGTCCAGGACCTAGCTTGGGCAAAATAGCCTGGCGCTGGGACCACTCTCCTGCCCTTTGCAGTCAGCAGGAAGTCGGTCAGGTTAAAGCGGTCGCAGGATACCTGATCTCCATCGCCGCCGGTTTACACCACGCTTTCAGCGTGAGAATTCGTGGCGATCGACTTCGTACTCTCTCTTCCGGGCCGGCGTGATGGGCCAACTATCTAACGGCAACTCGGGCGACTTCTTTAGGATTTTCGGCACCGGCTGGCGCCTATCAGCTCAAGACGACTCGGCCTATGCGAACCGAGTTGCCTCATTGGTCGCCTTCCGGGCCTGCTAAATGTGTGTACCTGAAGCAAGCCACTAGACTTGTCGCTGCAAAGCGGTTTGCCTTGTACCCTTGCGGCGAACACCTTTCGATTTCCCTGTGATCCAGCGTCCGTCTCGATGGGACGGTTGGGGCGTTCGGTACAGAGACAACCCGTTGTACGTTGTGGATTGACGATCATTCAGGCTGCGGTGTGCGCTCGCGGGAGTGGCCCCGCGAATCTTGCCACCTTCGACGGCGGCTCTGTCGTAAAAACGAACCGCTCCTCGTTCATCTAGTTCGCGAGGGCGGCTGCTTTCCGTTTGAATTGATCCGTGCCTGTCTCGAACAAGCCGTCCAGAACGGCGGTTGAGGGCGCGGCGATGTCCCGGTCTGATGGGTTTTTAAGGAAATGTGACAAGTTACTCGCTGTCGATGACTCACAGCTTTCGGAGCGGGTAGTGCGACTTTAAGTCTACTTTCGTGGCGCGCGTCCGGCCTTTCTCAGTTCGCCGGCAACAAAGGAGCCAAACGTATTGGCGATATCCGGAAAGGTCAGGATGTTCGCCTCTGTTACCTGGGCAGGTTTAAGCATCTGACGTTCAATCGCCCGGAGCCCCATTGTGCTCGATGCGACAAACTTGCGGACAAGGTCTTCCCGTTTCTTCTTGTCGGCCGTGTCAAAGTATTCGCGCGCAAGGCGAATCTCGTCGTGTCGACGCTGTTCGGCCGCGGCGTTAGCTGCCGCCAAGTTGTCCGCTACTGCTTTTTGGATGTCGGACTTTGACTCCTTTTGAACCGTCGTCGCGGCAACCAGCTGAGCCTGAATCAATTCAATCTGTTTATCGGCTTCGGACACCCGGTAGTTGTCCGAAAGAGCTTTCATCATGTACCCAGCAGCAGTTTTAATCTTGTCGCCCTGTCGGATTCTCCATCGGGTGTATTCAATGGCCTGTTGAATGCGTTCATCGGTCCACACGGCCCGGTTCTGCGCGATTGTTTCAAATTGTTTTTCGGACAGCGCGAAGTCATTCTGCAGTGTCATGAAAAGCGCTACAGAATTGAGCATATCCGCCTTCGAGGCCACAGATGCTTCCTTGCGCTTGAGCCTGAAACGAATCTGATCTTTCTTTCTCGAACCAGGTGTCCCCGCGCGCGTTTCGTACGTCAGCTCGATATCAGACAATTCGTTGATTTGGCTAACGGCTGGCTCTAGATAATCGCGCTTGAAGTATTTGAATTCAGCATTGTTTGCCCATGACTTTCCGGGCAGGTTTCTAACGAGGTCGAGCGGCAGCCACTCAGTTACCGCATTCGGAACGAATGGCAGGACATGGTCGTAGATTGCGCGGGCATAGATGAGCGTGAATCGCGAAGTGATTAGCAGGCTTGTCCAGTAGGAGTTCTCTGGGTCCTTGATGAGACGTTGCAGCTCGACCGGGACCCTGAATCGAATCCGACCATTTCTGACACTCACGCGACCTATGAGCTCAAGCCAGTCGCCGTCCTCAGTCTCAACCACCAAGTCCTTATCCGCCTCATCGTCGTCTGCCCTTCCCTTTTCGTCACCTCTTTCGACGGATTCTTCCACCATCCGTCCAGCCGAATCGACGGACACGACTGGGGCGCTTGTCACTTCGAGCATGGACGACTTGACGCTACGTATGACGCTTGAAAAATGCTTCTTGTTTTTACTGTCGTAGCGCATCAGCCATTTGAAAAAGCTTAGCGTGACATCGTAGGCTTCCTGGATCTCAGGGTCCTGCGCAACGATAAAGTAGGCGGCGTCGACGAAACGCCTAGCGGATAGACCGAGGCCAATAATGCGAGCAAAGACTCGGTTCTTTTGATAGCCGATATCCTTGTCAGAGACGGCCTCGTTGATAGACCCGCGTGCGGGCGCCATTTCGACGAAAAGGTCAAGCGCATATTGAAGCGGGGTCACTCGCCGTTCGACGCTGCTGGCCATTCCTGTTCCCTGAAAAATGCAGCTATTCTTAAGCCCAAATTTCAGCAAACTCTAAGCATATAAAGGTGAGATGTCAATGAGGACGTCTCACCTTTGGCGCCCGCGACGGACGCAGTACACCATCTCTCACCTTCGGTACAACAAGTCTCACCGCCAATTCAGACATGTGCGCTCCAAAGGTCTGTGCCAGCTGGTTTCCACCCGGTTATCCACAATCCTGCCGCCAAACCTCTCACCTCCGAGCGGGCCACGGCACCCACTCTCACCTTTTGGTCAATCGAGTCTCACTGTTTAGCCTTGAGACTCCTCACCTGAGGGGTACATTTTCTCTCACCTTTGGGACATCAACTCTCACCCTACGCGGCTTAACGTATTGATATTTAAAGATTTATGTTTCGCTTGTTAGTATGTATGTTCGTTTTTTTTTATAAGACAACTTACAAACGGAGTGGGCAGAGCATTGGCTTTATTGAAGGTTCTGTACGAGGATGCTCGCGTGCAAGCACAACGGCAACATTCACCCGGGGGATTGTCAACCGGCAATACTGAATGCTCGACCAGTAGAACTGGCGCCGTCACGGTGCTAGTGACCCCGAAGCAGCCGATGTAGATGAATGGCGGACCTTGCCGTAGTGCCACCACGAAAGGTGAGAGATTTTGTACGCGTGGTCTACCGTCGAGATTGCTCGCGGAACAAACAGGACAAGGTCTCCCAGGACTACAGTGAGGCGCCGATGCCCAACGGGCGCGAGGGTCCGTGGCTAGCCGTCGCTCAGTGGGACGGCGAGAGACTTCGTGCCCAATCTGCTCTTATACGAGCAGGCGGGCAAATTCGGTACACAATCTCTCACCTTTATCTCCGCTTCGTGCCTAGGGAGACGGAATTGTTATAGACACGCGGTGTTGAGCGGTGGTTCTAGTGACGCAGGCCAGTTTTCCTAGAACAGCATGTCTGATCTGTCCCAGCTGGGGCAGCAGACCGATCGCGTCGTTTCTTGCTGCTCGACCTAAATACCCTCAACGTGAACTCGTGTTGCTCTTCAAAGGTGAGAGATTTTGTACCGGTAACGGCGACCATTTATCGGCTGTCTGCTGCCGGTCTGCGCGCCCGACCATATAGAAAACAGTGGCTTACGCGTGACTCTTCAGGGTTCAGGCGATGAAAAAAGCATGTTTTTGTGTTTTTCCTGTATTCTCCGTTTAGCTTCAATTTTCAGGGAAAACTCAGAAATGGCCAATGTCAGTCAACCGATGCCGATAGACCGAACCGTGACGCTTGAGGAAATCTCCGATTTCGCCGACGTCGTCACCGATTACGCAACTGAGTTGCGAGACCAGATTCTGGCGCCGCGCCCGCGCAAGGAAGCACCGGTGTTCACTACGGGAGAAGTCGCTGACCTGTGTGGGTTGACGCGCCAGCAAGTGCAATACCTTGCAACGAAGGGAGACGGCGTCTTGCCCGAGGGGCAGTCCACGGGCACCGGGCGAAGCCGTAGTCGGCTATTCACATTGGTTGAGGCTCGAAACTGGGTGCAAAAGGTATCGGACATCTACCAGACACCACTGGTAGTTGGACCGAGTGACTTTGAGGGCAAAGTGATCGTTACTTCCCAACTCAAGGGCGGCTCGGCCAAGACTACGTCAGCCATGTGTATTGCCCAAGGGCTGACCTTGCGTGGAAGAAAGGTTGCCGTAGTTGACCTCGACCCCCAAGCTTCCCTTTCGGAGTTATGTGGCTTATATGCTGAGAAGGAAGTCTTCGCTGACGACACAGTGCTCCCATATATCTATGACCAAAATGTGGAGGGCGGCCTGCTGGCGAAAGTGCAGAAGACTTATTGGGATGGGATAGACATCATCCCTGCTCATACGGAGCTAGTCGGTGCCGAATATCACCTTCCAGCGATGCAGATGAAGATTCCCGGCTTCAAATTCTGGCAGGTGCTGCGAGACGGGCTTGCGCCTTTACGCAAGCACTACGACTACATCATCCTAGACACGTCGCCTTCCCTTTCGTACCTGAATTTGAACGCCCTTTTAGCCGCGGATGCGATGGTCATGCCCATGGTTCCGGAGAATCTCGACTTTTTCAGTTCACTATCGTTTTGGCGGCTTTTCTCCGACGTTGCCAAGTCCTTTATCAAATACGAATCTAATAAGAAGTATGACTTCGTGTCCGTCTTGCTGACGCGGGTGAATTACAGTACCACTTCCGCGGCGCCTGTCGTGCGGACGTGGGCTCAAGGCGCTTACCGGCACTGGCTGTCCCAGTTCGAGGTTCCAGCTAGTTCCGTGATGAGTTCGGGGGCGCTTGCGTTCACAACCGTATTCGATATCAGCAGCTCGCACAGCCAAGCCAAGTCCTTGGCGCGGGTAAAACAGCCGCTCGTCGACTACTGCCGATGGGTCGATGACATGTTCGTCCAACAATGGAGGCCAGCACAATGAGCAATGGCAATATTCGTGACCAGATGCTGGCAAAGACCGCGGGTCTTCGCTCGACAGCGGAAAGAACTCCTGACGCCGGCCGGCGCGCGAGTCGTACAGAGACCGCGCCGGGTATGGCCGGGGCGTTGGCGGCCGCGCAATTGAGGGTCCAGGAACTCGAGTCGACGGGCACCTCGTCGCAATTGCCTGTTTCCGCGATCGTGCCGAATCCGTGGCAGCCGCGGCGGGTATTCAATGAAGCCAAACTCTCTGAGCTGGCGGAATCGATTCGCGAAGTGGGACTTATGCAGCCCATCGTTGTTCGGCGCGTCGAGTCGGCGTACCAGATTGTCGCGGGGGAACGCCGCTGGCGGTCACATAAGATGCTCGGGCTTGAGAACATCAAGACAGTAGTGATCGAGTGCTCCGACCAAGAAATGATTGTCTTGGCGCTTGTCGAGAATCTGGGACGGGACGACCTTTCTGACTATGAGGTGGCCATCTCCATCCGCCGGTCTGAGACTGAGTTTCCAAGCCGCAAGCGGTTGGCGGAGTCACTGGGCCTATCGCGCACGGGCCTATACCAGTTTCTCGCGTTTCAAAATTTGCCTGACTTCATCAAGAAGGATCTAGATCTGCAGCCTGCTCTTCTCGGGTGCAACGCCGCTGAGGAAGTTGTTTCTGCTCTGAAAAGGCACGGTGCGGAGGCTGAAGGCGCTGCGCAGGAGCTGTGGCCCGACGTGGTCAAAGGCGAGCTGGCGCAAGGCAAATTCGCTCCCGCCATTGTCGCGATGGTTACACGTCGCGCGACTGGGACTGCGGCGCGGGAGCGCCTCATTGAGAAGTTTTTCGCCGGCAAGGATCAGGCCGGAAGCATTACCAAGGATGTCAACAATTTCACGGTCAAGATCAAGACCGGGTCATTAACCGAGGCGCAGGAGACTCGAATAAGACAGCTCATTAGTGAACTGTACAAGGGTGAACCGCGCTGAGCATCAGGCGTGCCCCCTATGGAAGAGCCCGCCGCGAGCGGGCATTTTTGTCTTCAGTCGAGGCTACCCTCGGTGTCAGTAATACTGACACTCTAAGTGGTCGCCAGAGGTGTCCGAGTCTTACAGAATTGCGGTGTCAGTATTACTGACACACCGAAACTACTCTCGGCGCGACAATTAAACTACTTCGAGCGTTGGCGCGCGATCGGCGAGGGGCGCCGCGGCAATGATGGTTCGTGGCTACCGCCCCGCTACGCGCCCCATTTCGACGGATCACGGGCGAGTGGCGTTCCTGAGCGCGTGCGTGCCGGCAGAAGATCCGGAACGCCAGTCGGGCCGGTGATGGCCTTCATGGCATGGCGGCCACCCATAGTCGTGTCCTTTCTAGTGTTATCTCGACCGTTGTCGAGGTTCGGTCCGCGGAAGTATTTGGAGGCCGACGAAACGCCCGCCTCAACGGGCGTTTCGTCGGGCGTGGGATGTAGCCAGCGCTCTCTTCATTGGCTCGTCGTCGACGTACTGATTGAAGGTCCGCATATCGGCATGGCCCATGTTCTCCAACGCGGCGCGCGCGTCGAGCCCGTTGCCAACCGCGGTTGCCAACCCTTTCGCATAGGAGTGGCGGAGCCAGTGGGTGGAGGCGGCTTCAAACCGCTCCGCATCGACGCGACGTAGGTGGGCGCGCGCGTAGACCAACGCTTCTGCACACAGGCCCGTAATCAGGTTCCAGACTGTCGTCCGGCTGCGCAGTCCTTTCCAGTTCCCGAAGCGCGTGCGACGTAGCGAAAGCAGCAGGGGCAAGGTTTCGTCCGGCGCTGGCACGGGCGGCAGTCCATAGGCCATGCGGTAGGCCTGAAGTGACAGCGCGATCTCATCGCAGGGCACCCAGCGCGCCTTGCCGCCCTTACCGCGCTCGACGCGCAGCAACCACTGGAATGGCGGAGCGTCGGGAAACTCGCGCCGCAGTTCGGGGGAGACAGTTTCGATGCGCACGTGACCCATGACACAGCGAACCGCCTCGGTGGTGCGCAGGCCTGTGCGTTCGAACAGATCGACCGCGAACAGGTCGCGCGCTTTCGCCAGACGGGCTTCACGGGACAGTTCTGGCCGTGCGGCGATCACCTCGCGGATCAGGGCTGTGTCGTCCGGCGCCAGAAAGCGCGCCTGTTTTTCCGGCTGACGACGGCCCACGGTCGGCATCCCGGTCGCCGGATTCAACTGCAGGTAGCCAACGTCGCGCATCCAGTCGAATAGAGACGTGACGATCTTCTGGGTCTGTCCAGCGGACCGGTCGCTGAGCGGTTTGAGGAATGGCCGCCAATCTGATGATCCGCGGCGAACCCCCGGCCGGCGGATCGCCCATGAAGCAGGGGCTTGCAGGAACGCGAGATACGACGCGAATTCGTCCATTGTCCAGCTGGAGACTGTGGCGCCGGTCTGCCGCGCGTACCAGAACAGCCGCTCGGCCTCGGTGCGGTACTGTTCGAGCGTCGTGGGAGAGAGGCGGCCGCGCCCGGTTGCCTTGGCCCGAAGCCACCGAGCAACGACGTCCTCGTCCGATAGGTCCGGCGGCAGGATCGGGCTTTGCACGCGATTCGGTGTGTCCGGCACGCGCCCGACAGAGGAGCGCGTGCCGTCGGGGGGCGGGAGGGGCGGGACGCGATCGTTCAAGGAGCGTCCCCGGACGGCGTGCCGCCGGCGCCAATGCTGATCGCGGGCGGGGCGACGAAAACCTCCAGCACGCTGGCCAGCGGCGGGCTGACCAGAATCCCGAAGAACCCGCAAACGTCGTACGGATGCGCGAGAAAACGCCGCGATCGCTCAGAATCCGGCAGCGTCACGTCGACCATCTCGCCGCGCGCCGTCAGCACGACCGAGTGGGCGACGAAACGGTAGGGCGCGTGCGTGGCCGGATCGCCCTGGGCGTCGAGCAGCCAGCCGCGCAGCACGACGTCGCCCGGGTGTGCGCCGGCCCAGCGGTCGGCCAGGTCATGACAGAACGTCCTGTCCGGGCGGCCTGCCGGCGACGCCGGGCCGTGCAGCTGCGCAAAATCCGGCTGTTCGCTCTCCAGCTTCGCCAGCAGTGCGGCGCCGAGCGCGACGAACGGATTGCCGGGTGGCTGGCTGTGTGTGACCAGGTTGTTCATCGGGGCGACCTCCTGCGGCGCGGCCGGGCGCCTAGCGTGGCGTGATGGTGACAGGCTGGCCCTGCGTGGCCGCCCAGGCGGCAAGCGCCGCATGCGGATCGGCGTCGACCTGAAACGCCTTCACTCTCGATACCCGGTGGGCCGCGGTGGCCGGCAGCGCTTCTGCGACCCACCAGCTGTTATCCGGCCGGACGAAGGCCGTGAACGCCTGGTCGCCTGCCGTGACCAGCCAGTAACCGGTCATTGCGTCGCGGGCGAGCTGCAGCGAGGCCGTCAGCGCGTCAGCCGCCGCTTCCAGCGCTGCGTCGACGGCAGCCTGGTCGGTCGGGCCGTTTACGGTCAGGTTGACGCGCACGTCGTCCAGATAGGCGATCCAGTCGCGCCGGAGCCCGTCCATGTTGGTCGCGTTGACGGGTTTCCAGTCCACCCCGGCGAGGCCGGGCAGCAGCGTGTACAGCTCGCTGCTCGACACCATCTGGCCGTCGCGCAGGGGGCGCAGGACCGCCGGGGCCGGGCCGAGATCCTTGTCCCGGAACGAGAGCGAGGCGGGGGTTCCGGGGATCGCCAGACTGAAGGAAGAGACGTGGAGGCCGGTTTCAACGGGGCCAAAGGCAGTAATCGTCATGGTGTGGGCAGGTGGTTGGAAAGGTGGGAAATGACTTCACCGCGCGTCGGCGGCCGTCGGCGCTGCCGCCGACGTGAGCAGGGCCGTCACGTCGGGTTGACGCAGCGCGGCGCCGAGTTCGGCGTACTGCGGATCGTCCCCTTCGTCGGAAAACCCCCAGCGGCCGTCGTGCAGCATCACGGCGTACTTCATCGCGTCTGCGGGAGGGTAACCGTTCAGCACGTCACGCGCGGCGATCGCCACCAGCGCCGACCGTTCGTGTGGCAGCAACGTCGTCCACCCGTACTCCGGCAGCGTCCGGCCCAGGTGCGGCTCGACGGCCGTGCGCAGGGCCGCAGCCAGGTGCGTGACACGCTCGACGCGCGGCAGCTCGGTCTCGAGGAAGGCACGCATGCCGGGTTCCAGCGTGACCACGAAGCCTGGCCGGTACGCCGGCGTGTCGGCGTGCGGCGCGCACAGGCAGCGCAGCTCGTCGCCGGCGACCGTTTCGAGCAGCTCGACGTCGCCAGCGGCAAACTCGTGCGGCACGTCGGACGTCAGTCGCGCCCAACCTTCCCAGCGGGGCGAGATCGCGTCGACGCCGATCGACAGCGTCGCGTCACCGGGCTCGCGCCAGTCGGACAGCGGGTGAATCCAGACTGCATATTGATTGCCCTCGATGCGCACGCCGTCGAACTCACGGTGAACGGTGATCATACACACTCCGGAAAAATAAGGGTAAACCCTATGTTAGCTTTGAGTCGGGGCTGTATAAACCCCCATGCAAGTTACTGAACATTATGGCGGTAATGTCGACTAGATAAAAGTAGAGTAATAAATACGATAGTAAAAATAACGCCGACTATGGCAGAATCGGCGGCATCACAGAACACACCAGGCGGGTAGGCGGATGGACGGACAGCGGCAGGTGATGGGCAACGGGTGTGCTGGGGCGAGGACCGCGGCGAGGGCAGGGCGGGGCGCCCATGGCTGACACGTTCGAACTGGTCGCGCTGGGACTGCCGGCCGGGTTCGCGCCGGATTCCCTGCCCGACGCGGTGAAGCGGCTGGTGGCCGAGTGCTGGCCCGGCATGAGCCGCGCGCAGCTGGTCGCGCGCGCCCGCCGTCGAGCCCTTCAACCATCGCTGCGTGCCGCAGGGGGCAACCCGGGCGCGGCGCCGCCGGGGGAGACTGGGCTTTTCAGCCTGACACTGCTGGCCGAGGGCGTGCCGGTCCGGCTCATCGCGCATCTGCGGCGCGTGAAGCCGCGGCGCCAGTCGGCGCGCCCCGTGAAGGCATCAAAACCCCCTGCGCGCGATCCGCGGCAGGGCGATCTTTTCTGACGGACCCCGAGGAGCTGAACAATGGGCCGACCCCGGATTGAATGGAGCGATGCGCAACTGCTCGCGATCATGAATGGCATCGCCGCGATCGACCGGGATTTCCCGCGCGACAACGCGCGCTTTCTGGATGGGCTGATCGCCGAAGTCCGGGCCATTAGCGGTCGCGTGTTTGGCGCGACCACCTACAGCCGGCTGCTGCGCGATGTCGCGCCGCAGGTCGGCGTGCAGCGCCATCCGAGTGCGCCGACGGTCCAGCAGGCCATCCTGCGCGCGCAGGCGCTCGCCCCGATGGCGCCGCAGGGCAGTGCGGAGAACCGCCCGGTCGATCTTGAGCTGATGCGACAGGCGCTGGCTCCCGTGGTGCGCGAGGCGCTCGCGCCGTGGTACGCGTCACAGCGCGAGCGGGGGAACGGGCATGCGGGCGGCGCCGCGCCGGATCGTGGTGATGCGAACGCGATGGCGCAGAAGCCGCTGCTGCAGGCGGCGCTGGAAGATGCCCATGCGCGGATCCGGCGGCTTGAGCAGGACAATGCGCAGCTGCACCGCGAACTCGGCGAAGCGCATGCGGCACGGGATCTGGCCGGTAAACACGTGAACCGGCTGCTCGGCGAGCTGCACGCGTCGATCGAACGCGCCGGCGTCGGCGCAACGACCCTCGCGCAGACGGCCACGCAGCTGGCCGGCACCGAGCGGTTTCTCAAGATGCAGAACGATGCCGTGCGGCTGCAGGCGAGCGGGGAGGCGGACGCGCTGCGCGCGCAGAATGGCCAGCTGCGCGAGCGGATTGACCATCTGCTGCTCGAAGTCGACCAGTACCGGCGCACCCTGTCGACCCGCCCGCCCGGGAGTCGCTGAGCGCGCGGCACGCCGGCGCGGTTAGCCACGCATCGGGCCGGTGCGCGGGTTCCAGCCGGAGGTGCCGGTTGGTGATTACTCCAGTCATCAGATGTGGCGATTTGGTATCTGACGGCGAAGAGGGTGGCTTTTCACCGGTGAAAGCCGCGGACAGGGACAAGGCGGGACAGGGCGAGCGGAGTGCGGCGGACGCCGTAAACGCGAAGGGCCCGCCGGTGGCGGGCCCTTGGATGGGTTGGGGAACAGAAAATGTAGCGGGACACCGCCCAGACCTACACCCCTGACCCCTTGATAACCGTGCCGTCAAAAAACGCAACGGGCTTGCTGAAGTAGGACGTACTATAGGCGGCCAGAGTTCCCCGGTCAACCAAAAGCCGCTGAAAATGCGGCCCGGAAAACCAACGTCAAAACTGCGCACCCAAAACGCGTGCCCAAAAGAACGCACGAAAACAGAGGCAATGAAACACGACCCCAGACTAGCACAGTATCCGCTGACCCGCGAACAGGCCGTGTTTGCGAGCGTCTGGTACAACATGACGTATGCGTATTCGCTCGACTCGCACCGCGTGCGCGTCATGCATGCGGTCAACATCCTTGAGGAGCTGATGCGGCTGAACTCGTACGCGCACGCGAACGGCGAGGACCGCTGGATGGTCGGCCGGGAGGCACTCAGCATCCTGGAAAACGAGGCGGCGCTGAAGCGCCTCGCACTGAGCCCGCCGACCGCGACCATCCGTGCGCTGCTTGGCAGGTCGTTTGGCGCAAAATATGACAAGGCCGCCCTCGAGAAGGGGCGCCCGTTGCTGGAATCGTATCTGCGCGAATACGTGAGTCTGCTGCACCGCCGTTACGTCGACGAGGTCATTCAGGGCCTACACGACGCGGTGCTCACCCCGGATGCCCGCCCCGAGCCGGAGCGTTTCAACGAGATCCGGTCGCTTACTGGCAGCCTGGTCAGTTACCTGATTGCGCGTGGCCAGAGTATCGAAGGACTCTTCCAGCTGTACAGCCATGTCCTCGTGCCCATCCGGCGGCAAAGCAAGCCGTACCAGTTCGCGCAGCGATTCGACCTGCTCAGGAAGCTGGTCACGTCGGAACGTCGTTCCTGGCATGTCTGGTTTGCCATCGACGGCGTCACCGACCCGAAGTCGTTTCCCGCAAAGATCGGCGACATCCAGTTCGCCAAAGCGACCCCAGCCGAGGTCGCAGCGCTCGACGGCAGCATGAAGGAGCAGGGGCACCGCCTGTTTGCCGCCGACACTGCGGACGCGATCGACGCGCGCACCGCAGGCCAGCTGGTGCACGACCGCATCAACCGCGTGCTCGACCTGGTACGTTTCGAGTACGACCGGGCGAACATTTTTGTTTCCGAGCAGTTTGCGGTTCGCAAGTCGACGGGCGACGACTGGCGAATGCTGCCGATCCCGAAGGTCGTCCCCAATCCGCAGTCATCGGTGAGCCCGGCCGAACTGGACGCATTCGCACAGAACGTCGGCCGGCTGGTGAGCGGCGATCGCTTCTCGCTGGAGGGGCGCGACCGGGTGCTGGCTGCATTCCGGCTCTATCGCACGGGCGCGGACACCACCAGTTTCGAAAACAAGCTCGTTAACTGGTGGACCGGGCTGGAATTCCTCGCCAAGGGAATGGGCGGGTCCAATTCCATCGCTGACGCCGTCGAGGGAAGCGTCACGCCAATTCTGATGGGGGTCTCCGTGATCAACCACCTGGCCGCCTATCGCGAGATCCTCCTGGAACAGTCGATTGAACTCATCGACGCGTCGAGCGGGCAGCCGCTTGCCCTGAAGGAACTGGACTTTGCTCAGCTCTATGATGTCCTCGCTGAACCGGGTCATCGGCAGACGATCAACACCCGGCTGCAGAATCTGCCGCTCACACAGATGCGCTTTGACCAGTTCATGGGCTTCCTGGCCTCCCCGGCCGACATGAACACGTTCCTCGAACGGTCCGAGCAGGGGCTGCGCTGGCACCTGCAGCGGGTGTGGCGGGCACGCTGCGACATCGTTCACAGCGCGGGCCGCATGGTGAACATCGCGTTGCTGTGTGCGAATCTCGAGGCGTATCTGAAATCGGTGCTCACCGCGCTGCTGGCGGCGTTCGGGCGCATCCCCACGCTCGCGAGCCCGCAGGAGTTTTTCATTCGGGCCGAGCACAGCTACGCGAGCGCGCGCGACGCGCTGGGTCGGCGCGATGCTGGAGCGCTCAAGGCATTTCTGACGGAACTGAAGCCGCAGCAGGTGTAGCAGTGGACGGTCGTCGTTGCAAGAAGCGCAGCGCCGGGTGAACGCACGCGTAGCACGGCACGGTTGGCGTCGCCCGCGTCGTGGTCTGACACGCTTCGGACGTCTACGTACTCCAGCGGCGAAACCGTCAAATTTGAACCTGACACGTTGACGCGAAAGCGTAAACTAACGGCGGAAACGACTCTAATCTGATGCGTCTTGCGCGCCGCTCTGACGTCCGGTTGAAGTACAGCCCATCCTGACTGTCCGATGCGCCCTGGCACGTATCGACTCACCACCTAGAGCAACACTATGAGCACAGCCGGTTTCACAATCAGATGTGTCGCGAGACGGATGGCGGAAGGGCAGGGCCACGAACACATCGCGTATTTGTGGTGGGTCAAGGTCGTCGATGGCAAGAATACCAGCGAGTAGGGCTATCTCACCCGGGAACAAATGGTCGCCTACATCGAAAGGAACGGTCCGGACATCGTATGGTGTCCGGACCGGAATCCCGCTCTTCAGGGAAGCGTGGATTCATGTCCATAGCAACGGGCAAATCAAATACATCCAGACCGTTGCTGATCACCGCCGAACGGACAACCTTCTATATCTCCCGCTGCGATAAGCCTCCGGCGCGATGCGCATTCTTCTCTTGACGGACAGCGCTAAAGGGAACTCGCCGGTTCAACGGGTTCGTCGGTGCCGACCTTATAGAGTGTCGTCGCGAGGCCGAATCTTGCGCTCGCGACGCCATCACGTTGGCTCGTTTTCCCCGCAGACTGTCTGCATACAGTGCAGCGTGAGCCCACTTCTTTCGGACTACATTTCGTTCGCGGCAATCCGGCTGGGCAACAGGGCTCCCGTGCGCTCGAGGACCGGGTACGCGGCCGCGGCGACGATATGCGAATTGATGAGCTTCAGGTCACGGAGCAGATCGAGGTGCAGTGCGCTGGTCTGGGCGGTGTCAATGCGACCGGAGCGCAGCCGCTCAAAGTGCGACGCCGTGGCAGTGGATTCCGCTTCCCTGAAGGCCACCTTCTCGTCAGCCAGCATGCGTGCCGTACGTGGATCCTCCGTCATGAACAGCGACGCGGCGGTACGCAGATTGGTCATCAGGCGGTCCATCATGGCCAGCAATTCCGTTTCCCCTTCCTTCGAAAACGCGAGTCCGCGCTTCACGCGCTTGGTGGCGTGCGGGAGCAGGTTCAGATCCACCACGTCGCCAGCCTGCTCGATGTTGATAACGAAGGTCAGGATCTCGTGCAGCCGCCGATGGTCGTTCTCAGCAAGTTGTTCGGGATCGAGCGACGTCAGGTACGTCTTGATCGCGGTATTCAGGTTGTCCAGGATGTCATCGCGCCGGCGGGTTTCCACAATCAGTTTCCGGTCGCCCTCCACCAGCGCCGCGCGGGCACCCGCCAGCATCTCGCCGAGCACATCGGCCAGGCGCAGTGCCTCACGTGCCGCATTGCCAAGTGCCACCATCGGAATCTGCCGTGCGGCCGGATCCAGATACAGTGGCCGCGACGGGTCGGCGGGGTCTGCGCGCTGAGGTAGCAGCCGGCCCAGCAGTCGCGCGTACGGAGACAGCACCGGCAGGAACAGGCAGGCAAGCACAAGGTTGAACATCGTATGAAAATCGGCCACCACCCGAGCATTGTCCGGTTCGATCGTGACCATCAGCCGGCCAAGCGGCCCGAGCGCGGCGAGCGCCATCCCGACGCCCACGGCCCGCGAGAGCAGATTGCCCACCGGCAGCCGCTTCGACGCCGGATCGCCCGCGGTGGCCCCCTCCAGCAGCGGGTTGATGGCAGTGCCGAGATTCGCCCCCAGCACCAGTGCGAATGCGGCATCGGGCGGCACCACGTTCTGCGCACACAGCGACATGATGAGCAGGATGATCGCCACGCTTGAATGCGCGGCCCAGGTCAGACCCGCTGCCAGCAGCACATCCACCAGCGGCACGGTGGATGCGGCGCCCAGCAGCATGCGCAGACTGGGCGCGTCCTCGTAATCCGTCATCAGCCCGAGCAACTGGTGCAGCGCGAGCAGCATCAGGCCCAGGCCAATCAGGACGCGGCCCAGATCGTGTGCCCGTGTGTTTGACGCCTTCCGGAACATCAGTACGCCGACGAGTATCACCGCCGGCGAGGCCGCTGCAACATCGAACGACAGCACCTGCACGATCAGTGTCGTGCCGACGTTCGCGCCGAGCATGACGGCGAGCGCGGGGACCAGATCGACCAGGCCGCCGGCAGCGAAGCCGGCCGTCATGAGTCCGGTCGCCGTACTGCTCTGCAATACCGCGGTGACGCCGATCCCGGCCAGGAAGGCGCCCAGTCGCCCGCGCAGGGCCCGACCGAGCAGTGAGCGAAGGGTGGCACCGAACGCGCGCTGGATGCCGGTCTGCACCATGTGGGTACCCCACAGGAGCAGCGCAACGGATCCAGCCAGATCGATCAGCGTGAACGTCAATGTCATGATTCAGAGCCCTCCGTGCTGAACGACCGGTCATGTGACTCTTCGTGCGGGCTTGTCGCGCCTTGCTTGCGCGTTCGCATCGGACCTGAACCATTGCCGGCTGAGCCCCGGAGCCCGGACAGGGCAAGCGCGACGGCCTCTCGCAAGCCCCGGCTTTTGCCGCTATATGGCGCGACCATCAGGCCCCGCGCGCGGCTTACTTCGATTTTGGTGGCCGGCCCGTCTTGACCGGCTCGACCGCAGTGACGGCCGCGAGAAGGAGTTTCGTTGGTTCAGACTCCAGCAGAAGCAGGCCCGCCCGCACGAGCTCGCTCTTTTTCACGGCGACGCCCGCATCGAGGCACCGCTGTTTAAGCGCCGCGATCTTTTCGTAGTCCGACCTCGGCATCGTGAAGGTGTCCCGCACGACCTTTTCCCGTTTGACGTGCTCCCTGCGGTGCCGGGCGACGCGCGGAGGAGGCTCTTCAACGGGCGTTGCCTTCCGGGTCTTCGCCTTCGTCGCCGAATGTCGAACCTTCGTCGTATCAACCGGCTCCTTGCCTGCAGCTGCCTTATTGGCACCTGCAGCCGTGTGCACATACGGTCGTTTGCCGCTTCTGTTCCTCGTGGCCTGTGGCTTCATGATTTTGCGCAGGTTTGACAAACCGTACAAACAGTTTATCTTCTTTCGGGCAAGGGGAGTTTTCAATGCCAGACAAGCACATTTCCAGCGGGTTCGACGCTGACCTTGAACACCTGTCGTTGAGGTTTTTCGAGATGGGGGGACTGGTTGAATCACAGTTGAACGATGCGATGGAGGCGCTCAGCCGCTTCGACATGGGCCTGGTCGAGAAGGTGGTTGATGAGGAGCATCGACTCAATGCGATGGAAGTCGAAATCGATGCCGAGTGCGGCAACATCATCGCGCGACGCCAGCCCGCCGCATCCGACCTGCGTCGACTGATGGCCATCTCAAAGGGCATTACCAATCTCGAGCGTGCGGGCGATGAGGCACGCAAGATCGCAAAGAGGACGCGACGAATCGCGGATGACGGTGTGGGCAGGAACGTCAATACTGCCGAGATCCAGTCATCCGGTCAGATGGCGGCAACCATCCTCCATCACGCGCTCGCTGCATTCGCCCGACTCGATACGGTTGCGGCAGCCCGGATCATGCGCGAGGATGAGGCGATCGATGACCTGTACCGCGCTTTTGTGCGCAAGCTGCCAACGTACATGGCCGAGAATCCTCGCCTCATCGCTTCTGCGCTCGACTACCTGTTCATTGCATCGGCCATCGAACGGATCGGGGATCACGCGAAGAATCTGGCGGAGCTCGTCATTTATGTTGTCAAGGGCACGGATGTACGCCACGTTTCGCGCGAGCGACTTGAGCGCGAAGCCCTGGATGATTGAAAACCGGACAGCAGGGGCACGAAGACTCAACGATGGAGCGAGGCCTTTGGATGATTGCCGGGGTTTCCTTGCACATTCGTAGAATGACAGTCGATTCCGCTGGAACGGGTCGGATTCTGGATCAGGCGCCCCAGAGTCACACCCGACGGGGGTGCACCTTTTCGGGCCGTTTCGCGCGTTCGCTGAAGGACAGCAATACCCCGGGTGAAGGTAGCGTGACCGGGGACTGCCACAATGGCATGACGATGGAGTCGGCATTGTCCTGGCCGAAAAGGTCGTCCACGATCGTGCGCGCTGCGATGTACCCGCCATTCAGGGCGTCGGCCTCGCTCTCGAACGCGTGGCCGCCTGCTTCACCCAGTCTGAGTTGCGACAATCGGGGCACTGCGCTGCCTGCCTCGCAAATCCGAACGACCGCGACATAGCCCGGATGTGCCGATGCGCGTTTTGCCGGGCCGCTGCGGCAATCGGATTCGACTGCGACCTGCAGGGTGAACCCGTTGTATTCGTACGTCCGTGTCATGGCATGCTCCATTTACTTGCCGTGCTTGCAGGCTCGCATGCCTCACACGGCTTTCGGCCGCGCAGGTCTCGGAGAACCCGCTTGCAGTCATCCGCCACAGCACACCGCTATTGCAATCAAGATTCCAATAGTGCGCTTCGCTCGGCCCGAAAACGCATAATTGTGACATTTTTATGACGCCGTGGTGTGCGAAGTGCACATCGAAATTCGGTTGCAAGTCACTTTGAGCGGATCGCCGCTTGCCGCAACTGTGTTCAAAGGCCCCCGAATTTTTGATCACGCAGCTTCATCGTCCGTGTCGCCATAAAATCGGCGCCTCGCATAAGAGGTCAGACTGCTATGAAAGACAGGGCAACGATGCTGTGTATCCGTGATGGCCGGGTACTGCTGGTCGCGAGGGCACGCTCACGGTGGGCGCTGCCCGGTGGCAGGCGCCAATTCAGGATTCCACGCATGCACATCACGAACGCTGACAGGATGGTGTGCCGATCAAGTCAACCCGATTGCGAAGGCTGTTCGATGAAGGATCACTGCATCACCCTGTTGCGTCTTCGCGCCGATCCCAATGTGGGTGGCGTAGCAGATTCACGCGCTGTAATAAATATTTCGCAATGTCGGGCTAAGGATAACCGCTTCAAATGGACGTTGGCCCATAAATGCAATCTTCAAATATAAACTCATCCGATGCATTCAACATAAACTGGCACCATTAATTAGGTCATTGATTCACACATCGTGTGTAGTCAGGATCAGCCATGGGCCATGCCAGTCAGGCACCCACTGGGATCGCCGGTGGCGCTATGCACCACATCGCGCTGCCATGCAATATACATAAATATTCATCAGACAAAATGGTGGTACCCGTAAAAAGCATTTCACATATTGCATTCGAAAATTGAGCAGTTATGATGACGTCTCGGTAAGGATTTCCTGAACGTGCTTAGCAAACGCCAAGGAAATATTTGCCGCCATTCGGCAGGGAGAGGGTAATTAATGCTCGCGGCGCAGAAAGACTAAATCGAGGAGACGATATGCTGAGTCCCCATGAATTCGCTACCTTAATGCTCATCAAGGCCTTGCCGGATCAGATTGATCTAGGCCGCGCCGAGCTCGACACGCTGTTCGAGCAGCAACTCATATCACTGGAAAACCTCGCGTCAGGACGCTCACGTCCTCAAGTCACAAGCGACGGCGATTCCATTCTCAAGGCCGTCGCCCGGATGCGCTAGACATCTGCGGCGTCTACCTCCCGGTCCTGAATGAAACTGCGGCGTCTGCTGTCCCCATGTTCGACACGAATGCAGCTGCACCACACGGCGATCGCGCCGAAGCAACAGTCATGAACGAAGCGTCCCAGTTGGGGTTGGGTTCTCAGTTGGGGTTTGGTTTGTAGTGCCTGTTGATGTAACGACCGTCCGAAGTCCTCGCGACGCGTGCCGCCTGGCAGGCGTCCTTGCACTTCGATTTTTCCAGCATCGCGATCCGCCGCAACACACCCGTCCGATCGGGGTTTCGCGCGCCGGACCGGATTTTGAGGAAGTCAACAATGACTATATTGAGTCCCGAGCAGGTTGCTGCCGCGAAGGCCAACGTCGACGCGTTCTTCGGGTTGGCCGGAAAGGCCTTTGAAGGCGTCGAGAAACTGGTCGCGCTGAACCTGCAGGTCGTCAGGTCCACGCTCGCCGAGGCGCAGGAGAACGTGACGAAGGTGCCCGGCACGACAGACCCGCAGCAGTGGTTCGCGCTGCAGGCAGGTTTCACCGGACCCTTCGCGGAGAAATCGCTGTCATACAGCCGGCAAGTGTTGGACATCGCGTCGACCACGCAGGCTGAGGTCACACAACTCGCACAGACGCAGTATGAGCGGTATAACGCTCGCGTGCAGGCACTTGTCGAGGAAGCGGCGAAGAGCGCTCCCGCAGGTTCCGAAGCAGCGATTGCTGCGTGGAAATCCGCGATTACCGCCACCACGACCCTGTACGAAACGCTGCAGAAAACGGGACAACAGGCCGTGCAGGTTGCTGGGAGTAATTTTGATGCACTCACAGCTTCAGCGTCAAAGGCCGTGCGAAGCAACTCCGGACAGGCTCCCGTAGCGGCGGGCGCGAAGCGTTAGAACTGGCGCGGGCAGCGATGCCCGTGGTATGGTTTCTGTAATATATGAAGGATTCCTTATGGATAGGGAATCCCGCCTTCCAGTACATCCAGTTCCAGGACTGAAGGCAGTGTTGCTCCAGATGAGCATGACGCCAGCTTTTGTGAGGACGATTCGATGGCAAAGCAGATCGCGGTAGTAACGGGTGGCATGGGTGGACTGGGCGAGGCGATCAGCATCAAGCTGCATGACGCCGGTTATGCGGTCGTGGTTACCTGTTCGCCGGGCAACACCGGTGCGAACGAGTGGCTCGCACGGATGGAAGCCGAGGGGCGACAGTTCCGCGCGTACGCGGTCGACGTCGCCGACTACGACTCGTGCGAAAGATGCATGACGCAAATCAGCGCGGAAGTCGGACCGGTCGACATCCTGATCAACAACGCCGGCATCACGCGCGACGCCAGCTTCAAAAAGCTCGACAAGGTCAATTGGGACGCGGTCATCCGGACCAATCTCGATTCGGTGTTCAACATGACGAAGCCGGTGTGCGACAGCATGGTCGAGCGTGGCTGGGGCCGCATCATCAACGTGTCGTCGATCATCGGCTCCAAGGGCGGGTTCGGCCAGACCAACTATGCGGCGGCCAAGGCCGGCATGCATGGTTTCACGAAATCGCTGGCGCTTGAGGTGGCGAAGAAGGGCGTCACCGTCAACACCATCTCGCCCGGCTATATCGCGACGAAGATGGTGATGGCGGTGCCCGAGGACATCCGCGAGACGAAGATCATTCCGCAGATTCCGGTCGGCCGGCTCGGAGAGCCCGACGAAGTCGCCGCACTCGTGCTGTACCTGTGCTCGCGCGAAGCGGGTTTCGTGACCGGTGCCAACATTGCAATCAACGGGGGGCAACACCTGCAGTGAAGCCGATAGTTCTGCTATGGAGGTTGCGATGAGTGAAGCAGTGGCAATCGTTGTGGGTTCGTTCGTGCTGGCGATGGCACCCGTGTTCGTCGCCGCTCACTATTACCGGGAGCAATTGCGTCGGAAACGGCTCAGACAGCTGGATCACCACCACTACTGGCCGCACTGGAGCAACGCCCGGCATTGAGCTACTGCGTTCGCTATCCTGTTGTTGCGGTACCGGGGGTGATCGCATCGTTGCCTGAATGGATGGGCACCTGAGTTTCATCAGCAAACGTGCACTGGCAACACCTATGCGACGGTTGCCGCCGTTTCGTACGCCATGGCGGTAAACATCGATTCGCGCGACGATGAAACGGCGATATCTTGTGACTGGGTTGCCGCGCTCTCAGACGCGGTGGCCATCCTCGGATTCTGCTGGTCCTCTCAACCAGCAGAATCCCCTCGGCCAGGGCTTCACCGCCTTGGCTTTTTTGTGCGCCTGGCACGGGCGCACTCTTGTGGGCGCAAGGCGAGGTAAGAAACAGGGGGATGGCAGTTCTCTGGATGCTGCCACACGCCTTGAGCCGACTGCGGAAGTTCGAAGCAGGCTTGGGTTCGGCCAAACCGCTTCGACATCGAACTTCCGGTTTCGCCCAACGAGAGATAGTCGCGGGGCATCGAAGAATAACGGATCATCCGTCCGCCCACAGGAGTCACCCGTTATTGGATCATCAGTGGATGAAAGGTTTTGTTTCCAGGGCGGCGTGGACGGGTATCATGCACTGAATAAATCATCGACGATACGTCGCCCCGCGCTATAGCCGCCCATGAGCGCATCAGCTTCGCTTAAAAATGGCTTTCCATGCGATTCGCCAAAACGCAACGGCGAGAAAACGGCAAGAGCGGCACCTTCCTTGCAGATCCTCACGACCGCGACATATCCCGCGCTGGATAACGCACTGCGTCCCAGCCAGCTGAAATCAGCCTCGACGGCCACCTCAACATCGAATCCGTGATAATGATAAGTGCAGTTCATGGGCTCACCCGTTCCGCCTGCTGCGAAATCCACTGGACGTCGTCCGATTCCAGAGTGCGGATATACCGGAAGAAAAGCTCTACGATTCCACGAGTGGGGATGCTGGCGGAAAGCGTCGCTATCTTGACCGGGGCGAACCATCTGCACTTCGCAATTTCGTTGCTGGGCTGCACGCTTGCATGATGCGCGATGTCAGCGAAAAAGACATGGTGCAAGGTGTTGAAACCGGTAAATTGAAAGAGGTATGTCAACTCAATAGCCACCAGCGTCGTTTCTTCCGACAGTTCACGTCGCGCAGCGTCCAGGGGCGTTTCATCCCGACGGATTCCCCCGCCAGGCAACGCCCATCTTGATCGTTCTCTGGCAACCAGCAGAATCCGGTTTTCCCGCACGCATACCACGGTCGCTCTGTCTTTCATTCTCTCCCTGCACGCTTGATTTCTTGAGAATCAGTCGAAACCGGCGGTGATGTAACGCCGGCAGACCTTTATCGGGCATTGTAAGTCCTGTCCGAAATACCGCGTAGACGCCATACCGACAGGCCCCCCGATGCCGAATGCGGGAATCCGTGAAGAATGGTTGTTTTCCCCTCCAACAGTCGGGAAGATATCGCGTTAGACTGGCTCACTACGCGATCGGGCACTTTTTTGCTTATGCAACCTGGGCGTGCTGACCACACGCCGGGGTACTGACAGGAGTGCCAGCCATGCTTAAGGGGTTCAGGCAACCGGCGTCGATTCGCTGCGACGCCCGGCCACGCAAGGGGCGGGGCAGTGGCGAAGTCGCATGGGCAACGGTTGGACGCCAGGAGTCCGAATCATGATAACGACGTTCACGCTGATCGATCTCGCTGGCTCCGTTGCTCTGCTGCTGCTGGGCACCCAGATGGTCCAAACCGGCATGCACCGGGCATTCGGCGCCGGTCTTCGGTCACTCCTCGGCAGGTCGCTGCGCGGGGGCTTCCGGGCTTTCCTGGCCGGGACGGGCGCGACCGCGGTATTGCAAAGCAGCGCGACGACCGGACTCATGACTGAGGGCTTCGCTGCTGAGGGGGGTGTCGGGCTTGTGCCGGCACTTGCGGTCATGCTTGGCGCAAACGTCGGCGTGACATTGATCGTGCAGGTACTGTCATTCGACCTCGCGGCAGCCGTTTCGCCGGCCCTGATTCTTGTCGGCGCGCTGATGTTCCGCAAGGTATCGAACACACGTGCACACGACCTGGGACGCATGTTCATTGGTCTGGGCCTGATGCTGCTCGCGCTGCACCATCTGCTCGAGCTGATGACCGATTACGAGGATGCCCCCAGCCTGCGCATGCTGCTGGGCGCTGCTTCCACCGTACCGGTCGTCGATGTTCTGCTCGCTGCGGGCTTGACGTGGGCCGCCGATTCGAACGTCGCGGCTGTTCTGCTCATCACCTCGCTTTGCGCGCGAAACGTGGTTCCTCCCAATACGGCGTTTGCACTGGTGATGGGTGCGAACCTCGGCACCGCCATCAACCCCGTGCTGGCGGGCACGGGACCATACGATCCCGCATCGAAGCGGCTTCCGGTCGGAAACCTGCTCACGCGATTAATCGGCGTTGTGGCGGCCCTCGCGGCGCTCGGACCAATCGGCCGCTTCATGGTTACCATGGAACCGGACAACGCACGTGTGGTTGCGGATTTCCACACGCTGTTCAATCTGGTTCTCGCCGGTGTATTTCTGCCAATACTTCCCCACTATGCGAGCCTCTTAACCCGGTTACTGCCTTCACTCGTGGCGGTCGCTGATCCGCAGCAGCCGCCTGGCACCGATCCTACCGCGAGGCAGATTCCGAAAGGGGTGCCCGAAACTGCGGCACCCAACGCACTTCGACTCGCAGATCGTTTTGGCGAGATGCTGTCAGGCACCCGTGCGGCATCGACAGATCGCGAGCGGCAACTCATTGTGGAGATCCGCCAGCGTGGCGATATTCTGGATAGCCTGAACAGCGCGGCAAGGACTTACCTGACACCTCCTGACCCGGAGCAACTCGCGGCGAGCGCCCATCCACACCTCGATGAAAAAGTACGCGTGGCCTATCGCGAGGGGAGCCGTGGAATTGGTGTGAGAGAGGGCAGAGGCCACTCGCTCGAACACGTCGGGCCTGATGGCAACGCAACGACGTATTACCCTGCAAGCTCACTTTGGCTCACCTTGCAGGATCTCCAGGTCGTTCAGCAACTGGAACCCGCAGAGGGAGAAACGCAATCCACCCTGACTACCTGTGTCCGCGGGACCGCTTCCTTCGATGACATTCGCCTGTCAATTATTGGCGAACCCGGGAACAGCACGCGCATGGTCCAGATCTCGTTCGCGGCCAGGGAAATCCGTTCGGCAGACCGGCATGGCCTTCGCGAATGGCAAGACGCGCTCGGTACAACTTTCTCGGACGTCCCACTGGGAATTGCAAGGCTCGGCTATAACCGCTCGGACCGGGAGATGCAGGAACCCGATCAGTGGTGGGCGTCTTGCCACGTGCCGGAAAGCAGCATGAAGGCGCTCATCGAGGGCGTTGAGGCCGGCCGGCTCGCTGCGGTCAAGGTCGGCCTGTGTCTGAGCAACGTTTATACGTCGAGGCAAGTGTTTGCTGACTTCCCTGGGCAAGCGTATCTGTTCCTCCGGCCGGGCAAGGAAGACAGCGCTGCGGAATCGCCGGAAATTGCGGGCGGATACGTTGTTCATCTCGCACTCGACTTCGGGAAAGTCCGCTTAGGCGCGCTCAACCACAGCGAGAGATCACCCGAGGGGCAACAGCAAACAACCGGTAGCGAGACGAATTCGATTAGTGCACTGGTGGATAAGCTCAGCAAGCTTGTCGCCAGTTTGAAATGGCTTGCAGTGCTTGTCGCGGTCCTCGTTGTCGTTTTCGCATTCAAGAATCGATGATCAAACGGTGGCTCCCATTGCGCCTGGTTGCGCCGAGCTGCCCGCGTTGTGGTCCATATATGGCGAACGTCCCGATCGGGAGTAAGCTGAAAGTCGCTCGATTCTGAATGGGAGAACAGGGCGTGAGAACGCGTTCGACACTCGAGATCTGTTTGCCGCTTGCCCTGTTTGCTGTGGCCTGCCTCCTGTCGCTTCCAACCCTGCTGATCGCGTTCGCCTGGATGACGGTTGGCGTTATGTCGCTTGGACATCGCTCACTGGAGAGTTTCCCAACAGACGGAATCCGCCCTGAGTGGCTCAGGGGATACCGCGGAGCTTGCCTGTGGTTCTACCACATTGCCTGGTGGCCCTGGTACATGCGGTCCTCTCTTCGGGACATCGGGGATCGAATCGGACGGCGGCTGTTCACGACAGAGAAATCGCCGCATGACAAGGCGGAGCATACGCCGGACAAACCGTCTGACGCTGAGCGCGAGGAAGGCAACGCCGGCGACGCCCATCGAGGCAAGCGAGATTGACTGGACCGTAACCGACCGGAGTGTTGAACCGTCGGAAGGCGTTAAGAGGTCCGACCGGGATTCGTTAATATCTGAAGCTTAAGATATTAACGAATCCCGGCCGCCCCTCAATCTGTAGGGTGCCAAATTTCCCTCTTGGAGCATCAGCCGACTCTTACACAGTCCCGGCTAGCGCGCTCATCCGACGGCAATCGGCCACGAACGGAACTCCGCGGCCTGTTGCCACAGCTGACGTCAAACGCATCCAGCTGCAGCAATAGGCTGTCCAGCCCGCAAAGCTGAGCTTGAGTCAGCTGAGGCGCGTCCAGGAGTCTGTGGAGCCGCCAGCGCCAGTACTGCGCAGGCAGTATAGGGCCGCAGGGGCCACCAACCAGCGACGGCATCATCACCCGCGCAAGATGCGCGATCTCCCTGTCAATCAACGTTTCCATAGGCCTCCCCATGCACCTGTTTACGGCTGCTCGAATGGCCATTGGAATATTTATCTGATCAATACTATGTCGGTTTTCGCTGCAGGCCAATTTATTTTGAGGGAGGTATTTCACGGAGTGAGGCAGAACGCCTGCCTTGGAGCGCTGTGGTGACGTCCCCAGAAACTAACCGGGGCGCGGGAACGGGTCGATCTCTGCCGGGTGCGGTCGGGTCGACCGGGGGCCGCCTCGTCGGCTCTGCATCGGGCCGGGTTCGGCCTTTGGGAAAGCGAAAATGAAAACAGTGCAATGGATTGCCGCCAGCCTCGTGGCACTTGCGTCCGTGTCGGCCTTTGCGGCAGCGGGTGGCAACGGAGGCGGAAACGGTTGAAGCGGCGGAGCGGGAGGTAGCGGCGGGGCTGGACACGGTGGTCTGGGCGGTAACGCGGGCGGCATGTCCGCCGGCCACATGAGCAGCGAGGGCCTCAGCAACACCAACGGCTTTAATTCAGCCGACCGCGATGCCGGCCTTGCCCGCGCGGCGGATCGATCGGACACGCAGGCGGACCGTGCCGACGCGCAAACGAGCCGTCAGAGTCTTCATGCGGCTCAAACAGATCACGCGCGTTCACACTCGCATGCGCGGGTGAGCGCGAAGCTCCACCAAAGCCAGCACGACACAATCAGCCGTTCGACTTGATGAAACACAGAGGGCACCTGCGGGCGCCCTCTGTGTTTCATCTCTCTTCTCGTCAGCAATTCCCTTTTTTCGCCTGTCCCGGCGGACAGAAGCCGTTGCCCGGACCACCCTGGGGCCCGCCTTGCGGCGCGACAACCACGCCCGGCGAATCAGGCACATACAGCGCACAGCCGCTCAACAGGGCGGCACCCACCGTCAGCAGACAAAAGATTTTTTTCATGAGGTTTTCCGAGGAAGGGCTTGCGCCCTTCCTTCATCGCGTGGTGAGCAGTTAGAAACTGAAGTTGACGTTGGCCTGATCGGTTGTCGATACGTTGACTGCGGACGACTGGGTTGCGCCGCTTACGCTATCGGCTTCTGCGGTGTACTGTCCGGCGGCACTTGCGGCCGGGGACAGCGCGACCGGCAGGCTTCCCGTGTAGGTGCCGGTCAATGGCGCCGCCGCGGGCAGATTCAGTGCGTAGTTGCCGGTATCCAGATTGGCGTTCGCGCTGGTGATTTCGTAGTTAAGGCCGCTGATCGATTGCAATGCCCGTACGATGGCCTGCGCACTGACAGGCAGAACTGTCCCGCTTGCGACGTGCATGACGGAAGCCGGCAGCGCGATCGGGGCTGACGACGTGGCCACGACTGTCGGTGTATTCACAACGACTGGCACCGAGCGCACGATACCCGTTGCAACGTTATTCTGCACGATGACGACATCATAGTTGCCGTTGGTTGAACTCTGCTCGAGCGGCGTCAGCACGAACTGTCCGTTGCTGTCGGCAACGGTGCCCGTGATGACGTGGCCGTTCTGCTCCGCATAAACGGTAGCCCCTGCCTCGGCCGGCGCAACGTAGCCGGAGATCGTGCCGCTCACGACCGTCGGCGTCGCGGTGACGACTGGCTTAAGACCGTACGAGCTGTTACCTTTCTGGACGATCGATTTACACGCGTTGAAGTCGAGTACGAGATCGACCAGCGTGTTGGGTTGAACCGTGAACGGCCGGATGATCTTGTATGCAGGGAAACTTGCACGTACAGTTCTTAGGGGGCCAGGCGCGGGCAACCGCGCCTGGCTACCCGGCGACGCTGGGTCTCACGAGCGCAATGATCGGCTTCGGACCGCTGCGGTAGATTTAACTGCAGTAGCAGCATCTCGTGCTGGCGAGGTGCACGAGGACATGTCCACGCAAGTCATTTCGAAAAAGATCTTGACAACTTACTGCTCATAGAAGGGCACCCCGAAAAGTACGAATAACCGCAATTGCGCTCACCTTCCACCGCGTTTCATGCTCGCCACCGTGCTCGTGGACCATCCGAACCGCCCGCTCACGGACTTCCGGTGAATACCTCGGTGACTTCTTCTTTACGTTTTCCATAACTCCATTCTCTCAACCGTTGGAGTCTCCGGAAAACCTGGTGCGGTTCAATGCGACCCCCATCCCGTCTCAATGTTGAGACAGGTTTTGCGGCACTTCGCTTCTTGTTCGTGCCGTCTGGCTGCGCTGAATTTTCGATAGGAACCTTCGCTCTAGCCTTATGGGCGCTGGACGCGTGGGGTGGCATTGACGTGACCGCTTGCATGCGGAAATGATCATTTCCAACGAGATCAAGCCTCTGACACGTAACGGTTGTGAAACATTAGGCGCCTGTCTGGCACTTGTCGACCGCATTGGAACAACGCCGCTTGTCACGTAGCAAGCGTTTGCACCCTCATGGCACGGCTGTTGCTGTATGAGACTCACAAGCGAGTCTGTTGCGGCCGATATCAAGCCTGAAACAATCCACGGAAGCGATACCAAAACCTCGCACGCGTGATCATGGAAAGGCCAATGCGCTTTCGACGGAAGCGGTGGGGCCATCGAAAAACAAATCCATAAGAGTCGTACGATTATTTCGCACTACATATTAAATATCACTGGTGAAAGCGGTCGGTCAGGGTGTTTTCATCTGGAGGGGAAGCTGATGAGAGCGATATATCGTACCGGCATTGCTCGTGCAACGCTCGTGGTGACTTGTGCGCTGTCTTTACCCGCACAGGCCGCCCTTGGTGAAAGAGTCGGCAGCGTAGGCAGCGACCAGGTTCGCATGCATGCCACGGCACGCGGCGCCACATCGAAAATCGCGTACACGGTGCATCTGATTACGCTGCCGTCGGGCACCGTGGTGCGCGAGTATGTAGCGGCGAACGGAATCGTGTTCGGCGTCGCGTGGGAAGGCCCGACCTTGCCGAACCTGAGGGCTGCACTGGGCGAGGCTTTCGATCAATACGCCGCGGCCACCGCGACGCGCCGGGCAACCCCGCTTGCCGTCTCGAACGATGCGCTAGTGGTGTTCTCGGGCGGCCATTTACGTGCGTTCGCGGGTTACGCGTATCTGCCGCAAGCGCTCCCCGCTGGGGTCGACGCCAGCGTCATTCAATAACGGAGCTATCATGCGCGCTCCGGGTTTGCTCCTCAATTCAGACTGGCTTTTAAAGCTGCTCGCCGCTACATTGCTTGCAGCGTTGGTGGTCGGATGCGGCGGCGGCGGTGGTGGGAGCAGCAGTTCATCCGGCACGTCGGCACCCGCGCAATCGCTCACGAATATATCCCCCGCGCCCCAAGCGCTAGCCTCTAACGCAGCAGCAGTGACCGTCGATTTCGGCGTAATCGGTGTGCCGAACATACCCTTCGTCAGCGTCACGCTGTGCGTGCCGGGCACGACGCAGTGTCAAACCATTGATCACGTGCAAGTCGACACCGGCTCCTCGGGGCTGCGGGTGTTCGCCACTCAATTGCCGGTGTCTTTGGCACTGCCGCAGGAGCAGGATGGCGCGGGCAATCCGCTTGCCGAATGCATGCAGTTCTTCGACGGTTATACATGGGGCTCGGTGCGGCTTGCCGATGTACAGATCTCCGGTGAAAAAGCCGCGTCGCTGCCGATTCAGGTGATCGATCAGGACTATAGCGCAACGCCGTCGGACTGCAGCAGTGTCGGCGCGTCGCGGAACACCCCTACGAGTCTGGCGTCCAACGGAGTGCTCGGCATTGGCGTGTTCAAGCACGATTGCGGTCCGGCCTGCATGCAGAATGCGGTGCCGGCGACCTACTACAGTTGCGTCGGGACCAGTTGCACGTCGATCGCCGTCGCCGAAAACGTGCAGGTTGCCAATCCGATTCCCTACTTCGCGACCGATAACAACGGTTCGAGTTTGCTGTTGCCAGCCGCGTCGTCAAGCGCTGAAGCCTCGCTCAGCGGGCAACTGGTGTTTGGCATTGGCACACAGAGCAATAACGGCTTGGGCAGTGCGCAGGTGATCGAGGTCAGTCCGTCCACCGGCACGTTCAGCACAGTGCAAAATGGCACGACCTACTCGAGGAGCGTCATGGACAGCGGCTCGACCGGGCTCTTCTTTCGAACCAGCGCGCTACCGATCTGCGCGACTCCAAACAACGCGTTTTACTGCCCTGCATCGACCCAACAGTTGAGCGCAATGATTGAAGGTGTGAATGGAGCGATCAGTGCTGTCTCATTTGATGTAGGTAATGCCGCGGAGCTCAGGCTGAATCATGCCGGCGATTCGGTGATGCCGCTGCTCGCCGGTCCGGAATTCGGCACCCCGACGATGTTCGTCTGGGGCATGCCATTTTTCTACGGGCGTAACATCTATACTGCCGTCGAGCAACAATCGACGCCTGGAGGAAAGGGTCCATATATTGCGTATTGAGATACGCCGCGTTCATCTGCCATCAGTCAGGGGGCCACCGTTATATGACTCGAGCTGGTAAGTATGATTCGGCGTTCGACGTACGCCTGCGTTGGTCCGCAAAGCGTTCAATGGTTTGCGGGTTTCGTGAGGTGGCTAGATTTGTCTGCGAGCCGCATCAGGACTGGATCTGGTGATCTGCGCTGCCAGATCGGTGATCCAGCTCTCCGACGCACAGTCCAGATGCAGTCTGCAGGGCTTTGATAATCATATAGCCGGCCTCGCGCCGTTCCGGTAGGACGGCTGGCGTAGAGTCAGGGTTGCGACACCGACGTGACGCACAGAAGGCCGGCATGAAAAAGTTTAGCGGAATCGACCTGCACTCGAACAGCAGTGTGGTCGATGCATCGATGCGATGGCAGCGGGTGCCATAGTAATAGGCTCTAGGACTCCACCCGTGGAGGAGCTCATTGATACTGGGCAGAATGGATTGCTGGTCGGCTTCTTTTCGCAGACGAAACTCGTTGAGGCGATAGCACACCTGTGTGACAGTTGTCTCGGGATGGACGCAATACGTCACGCTTCACGGCAAACAATTCGGAAGCGCTTCAGCATTCGAGATGAATGCCTTTCGCAGCAGTTAGATATCTTGGGAGTCTCAACTAACTCCGTCCGGACAGAGGCTGTCACAGCACCGGTTACTTCGGCTTTGCCGTAGACGGTCACGTTGCCGACTCGAAGCGACGTACCATCTGAACGTTGGCGGTGACACTTTTATTTCGCGTGTGCCAACCAATTCAATCTTCTGCAGATTTATGGGCACGACGGTTTCGCAGAGGCCAAGTGACAGTTTCACTTGCGAACTGGTGACACTTTTATTGCGGTCGACGGCATACGCGGTCGCGTAGGATACGCGTGATGAAGAAAGTCAAATCGCCCTACATCCTGCTGTACATACGGCTGTTTTGTCATATCGTCATATCAGAAAGCCATGCCTTCGCCCGAATGGGCAGGCGGCGTATATATGTATGATCTAATATATAAGTATGACTAAATATATAGATGTGATTAAAGCGCAATGGATTTCCAAATGTGGGAAACCCCACACTTCCATGGGGAAACGCCCCACCTCCGTGAGCCGGCATGCACGACAATGAGAACACGTCGAAATGCTTTGACGGCGACGCACTGAACCGGGTCTGTCAGCAAGGCTTTATTGTGATGACCTGTTTAGTAAAGTGAGGTTCGTTGATCTCGCCGCCGCAGGTGCCCGCAAGTCCAAATAGTCTTCCGTGCGCACCTCATCGCATCTGACGCTGCGTAAGTGTAGTGAATCGGACGTTCGACTTGGTGCATCAAAATGGCCAGCTCAAAAAATCATCCCATCTCCATCGCCGTGGATGGGGTGATTTTGGCAGCTTGCGCTCGCAAGCACATGCGTTCCGCGCCACCTAAGCCGCGCTATCCTCTGATCGTCGCAACGCTCCTGTCCCACCTCGTCGATACTGCGCGCCCGCGTGAGCGGGCGCGCCTTCTCGTGCGTCGTCTTCAGGAAGTTTTGTAAAGGACAGACCACCATGTGCGGTATTGTTGGCGCAGCTGCGCAACGTGACATCGTTCCGATCCTGATCGAGGGATTGCGCCGCCTCGAATATCGGGGCTACGACTCCTGCGGTGTCGCGGTGCTCGCGGACGGTGAGCCGCGTCGCGCCCGCAGCGTCGCCCGCGTGGCGGATCTCGATGTACAGGTGCGCAAGGCGCATCTCGACGGCGTAACAGGCATCGCCCACACACGCTGGGCCACACACGGCGCGCCCGTTACGCACAACGCCCATCCGATCTTTTCGCGCGGCACCGTGGCGCTAGTGCACAACGGCATCATCGAGAACTTTGTGTCACTGCGCGATACGTTGCGCGGTAAAGGTTACGAGTTCGTCACGCAGACAGATACGGAAGTCATCACGCACCTGATTCACAGCGTTTATCAGGGCGATCTTTTCGCGGCCGTTCGCAAAGCCGTGCAGCAGTTGCACGGTGCATATGCGATTGCGGTGATGCACAAGGATCAGCCGCACACGGTCGTCGGTGCTCGCAGGGGATCGCCGCTCGTCGTCGGGCTCGGGAAGGGCGAAAATTTCCTCGCGTCGGACACGCTTGCTCTCGCCAACAGCACCGACCGTTTCATCTTCCTCGAAGACGGCGACGTCTGTGAGTTGACACTTGAACGCGTACGCATTGCCGATCGCGACGGACACGACGCCGGGCGCGAGGTGCGCACGGTCGCGGCATGCGGCTGCGCGGTCGAGCTTGGACCGTATCGGCATTTCATGCAGAAGGAGATCTTCGAGCAGCCGTGTGCGATTCGCGACACGATCGCGAAAGCAGGTTCACTCGATTCGCCGCTTTTCGACAAGGTGGCCGGCAAGGTCTTTTCGAAGATCGACAGTGTGCTGATTCTCGCGTGCGGTACAAGCTACTATTCGGGCCTGACCGCAAAGTACTGGTTCGAATCGATTGCGAAGATTCCG
The DNA here is from genome assembly GCF_030464835.1 of Paraburkholderia sp. WS6. Lineage (NCBI taxonomy): Bacteria > Pseudomonadati > Pseudomonadota > Betaproteobacteria > Burkholderiales > Burkholderiaceae > Paraburkholderia > Paraburkholderia sp. WS6. The sequence continues at coordinate 63,039 of NZ_JALQCK010000036.1, forward strand.
ACGCAGGTCGAGGTCGCAAGCGAATATCGCTACCGCGATTCGGTGCCAAATCCGAGGTCGCTCGTCGTCGTCATTTCGCAGTCAGGCGAAACCGCGGACACGCTCGCCGCGCTCGAGCATGCACAGTCGCTGGGCCACAAACACACTCTCGCAATCTGCAACGTGGCAGCGAGCGCGATTGTGCGCCTCACCAAACTGGCGTTCCTTACCGAGGCGGGTAGGGAGATCGGCGTCGCTTCTACTAAGGCCTTTACGACACAACTGGTGGCGCTTTTCCTGTTGGCGGCAACGCTGGGCAAGCTGCGCGGCTACGTGGATTCCACGCTTGAGGCGACCTACATCAGGCAGTTGCAGGACTTGCCGGCGGCGCTCAGCGCTGTGCTCGCACTGGAGCCACAGATCATCGCGTGGGCAGGGGAGTTTGCCCGCAAGGAAAACGTGCTTTTCCTCGGACGCGGTCTGCACTATCCGATTGCGCTCGAAGGTGCGTTGAAGCTGAAGGAAATCTCATACATTCATGCCGAAGCCTATCCCGCCGGCGAACTGAAGCACGGGCCGCTTGCGCTGGTGACCGGGGCCATGCCGGTTGTCACCGTCGCGCCGAATGATAGGTTGATCGAGAAGCTGAAGTCGAACATGCAGGAGGTGCGTGCGCGCGGCGGTGAACTCTACGTGTTTGCGGACGCAGATACGCGCATCGTCAACGACGAAGGATTACATGTTATCCGGATGCCGGAGAACTATGGCTTGCTCTCCCCGATTCTGCACGTTGTGCCGTTGCAACTGCTCGCATACCACACCGCTTGTGTGCGCGGAACGGATGTCGATAAGCCACGAAATCTGGCCAAGTCCGTGACGGTTGAGTAAGCGGGTTGATGTAAGCGGTTGATCTGTCAATTTCAAATAAAAGTGGGTAACGCGGGTTGTCAGCCAGATTTCGGACTGGTCGCGAGGCCAGCCGAACTGGCCGGGCAACAAGCTGGCGGGACATGCGTCGTGATTGCTGTCCGCCGTTCGAGATGTGAATAACCGGGGATTCCTTAGGTATGCATAGCACGGCATAAACGAATCAGGAGACAGCCATGCGTTCTCGACAAGATTCCTCGTACAAGTGCCCATTGTGCTCATTGGCAATGGTCATGACCGCCACGGTCGCATTTCAAGTCGCCGTTGTGTCACTCGATGCGGCTGCGCAAGGCAAGAGTCCCGGCCAAGGTGCCGCGATCAAGGCCCCTCCGCTGCCGAACGGTTCGGCGCAGATCGACGTGAGGCCAGGCATGTCCGACACAGAGTGGAAAAATGCCTATAAGGAAACCGGGCGGCCTCGTTTCGATCCTAAAAAGGTGAAGCACGTAGGCGATACCGTCGAGCGCGATTAGGGAGAATCCATCATGAAGAAGATCATTCTCGTCATCGTCCTGCTCGCTGGACTCACGCAGCTCATGCTGCCGGCTCCCGCGCACGCGCAGGCCACGACGGCACACACGCTGATCCTGTATGACAATCCGGCCAACGATCCTTATTCGAAGCTTGGGCTGATGTACAGCATCATGCTGCGGAACCTGCTTGGCCACTTCAACACCACGGTCGACCTTGTGCCGGTACAAAACTATACGTCCGGCCTGATCGGCAGCCACGACGCTACGTTTTATATTGGCGACTATTACAACAATCCGCTTCCAACCGCATTTATGAACGACGTCATGTCGGCCACGAAGACCGTGGTCTGGTTCAAATACAACCTATGGCAAATCGCATGGAACAGCGCGTACACCTTCAATCAGACATTTGGCTTCAGTTTCCTTGGACTGGCAGGTTTGAATGCGACACCCTCGTCGAGCAATCCGAATCCGGGTTTCTACGACACAGTCACGTACAAGAACATGCCAATGGTGAAGTACTACGCGTATAACGCTTCGAATGGCGTTGTCAGCGCAGATCCGGATGTCGGCCTAACGCAGGTGCTCGACTCGACCAAGGCGCAATCGCTGGTGACGATTACAAATAGCCAGAGCAAAGCAACTGCGCCGTACATCATGCGCTCGGGAAAGTTCTGGTATTTCGCGGACATGCCGTTTTCGTATATCGGACCAGCCGACCGTTATCTGGTCATTTGCGACGTTTTGCACGACATTCTGCAAACAAACGCACCCGTCAACCACCGCGCCCTCGTGCGGCTTGAGGACCTCGACGCCTACACCACGACGAGTTCCATGAAAATGCTGACGGACTATCTTAACTCGAAGAAAATCCGGTTCACGATGGCGACGATTCCGGTGTACACCGATCCGAACGGCTTTTACAACGGCGGCGTTCCAGAGACTATCCACCTTGCGCAGGCGACGGGATTGAAGTCGGCGCTGAACTACGCGGTTGCCCGTGGCGGATCGATCGTGATGCATGGTTACACGCATCAATACGACTCGACACCGAACCTGTTAAACGCCGTCAGCGGTAGCGACTACGAGTTCTGGTTCGCAGTACAGAATCGCCCGGTGGACGAAGATTCGGAGCCGTGGGCTGCTGGCAGGATGACTGATGGATTGGCCGAATTCACGCTCAACGGTTATAAGGTGGTCGGTTGGGCCGCACCGCAATACCAAATGTCTCCACTGTCCGCCGCGGCTGCCGCGCTTGCGTTTCCCACCTCGTTTCAGAGAGCGGTCTATTACACCGCAACCAATCCGCAGTTGGGTACGGGCGCGGCCAATCAGGATTTTTCAGCGGGACAGTTCTTCCCGTACATCATCAACAAGGATTACTACGGGGAGCGAATCATCCCTGAAAATCTGGGTAGCATCCAGTACAACATCTGTAACATCGATCCGTTCTCGTGCATCGCCTATCCATGGCAGCAACTGATAACGAATGCGCAATACGGTCTCGTTGTGCGTGATGGCTTCGCGTCATTCTTCTTTCATCCCTACTGGCTCGAACCCGAGTTGAAGCTACCGGCATTCAGCGACTTCCAAAGCCTCGTGAACGGCATAACCGGCCTCGGTTATACATGGGTGGACGGAACGACTGCTAAATGACGAAGGTGCGGTTGTGGAGGGGGGCGATCTGCGCAGTTCTGGCGTGGATCGCACAGTGAGGCGTATCCCACAGACACTCGCGCCGGTGTCCCGCACTCTGAATCAGCAGTTCGCTGTTATTGCGCATAGTAAAGATTCATGCGCGAAAGGACATTGTTAGAGGAGGTTTCAGTTAGGCAGTGGAGGGCATTCCGTAACAGCGCCTTTTTTTGAACACGTAACGAGGGCGTGCTGAGACTTGTTTGGAATTCCTACTGTTTACGATCCGGCGTGAAATAGCCGGCAGACAACAAGCGCCAATGGAGACGCACTGGTTAGCGGTCGAAAAAGGGCTGTGCCGGTGTACTAGAGCGACAATATTACGAGGTTTAAATGAAAAAGATCTTGACTGTGTTCGGGACCAGGCCGGAAGCCATCAAAATGGCGCCGCTCGTGCACATTCTCGCGGCCCAAAGTCACATCGAGGCGAAGGTCTGCGTTACCGCCCAGCATCGCGAGATGCTGGATCAGGTACTGGATCTCTTCGATATCACTCCGGATTTCGATCTGAATCTCATGCGCCAGGGGCAAACCCTGAGCGACCTTACCTCCGGAATACTGCAGGGCGTCGGCACGGTGTATGACGATTGGAAACCTGACGTCGTGCTGGTCCACGGCGATACCACCACGACTCTTGGTGCGAGCCTCGCGGCATTCTATCGCTACATCCCGGTCGGACACGTTGAAGCGGGGCTTCGAACGGGTAACGTCTGGTCACCGTGGCCGGAGGAACTGAATCGTCGCGTGACCGACGCCGTGTCTTCGTGGCTCTTCGCGCCAACCGAGCAAGCCAGGCACAACCTGTTCAGCGAGGGAGCGCCGGCTGCAAGCGTGGTCCTGACCGGCAATACCGTGATAGACGCTTTGCTGAAAGTGAAGCGCAAACTCGACGAAGATGAATTGCTCGCCAAACGCATCGCGTCGAACTATCCGTTTCTTGATCCGTCGCGGCGACTGATTCTGGTGACGGGACACCGACGCGAGAGTTTCGGCGAGCCGTTCAGGAATTTTTGCGAAGCATTGTTGCAGATCGCGACGATGCACGAGGACATACAGTTGGTCTACCCCGTGCATCTGAATCCAAACGTTCGGGAACCGGTGCAGTCGATCCTTGGCCGGCAACCCAACGTGCACCTTATCGAACCGCAGGACTATCTTCCCTTCGTTTTCCTGATGTCGCGGGCCTATCTGATCATCACCGATTCCGGAGGAATTCAGGAGGAAGCGCCCGCGCTCGGCAAGCCGGTACTGGTGACCCGCGACACCACTGAGCGCCCGGAAGCCGTGCAGGCTGGTACGGCACGTCTTGTCGGCACCAACACCGAGCGCATCGTATGTGAGGTGAACTGCCTGCTCGAAAACCGCGCGCAATACGATGCGATGGCACACGCAACCAATCCGTATGGCGACGGACACGCGAGTGAAAAGATCGTTGATGCTCTATTGGAGATTCCAGCTACAAGTTCGGCGGGCAATGTTTCAATCACGCCACCCGTAACTGTTCAGAACGCAGTGGCATCGGCTCTTCATGCGCTGCGTATGGCATAGGTCAGTCTAACTCGATGAAAGAGTACCGGCCACGGCGGGGAAGGACTGGAGGTTCACATGCCGTCTGGATCTGGTGGACAGTGTATGCCGTTGCTTTGACGCAGCGGAGTATGTTCAACGCCCATCAGGACGCCACTGGAGCGTGCAGGTATGAACGCGGACAGAAACGGCGATTATCCGGTTGCTCGTCTGCATTTCGATATCCATGCAATGGCCGGCGCGTGGGCACCGATCCGGACGAGTCACGACTGCATAGCGTCTGGAAAAGCGACGCTCGATCGGTCTGCGTGATATGCGAGCGCCCGTTGCGTGCTTGTCTGGAATAAGACAGTCATTTATGTCGTGTTGTTAGTCTGATCAATGAGTTAATTATTAATTTAAATGTCCTAAGCAATGTTTGTTTTTTCGCCGGCGATGTGGGAGTGCGTACAGATTGAGAGCGACATTCGCTGCAGGATCCGGACACAGGATTGCTCATGTGGGCTTTGCGTTCTGTGTGACTGACACGTACATCGGTCCAAATCGCGGGACATAAACGTCGATGGATCGTCACGTTGAGCCGCGAGCGTTTCTCGTTGGGTCCTGTTGGGATATTGGGGGGCAGGGGTAGTTTCCCTGCATCGAAACGGCACGGATAGCACCGCGTCGATAAAAATCTGGAATCGGTGAGGCCAAAATGCTCGCAACATCTATTTGGCTTGCGTATCTGGACGGGTTGAACGCCGTTGCGTTATTGACTGCGCTCATCATTTTCGTCAGCACGCTCGACGATCTTGCTCTGGATGTCTATTACTGGGGATTCGAGATCGGTCGGATGTTGCGTGGTGAAAAGGCCGCCTCTGTCGATCTGGAGATGTTGCGTTCCCTGGAGGAGCACCATCTGGCGATCATGGTGCCTGCCTGGAAAGAATACGACGTGATCGCCAGGATGGTCGAAAATACGCTGGCGACCATGGAGTACAAGCGCTATGTGATTTTCGTCGGCACTTATCACAATGATCCGGAAACAACCGCGGAAGTCGAGCGCATGGTGCGGCGCTATCCTGGCCGGGTCACGCGTGCGACGGTGTTGAATGACGGACCGACATGCAAGGCCGACTGCCTGAACTGGATCCTCGCCGCCATCTTGCGTTTTGAAGAGACGCATCGCATCCGCTTCGCAGGCGTGGTGATGCACGACTGCGAGGACGTGATTCATCCCATCGAACTGAAATACTTCAATTATGCAGTCGCGGACAATGACCTTGTTCAGTTGCCCGTCCTGTCACTGCCGCGCAAGTGGAACGAGTTCGTTGCCGGCACCTACATGGACGATTTCAGCGAGATGCATCAGAAGGAGATTCCGTCGCGTCAGCGTCTGACCGGCATTGTCCCGGGCGCGGGGGTTGCATCGTGCTACAGCCGTCGGGCAATCGAAGCTGTGATGGTGGAACGCGATGGCCGTCCGTTCAACACAGACTCGCTCACGGAAGACTACGATTTCAGTTTTCGGTTGAGGGCGTTGGGAATGAAGGAGACGTTCGCGCATTTCCCGATTTCGGAAGCCGCGAGCGATTCCGCACCGAGCCGCGCCGGCCGACGTACCAGGGCATGCAAACTTCTGGCGACGCGCGAATATTTTCCGAGCACGTTTCGCACAGCGTATCGCCAGCGTACCCGCTGGATTCTCGGCATTGCCTTCCAGGGCTGGCAGCAGTTGCATTGGAAAGGCGACTGGCGCGCGCGCTATATGTTCTTCCGCGATCGGAAGGGCATGGTGACGTCGGTATTTTCCGTGATCGCCTACGGCGTGCTGGTCAATTTCGTTTTGCTCGCCGTACTAGAAAAGACCGGGTATGTGGTCCACTCCAGCCTTCCGGTGGGCGTTCTGGGGCAGTCGATTTTTCCGCTGCTGTCGATCAATGCGGCCATGCTCTTCGTCCGCCTGGGCGAACGATACTATTTCGTCAGTAAACTCAACGGGCCGCTGCAGGGGCTGCTGTCGCTACCCAGGTTGTTCGTCAACAATCTGATCAATTTCTTCGCGGTCTGTCGTGCATGGCGTATCTTCATCGGGCATCTCGCGACCGGCAAGCCGATTGCATGGGACAAGACCAGCCACACCTATTTGTCCAACGAGGAGCTGGGAAGGGCGCGGCGCAAGCTCGGCGAGATTCTCGTTGCATGGGGCGTGTTGACGGAGGCCCGGTTGCAGGCGTGTCTCGAGCGGCAGGTCAGCAGCGGCAGGCACCTTGGGGAACTGCTCATCGAGAGCGACGCGATTAGCGCGGAAACGCTGGCCGATGCGCTCGCGGAACAGGCCGAGCTGCCGCGCGTAAGCCTCGCCAATGTGGCCGTCGGCCACTTTGCGGATTCGCTCGCGTTCGAGTTGCAGTACACCTATCGGGCGGTTCCTTTTTCGACCTCGGAAGACGGAACCTTGAATGTGGCGATCGGAAGCCCGCTCACCGTGGACCAGCGGGAACTGATGCGGCGCGGCTCAAATGCGAATGTTGCCTACTTCATTGCAAGCGACGCCGAAATCGCCCAGGAACTGGCGCGGCACGCGCGTTTTGTCGAGCTTGAACGCGCACGCGGCAGGGAGGGAGTTTGTTTCCAGCACGTCCCGCCAGCAGAACAATCCGGGGGGGGCGCATGAAACACACAAAAAAAACACGCGCAGCGCGCTTGAGCCTGCATATCCGGATGAGCGGGCTGGCGGCCCTCATGTCGATCGCGTTCCACGCGCAGGCGAACGGTCCCGAGACGCTTGTCCCGAGAGCCTACCGCCTCGCGGACGCCGCGTATAAGGCGATCGACGCAGGCGACCTGCCGCGCGCAGAGAACTTCGCGTCGCGTGCCTTCAAGGTGCAGCCTACGAGCCAACAGCTCGGATTGTTGCTGCTCGACGTCCTGATCCGGGAAGGAAAGATCGAGCAGGCCGACGCGCAGGCCGAGGCGTTGCTTCTGCGCTTCCCCACGAGCGGTCGCGTGCTGGCTCAGCACGGCTTTCTCGCACAGAGGGAAGGGCGTTATGACGTCGCGGTGCGGGACTTCAAGGCCGCCCTCGAGACCGGCGAATGGAATGCGGCGGAGCAGCGCAACCTGCGTCTCGCTCTCGCCGACAGCGCCCTCGCTGCGCACGATCCCGATGAGGCGAGCGAAGCACTGCTGCCGCTTCAGGACGACCCGGATACGGCAGTACAGATCCGGATCGCGCAACTGCGGCTGCGCAACGGTGATCGGCAGGGGGCGATTCATGCGGCCGAGCTTGCCCAAAGTCACGCATCAACGGATGAAGACAGGCAAAGCGCAGCCGAGCTGATCGCGCTCGCGCAGCAGCCGCCGCCGACGGACGATACGGCAATGAAAATGCTTCAGAAGGCTTATGACCTGCTGCGCGAGGGCAAGGACGACACGGCGCTCGAAGCATTTCGGCAAGGCTTTGCCGGCGGCGCCGGGAACGCGGGCAACCTGGCAGATGCCGGGTATGCCGCGAAGCGCATCGGGGAAAACTACAAAGCCATCGAATACTTCAAGCGCAGTCTTGATGCAGACGAAACCGAGGGTTCATTCGATGAGCAGCGCAAGTTCGGTTATCGCCGGGAAGTCCAGCAGCTGGAGCGCAGGTGGGGCTTCCAACTCAGTGTGCCATACCAGGGCGCCGCGTTCGGCCCGCAAGGCACGGTTAGCGTGCTGCAGCCTGGTATCGAGGCGTACTGGCAACCGCCGAAGATCGGTTACCAGAACGGGCGAATCTTTCAGCTCTTTGTTCGTGGCTATGGCACCGCCTACGATGGCTCGGGCAACGTGACGGGCGGGCCGACAGTACAAGCATCCGTCGGCGCGCGTTACAAGCCCATCGCGGACCAGAATGTGGTGTTCACCGCTGAGCGGTTGATCCGCGTCGGCAACCTTTCAGTGAACGACTGGCTGGCGCGCATTGGCTATTCGTCAGAAGCCGGTACGGATTTACGGGTGACCGAGCCGAGCTGGCGCAGTTGGCAAGCTTACGCAGAAGCGGCGTACTTTGTCAGCGCGGGGCGATATATCATCTATTCGGAACTGCGTTACGGACATACATGGCGGCTGCCTGCGATAAGCGACCACCTGACGGTCTATCCTCACCTCGCGCTCGCAGGCGATCACGACAACCGCGAGACGAATCAAACAGCGATTGGCATCGGGCCCGGCATTCAGTTTCGCTTCTGGTTTCGCGAGAGTCGATTTAGCGCGCCTGCAAGCTGGGCCGACGTGACGGTGCAATACCGCTTTCCGCTGACCTCTGCGACGCGCGCGCGCGGGCTGGTGGTGCGCGCAACGCTGTGGTTTTGAAATTACCCAAGAGGGCGGCCCCGTCTTCGACGCATCGGCCTGACGATCTGCGATGAAGGGAAAAAATTCATGCCGGGATCCAACGATGAAAGAGCGTTCGTTCGAGGCGACTCTGAAGACTCGCGGATGCTGCCGCCGTTGGGTTCGATTGATGCGAACCCGGTATCGGATGCCGGCCATAACACGCCGGCTTTCGTGCTGTCGGGCCAAACTCATGGCGGCTGTGGGTGCTCTGCTACTGGCAGCTGGGTGCAGTTGCACGATGCCCGACGTTCACGTTGATGGCATCGTCTGGCAGACGGACAATTCAACGGCTCGTCCCGTAGGGAACTGGCAATTGCTGGGCGTGCATGATCTGCTGATCCAGTGGATCGTCGTCGACGATACTTCATTCGTTGTCAACGCCGGGATGTCTGTCGCCGCACACCTTCCGGACCTCGAGCGGATCAGCCGTGAGCCTTGGGCACGCAACGTGATCCTCGGGCTAGCCGGGTACCAGGATGAGAAGCGGGCGCGCGCCAATGTAGCCAGGCTCGCCGATCTCTCGGCAGCGGTTGCGCGTCTGCCCACCCCGCTGCACGTGACCGGCTATTACTTCCCCGTCGAGATCGATCCGACATGGCAGGATGCGCCGAGGCTCGCCGGGATTCTGCAACGGCTACCGCACCCTCTTTGGGTAACGGTCTACGATCGATCCAATATTGGGGGAGAAGCGCTGGCAGACTGGCTCGCATCCTGGCTGCCGGCGGACGTGGGCGTGTTCTTCCAGGATGGTTGTGGCGTGTACGCACGCGAGCCCTATGTCGCGCGGAACTACCTGGATGCGCTTTCGTCCCGTCTGGGAAAACGACGCGTGCGCGTGATCGCCGAGGCTTTTCGACCGTCAGGACAGAACACCTTCCGCCCGGCAACCGCTGACGAATTGAGGGTGCAGTTGCAGGCCTACGGCGGTTACTCTGCCTGGCTGTTCGACGGTCCGCACTACGTGTCTGACACGCTCGTTCGCGAACTGGCGCCAAACGCTTCGGCACGGCAGGAGTCGAGCCATTGACGCTTCGAAGACCGATTATTGGGGCGGAATCAGGAGGGAGCGAGGGACGTCTGGGCGGCTCCGGCCTGTCCGGCGCGGCTGCGCCGAACAGGCTTCTTCCATGTTGCGTCATCGGACGGTCACCCGATGTCCGGCTTGGTCATCGGGCGACTCGCCTCAGGCGGGCGCTTTCAGGGGGATGATGGTCTGGCGCAGCAATTGCCAGTAAGTGCTGGTCGAATATGGGATCATTTCCTCTGCGTAATACCACCAGAAGAAGCCGCCGATAAACTTCGGATCGGCCATGCTGTCGACCATCGGGTAATAGGTCTTGATCAGGTTCTGCTGCACCGAGGCCGGCGCGCCGGTGTCGGAAGTGCCGATTTCGCCAAATCCAACTTTGGCGTTCGGGAAAATCGTTTCGAGTGCCTTGAAATCCGCGCTCCAGGACGGCGACAGCCCCGGGCAATCCTGATACGGGTAGTAGCTGAAAAGGGCGTAGTCGGCGGCCTGCCGCACCGTTGCGGGGAGGAAGGATGTCGGCCAGGTCTTCCAATAATCCTGCGGTTTTTCCCAGCAGTTGTTGCCCTTGCTGTCGTCGTTGTAGTAGAGCGTGACGGCCGTCTTGCCGCCGGCCGATTTGACGATCGTGTTTGCCGCCGCGACCATCTGACCAATTTGGGTCTCTTCCGAATTCACCACCGTGGTCGTGCCGCTCGGATCGTTACGTAGCCATTCGCCGTTGATCTCGTTCGCGATCTCCCACACATCGACCGTGTTCTTCAGCGTCGACACCAACTCCTGCGTCCTCGCTTTGTATGTGGAAAGGTCGGTCGGAAAGTAGTACGAATCCATCACTTCGCCCATGACATTCGCGACCGCGTGCAGGCGCAACAGAGGCGCGTAGTAATCCGCCGCCGACGTGCCCGGATCGAACACAACGCGAACGGTTGGACGATACGGCAGGTTGCTCAGCGATGCGACGATCGCGTCCAGCTTTGTCAGGTCGTCCAGCGTCACGCCATAGACGGGAGCCTTCAGGGGTTCGACCTGCGCTTGCGCAGGTTGGGACAGGGGCATCAGCATGGCATACGCAACACTCGCGGCAACTGCCGCACCCGATAATGACCTTGTTAGTTTCACAATCACATCCACTCCTCGCTGAAGTCAAAAAAAGCGCGATTTTAACAGCGGAATGCGGGGTAATTGTCAGATGATAGAAGCATAGGCATGCGGGCAAGCATGTCGGGGGAGTTGCGGGCAGTCCGGTGGGTATGGTCACGTTGTTGGTGCGACACGTGTCACGGTCAGCCGCGCGTTATGCGGCATGTAGTAGATGGCAAAGCTCTTTCTTGCCTTGTCACATTCAACAACTGGAATAGAGGAGGTTGAAGCGGTGATCTGCTGTACGACCAGCAGTTGCCTACCCGGACGTGCGCGATTGGTAACGAGCTCCGGGGACAAAGTACCCTTCAGAAGACGGTTCACCCTGGCGACAGTGAAGGAGCCGACACTACCAGCAGCCGTGCGGTGTGGGGGCGAGGCAAGTTCCGCATGCACAACGTAAGTGAACTGCTGACGGAATCCTCGTTAAGCCGAAAGAGCCCATGCTGCTGCAAGGCTCTGACCAAAATGGTAGATGGCCGGTTGCTTCCCTTCATGCTGGAAGCACGTCGTCGTGGAGCCATCGGGGAATAGACAGATGCTAAACGGATAGGCCCGGCAGTATCGGGTCGGCACGAACGGGATCGTGGTAAGTCCAAATGTCCGCCCACGCCAGTGATTTGGCTACTGCAGGTGATCCGCAAGGGGAGCTGTTGGGCAAGTGGAATGAGAACGCGGAAAAAGCGAATGGCACGCGGTAATAGCCCGCATAGGGGTTCAGGATCTGCCCTGACCTGAAAGGGTGCAGACTTCCGCGTGGTGCAGTTGTCGCAGGTGTTCATTTGAGGTTCGATTTCATCTTGCTTCTCCAGGGTGAGCGCGGCATCGGGTGCCACGAGTTGTCTTGAGGCCAGCGGGTTCGCCGATGACAATAACCGCCGACAACCGAGCATTTAGCGGAGCGGAGATGTCAATTCACGACCACCCGCTGGGGTGCGAGCCCGGTATTGTGTGGGCGAGTACAGCGGCGGTCGACAGGATGCCGATCATGACGACTGCCTCCGCTTTCAGAATCGTCTGGAACGAAGACGCCGCAGCACTGTGCGATGCTGCGCGCCGTATGCGTGGTAGGTAAACCAGCCGGTTGATTCCGCCCAGGACGATCGCTGCATTGACAAGCCCAATTTTAGCGTTGAGGATGAGCCCCCAGTCGCTATGTGCGAGCGGCACGAGAGAGCCAGCCAGTCCGCGATTGGCGTTGTAAATTCCTGTGATGAGGACCGCGAGCAATGCGAAGGCTGCAGCGGCGGACAGGCGCCCGACGAAGTGCGCGAGGTCTTCTCCGCTCGCTTCGGCCCGCAGCCCGGGCAGCACGAGGAGTCCGCTCGTGATCACGAGCCCGCCCCAGGCTGCCGTCGCGCAAATATGCATCCAGTGAATCCACTCCGGCAGCGAAAAGTCGCCGGCGCCGGCCGCATGACTTGAGGCCGCCTTGCTAAACGCGAACACGGCTGCGGCGAGCAGCGCGACAGTCATCCGGGCCGGCCGCCCGAACGCTCGCGGCGCCACCGACAGGAGCACCCACACGATCAGGGCGACAAGTCCTGTAGACCACGCTGCGCCGTAATGCGATTGGGTCAGCATCGGGATTAGCACCGAAAAATCGGCACCCGGCGCCGACCCGCTCTTCAGTGCAGTCTCAAACAGCAAATTGGCGATATCCGCAACGATCAACGTGACGACGCAAACGGCTACGATCCGTTGCAACCGGCTCTGCATGCGCGGCGATGCATTGTCTAGCATCAACACCGCAAGACAGGCGCCCACTGCACACGCGAACAGTACGTTCGCGATGGCGGCCACGATGATCGAACCGGTTATTGTCGCAGGGTCCACTACTTCACCCTGAACAAACAGTCGCCATCCGTACGGTGTCCATCGGAGGCGACGACCACCCAATGCACCGTGTACTTGTCCGGCGGCAACGGGGGCTACACGACGTGGATCGACCTGCGCCTTCACCGTATTCACCTGCTTACCCGTCGAATTGCTGACGGTCAGCGAGCTGAATGCCGGTTCGAGTGGACCATCGAACACGACCGTTACGTTCTCCGGCGCGGGCACTTCGGCGCCCGCGGAGGGTGACTGCGTTTGCGCGAATCCGGCGGACGGTATCAGGACGCCGCTCACGATAGCCACTGCGCCGCAGCCTCGTCGAAGACGATTAAAGACGCTCATTTCTAGTCTCCTTTGCCGAAAAGCGGCTTACCTACGGAGTTGGGTAGCACGTCACCCAGGTAAAGCTACGCCTGCAGCTGAAGACAGCGGGCGTCACGGAGGCAACATTGTTCCCGGATCTGGACGGTATCGCGAGCGTTGTCACGGGAATGCACCTGTTTCCCGATGACGAAATCTTGCCGCGGCTTGGCTGACTATTGAGCTAGACAGAGAGTCCCGCCCCTCGCCGTTTGAATTGGCCTTCCGGCCGGATCAGGCCGCCATTCGATGTTCGTAGTATGGGCGATAGCGGTCGAGCAACGGAAAGCGGACGGTCGCGCATTTCCTATCGGTCATAAGCGAGCAAATCCGCCGAAGCGAACACGCTGGGCAGGATTCTCAAAGCTCGCCTTGCATGCGCCCAGGTGAGAAAGGCGAGGTGAGAGCCAGTTTCGGCAACGCTATCCCGTTGATCCATCGTTGCCGAAACCTGCACAGGACTGCTGTTATCAGGAACTTTGGTTAACGTTTTCGCTGACTTGCGCGTTTTAGCCAAGCTATGATCCCTGGTTGCCGAGAGCTACGGTCACCCACCGACATCCCCATCGACGTGGCAACGTCGTACGCCACTGCCAGGCTCTTGGCCATATCGGGGGTGAACTGCGCGCCCGGCTGCTGGCGCAGGGATTCCAGGATGGCGATGGCCTGGGCGTGCGCGGCCAGCGCCGCCGGTTTGTCGCTGGTGCCGTACAGGACAACGCCGCGGTTCAAATACGTCAGGGCCAGACTGAGGACCATGTCGGGGGTGAACTGCGCGTCCGGCTGCTGGCGCAGGGCCTCCCAGATGGCGATGGCCTGGGCGTACGCGGCCAGCGCCGCCGGGTTGTCGCCAGTGCCGCGCAGGACAGCGCCGCGCAACCTGTACGTCTTGGCCAGATAGTTGGCCATGCCGGGGGTGAACTGCACGCCCAGCTGCTGGCGCAGGGCCTCCCAGATGGCGATGGCCTTGGCGTACGCGGCCAGCGCCGCCGGGTTGTCGCCGGTTTCGTGCAGGGCAACGCCGCGGTTCTTGTACGCTGTGGCCAGGCTATCGGCCGTGTCGGGGGTGAACTGCACGCCCAGCTGCTGGCGCAGGGATTCCAGGATGGCGATGGCCTGGGCGTAGTCGGCCAGCGCCGCCGAGTTGTCGCCAGTGCCGCACAGGGCGTCGCCGCGGTTGTTGTACGCCCCAGCCAGATTGTCGGCCATATCGGGGGTGAATTGCGCGCCCGGCTGCTGGCGCAGGGATTCCAGGATGGCGATGGCCTGGGTGTAGGCGGCCAGCGCCGCCACGTTGTCGCCGGTGTCGCACAGGGCATCGCCGCGGTTCTTGTACGCTGTGGCCAGGCTATCGGCCATGTCGGGGGTGAACTGCACGCCCAGCTGCTGGCGCAGGGACTCCAGGATGGCGATGGCCTGGGTGTAGGCGGCCAGCGCCGCCAGGTTGTCGCCGGTGTCGCGCAGGGCAAGGCCACGATCGATCAACAGGCGCAACCGCTGGTCCCGCAGCCAGCCGTCTTGATCTTCCCGCTGTGGCGAATCGCCCACGAGCCACCCGATGATGCCCTGCGCCACACGGTAACTAGACAGAGCACTGTGCAGACGCGCGCTAGTCTGTTCTGTATAGCCCTTGTTGAGAAACTCCGTTAACCACGAACGTATGCCCATCACGCCCTCTGCACGACCGAATAAGATTCGGCCTACGCGCTGCTATTCATCCAGCTTCAAGATATGTATGCGCAGCATCGGTTGCCCCGGATCGGCGCTTCAATATGGAGCAGATCACAACAACAAAAGTTAGCGTTGCAAACATTGCAATCCGTTTACCTCAAATGACGTGTGCGAGGGGGGATCGGGGGTGGCTTGTCGCTGTTGTCGTTCGTGTCGTTGTTGTTTAAATTGTGCAGGCAAGCGTTGAAGCTTGGCATGGGTCACCACCTTACTTCGGCGTGGGGTAAGCGCCCTACTGGCGGGAAAAAAGCGGCGGTTGTCAACGTCGTTGTGGCGTCACTTCATGCGAACCGCTTTAATGCTGCCAAGCAGGCCTGCGTCGACCACGCGGTGGCGCAGCGAGGAGCTTGCCGCCAAGGCCCGCATGGCCCCTTAAATAGGGCACCCGAAACCGGACCTTCGCGAGGGTCCGGTTTCGGCCGGGTGCCGTCTCATGCAAAGGGCATGCGCAACTTGAACCTCGTAATGCTGCGATCGGTAGCACGCGACCCACAAGGGACGCTCGACTTTTTTCATAGCAGACGAAGACTGTACCTCCTGCCCTGTTTCTCGATGCCCCCATCGCTGGGCGCTGCGAGCGTGTGTACATCCGATTTGCGAAGGAGCGTCTCGCAAGACGATGTGTGGCTGTTCGGGGCACTCAGCAATGATGTGCGTACCACACACAGAACCGAAGTGCAGCAACCTCCCCGGAGAGGACTCGAAACTGGACAACAGACTTTCGCCAGATGTCCGGAGGAAGTGCTGTCGATTAATCCGGCAGGATGTCGAAAATGCGAGCAGAAATTCCTGAGCACTGCCTGAAGGGTAGCCAGGCCACCTCACGCCCCTGAGTTAACTTCGTCTATTGCCAGGAAAACCTGACACAAAAATTATCCAGTCGCAACCCTTTGCCTGCGACCTCCTGGGATTCCTTTATCTCAAGGTTGAGCGGAAATATGCCGTAATACATGGTGCGTGGCACACCGCCGGAATCCGCTTTGAGTCTGAGCGATCCGATGAAACCAACGGCGACTCATCCGAAAAAATCCCCGGTTCTCACGACAGGAGATGGACAAATCATGAGAGGTATTTTCCGTCGTTTCAGAAATCTCCGCATCGGAGTGCGACTCGCAATCGCATTCTCATTGGCAGCCTTCCTCACTGTGGTGCTCGGCGCGACGGCATTCGTCAAGCTCACGAGAATCACAAATGAATGGACCGATTTTGAATCGGTCACCCTCACGAGGCTACAGATTCTGCAGCACGCAAAAGGCACTTTCGGCGACGCCGTTCATAACTACAAGGACTATGTGCTTCGGGGGGGCGACTACAAGGCGAAGTTTCTGGCGAACCTGGATGACATCGACGCCGCGGTCAAAGCGCTCGAAACCGGAGGGCATCTCGGTGCAGATGAACAGAGGGCAAGTGCAGTGCTTTTTGACGCAACGACAGGCTATCGGGCGTCGATGGACCGACTGTCTCCGCTTGTCGCGTCGGGAGCAGCAATTGATGTCCGGGACAGGAGTGTCGCCGGCGCAGACAAGCCGATCGGCATGGCGCTGGATGCACTGATCCAGATCGTCATACAGCGCACGAAGGAACAGGGCGCGACGATTACGGAGTTGGCGCAAGTCGCAGAAGTCGCTGTCGTGGTGGTCACGATTGCCGCGCTGATTGCAGCAACGCTGCTTGCCTTCTTCATGACCCGAAGCATCACCCGCCCCATCGGGGCCGCCGTGACCGTCGCCAGGGCAGTTGCAAATGGTGACCTCACGAGCGAAATTACCGTCGACAGGACTGACGAAACGGGACAATTGCTCGACGCCTTGCGAAGCATGAACGAGCGGGTGTCTGACGTCGTCCGGCATGTTCACCAGACCGCCGAGTCTGTCGCGACGGCGTCGGCCCAGATCTCAGCCGGCAACGATGACTTGTCAAGGCGAACGGAACAGCAGGCTGCGTCCCTGGAAGAAACGGCGGCAAGCATGGAGCAACTGACGGCCACCGTTAAACACACGGCCGAGAATGCCATGCAGGCGAGCACTTTGGCGAACGCGGCGTCCGAAGCAACCATCGGGAGTAGCGCAGAGGTAGGTCGTGTCGCCGGAACGATGAATCAACTGGCGATGGGCGCCCAGCAAATGGGCAGCATCATCGGCGTCATCGAGGGGATAGCGTTTCAGACCAACATACTGGCGCTGAACGCAGCCGTCGAGGCCGCCCGTGCGGGCGAGTTGGGTCGGGGCTTTGCAGTGGTAGCGTCAGAGGTCCGCATGCTGGCGCAACGCAGTGCGGCGGCAGCGAAAGAAATCAAGGATCTGATCCTGACTTCCAATGAACGGGTGACGAGCGGCGCGTCGCTCGCTCAGGGAGCGGGCGATTCCATGCGACAGGTAAGCACGACCGTTGCACGCGTTACGGCGCTAGAGCGTGTTAGGCACTTTGAAGTACCGGCACTGCGTGAACGAGCATGAGCATCGCGAAGACCACGAAATGCAACCCGGCAAGTGTTTCGGGTAGCCTTTCATAATCACGCGCGAGGCGGCGGAATCGGTTAAGCCAGCCAAAGCTGCGCTCGACCACCCACCGCCGGGGCAGCAGGACAAAGCCCTTTTTGGCTTCCTGCAGTTTGATCACCTGCAGTTCAATGCCTTCATCACGTGCAGCCTGTGCTGCGTCTTCGCCGGTGTATCCCTGATCCGCAAAAGCCACTTTGACTGTTTGTCCTGTTACCTGCTGAACCTGACGCGCAAGTTCTGTTACCTGTGCGCGCTCCTGTTCATTGGCCGGTGTCACATGCACTGCCAGCAACTGTCCCAGGGTGTCTACCGCAATATGGACTTTGCTGCCGCGTTTGCGCTTATAACCGTCATAGCCCGCGCGTGGACCACTCTCGCAGGTTGACTGCAATGTGCGGCCATCCAGGATGACGGCGCTGGGTTGTCCCTGCCGTCCCTGCGCCACGCGTATTATCGAGCGCAGGTCGCAGACCATGTGCTCAAAACAGCCTGCCTGTAACCAGCGTTGGGTCTGCTGGTACACCAACTCCCACGGCGGGAAGTCATTGGGTAGCATCCGCCAGGGCGCGCCGGCCCGAGCCATCCAGCGTAACGCATCGAACATGTCGCGTAGCTCATATTTGCGCTGCGGCGCGCTGACGTCCATCAGTGTCAGATACGGTGCCGCGAAGCTCCATTCTTCGTCCGACACATCACTCGGATACCCTTTGCGGTCTGCTTTTCTCATGCCGCCAGGATACCAGGTCTGACACGAAGTGCCTAACACGCTCTAATGAACGAAATATCAGGCGCATCCCGCGAGCAAAGCACGGGCATCGAGCAGGTCAATCAGGCAGTCTCGCTTATGGATGAGGTTACGCAGCAAAACGCAGCCCTCGTCGAGCAGGCATCGGCCGCTGCGGCCTCACTGGTTCGGCAGACTGTCGAGTTGAAACAACGGATTTCTTTTTTCAAGGTGGGGCCGCTACAGCTAGCGAGCGGACGTTGAATCAGCGCAAATATAAGGTGTCGGCGAAGCGTATGCTGTTGATCGTGACGATTGGGAGACGATCATGACCGGAATGCTGCGCAGCTATCGCGGGTACGAGATGGAAGCACTGGTTTATCCCCGCGAAGCAGACAAGCACGGAAGTAAGAATATGCGCGATGGTCCCGGGTACGACGCCGCGGTACGGATTCGCCGTGCCGACGATGGCGATCCGGGTTCGAAGTTTACGGTGTTCAAGGTCACCGCTGTCGTCGGATATGAAGGTCACGGCGACGCACAGCGTGCCGCCTTCACACACGGTGAATCGGTCATCGACCACCTTCTCGCTGGCAAGTCGCCGCCGGACATTTGAAGAAGCGTTTTGACGCCTTCCGGTCTGGCAGCGTCGCGGACCGTATGTCGGCAACCCATTCGATCAAACGCAGGATCGGCAGCCATGTCTATCGATTGATAGGTGTACGCACGACAAGCCAGCCGCCATGAAGCAGCACGGGGAATCTGCGAAGGAACAATAGCGTGAGGGCAGTAATGAAAAGAATAGCCGGATATGGATTGGATGTATTTCTAATACTGTGCTTGCTGGTGTTTTTTTATTTTCACGCATTCGACAAATCGCAGAATATTCCGCCATGGTCGTCAGGATGGGGCAACATTCGCTTATTACTCGCCATTTTTGCAATGGTGACACTTCCATTTCGCCTTAAGCGATACCCCAACGTTAGTAATTTTGTTATGTTCGATAGTGCAGGAAGCAGGCGGAAGACCATCATAGTTCCTCTGCTCTGGATGTTAGTCATAATTTTTGGGTCTCTCATCATTCTAAGGACTTTGGTTAAATTGTTCGGGTCCGCAGGAGTGCTTCAATAAAATAATCCCTTAACTGCGCGCAGCACCATTTGCGTTAAATTCGTCAGATTGTCGAAGAGTTTGGTGTCTACGTGGAATGTCGCCTTCTGGCCGCGCACTGCCTCATGCAAAGGACATACGCAATGCGAACCTCGCAAAGCTGCGATCGGCAGAAAGCGACCCACAAGCGTCGCTCGCGTTTCCACAAGACGGTCACTCGAAGGCTAGCTACGGTGCCTCTACGCACGGTTAAAGATCACGTTCGGAATTGTTCAGTCAACCATCGCTGGCCAAATTTGCTCGCTGAACGGCTCAAGGCGGCAGGTGCGCCCGCGCGCGTGGTGGTCAACGAGGGAATCCGCGGCAATCGTCATATTGCCTGACGACGCGAACGCGCGTCGCCGGTTGCTGATTGGTGGTCGGCCACACAGACGAGCTCTGTTCATTGCGAGAAATTACACCCGTGGAACCCGCCGTGAACACGTTTTGCGTTACCCACTGGTGGCGCCACGTTGATTCGGACGGCTGCCGGGTGCCAGCTCACCACCACGCCTCGTTCATTTCCGCCGCCTCCCACGCAAGAGTGGTCAACTCATGAAACCGGATATACAGACATCGCGTACGCCAATCCACGGAAAGTCCGTGAAGATAGATGCGCTCAGGTTTTTGGCCGCCTTCTGGGTTCTGATTTTCCACTTCCATCCTCCTGTCTATACCGATTTCTTACCGACACAACTCGAATTTGTAGGCACCGCGCTGTGGAAGCTATCCGTTGCGATTTTCGACGGGCCCGCTGCCGTGATTGTGTTCTTCGTAATCTCCGGTTATTGCATTCACGGTGGGTATCACCGGGAAGCGGTGCTCAAACCGATCAACTATTACGCATCGCGATTCGCGCGGATCGGCATTCCGCTCGTCATTTTGTTTTTTCTCGTGCAGCCTCTGCGGACCGGCACCAACTATCTGAACTCGGTGCTCTGGTCGCTGTATTGTGAGATGGTCTACTACGCGCTTTATCCCGTGCTGCGTGCGCGCTTTCGCTTTCTTGGCGAATTAATCGTGGGCAGCGCGCTGCTTGGAGGGATCATGGTGGCGGCTGTTCGCCTGTTTAGCCACCCTGCCTGCGACAACTGCGTCTACGAGACCTATGGCGTAGCCGGCACGGCACTAGTCTATTCGGCTGGCTGGATTTCCGGTTGCCTGATCGCAGAGACGCAACGCAATGCGCACCGGTTTTTGGTGCAAGGTGCTTTCTCGCGGTTGACGATGCTGCTCAAAAGTGGGATCGATGGATTTGCTGGCGTGTTCCAGACGAGGCTTGTGCTATTGAGAATTGTGGTTGTCGCGGCGGGTGCGGTGATCATGACCGTGTCGTCAACGTCGACCTCGAAACCGGCGTTCATTCCGTACATCACGTCCGACATAACGCTGCCAACGTTCCAGTTCCTCGCGGCGCTGTGGATTGCGGTCGAAACGATGACGCCGCCCACCACGCGCATTTGGACGTGGCTCGCGAGTCTGGGTGCGTGGTCGTACAGCCTGTATTTATGCCACAAGACGACGCTGTCGCTGCTTGAAGCGATGCATTACGATCCATCGACGCGCTCAGCCTGGTTCGTTCAGATGGCGCTCGCTTTAGCGCTGAGCTATGGTTTTTACCGATTCGTCGAACGTCCGGCGCATCTGTTGTCGCAACGGCTACGCAAGCACACCACCGATGCGCCGCCCGCGACTGCATGAGCGAACGTTGGAACAAGGCCGCGCTCAATCGTTGATTGAAGCGATTGGTAGATTAATGTTCGCTGAAGAGTTAGTTGAGTGCTACGGTGGGAGTGACCGTAAGTGCGGCGATTGCTTAACTAAGCAGACTCGACGCGGGCGTTTCGCGCAGATCTCGTAACGATATGCGGCTGAAAGTCGGTGCTGGAGCAAAAAGACGCGCAGCCTAAACTGGCCGGGCACCTCGGATTCTCGCTGGCTCGTGGCCGAGTTGATGGATGGCGTTGGGCTCCGATGAGCCCCCCCGTCGAAAGGGTGGCGATGATTCAAGTGGGTCGACGCAACCTTCCTTAACCGCTCTGCAGTCAGTTGCTGAGGGATTGAATGGCTAACGGTTGGGGGACTAATAACGTCAACCGAAGTAAATATGGTGCGTTTCGAGAAGTAAAGTTAAGACTCGATAGTATTTCGGGTAGTTTGCCGTGATTTCTAGCGGTGAGTTTCTTTATAAAACAGCAGGTTGCGGTAGATCGCGAAGTAAAGTTGAGTCCCTTTTTGGATAAAAATGCGGGCCAGAAAGGTCCCTGACCGATCCAGAGGATCGATCCACAGCGCACGCGCGGGTAGGAGAAGGGGCGAGGCAATATCGCTGCCGCTGTTTCGCATGCTGGCTGCCGTCAAACACCAGGCGTTCCACGTTCGGGCGAGGTCGCTTTTGAAATGCTGAATCAAGGCCTCATTCGGTGCGGTATCGCACGGGACTTGAGAGCACGCAGGCATGAAGGCCAGCTATTCAATCAGGAACAAGCGCCGACGGGTCAGCGTTTGCTGACCGAAAACGTGCGCTCCCATCAGGTTCGCCAGTTAGGCTCTTGCAACGGTCAACGTCGTTGAGTTGCCGTTGGTCAGTACCGCGCGCAAGGGAGTTGCCTGAAGCCACACCTGAACCGTTTAAACGCCAATCGGGCGCGCTCGCCAGGTATCTATGGTGCGCACGTAGCTAGACACGTCGACGGTTTCATCCAAAGCGGTCAAGATACCAAACCGCAGCCAGTTATCGTTTCGTTGCCGTATGACTTTAATATATCCGCTGACCCGCAGTGGCAGTGAGAGGATCCGGAATGTTTGCACTTGCCATCAAATTTCCGTAATACAAATATTTTGTATAACGAAATTGATGATCAGAATTCTTGCGCAGAACGAGGTCGGCAATGCGCGGGGGCTGCTAGCCGTGTCGAAGCCTGGAACTCACGAAAGGTGACAATTGGAAACACAAGATTCGATCATTGCCCAAGAGTCAATGTTGCCCTGAGCACGGGGGAAATCTACGGTCGAATTTTGCCCCTGAACGTGGAAGTGATGGGCAAATTCGGATCACGGGATCACAATGGCCGGAATTGGAACCTAAGCTGCCACAAGGGTGTGGACATGTTATCCACCTCTAATTCGCGAAGTCGCAACTTTACTTTTTCTGCTACACAAGATCGAAGTTTAGTTCGCAAACTCGCAAAGTAAAGTCTGGCGCGCCGACTGAGATCGGCCTCGGAATATCAAGGCTCGCGCACCTTAAGAATGTTTCAAATTTACTTCGTTTGACGACTACGCACCTCCCTTATGAAAACGCTAGGCCTTATAACCAATGTTCGCGCACTGTTTCGAATGCGGCCTTGACCAAGTGACATTCCGCTCAAACCAACTGGAGCTTCTTTGCAACGTGCCGTTGTACGCGCGCTCCGCAAAGTTTGCGAACAGATCGACCTTGCTAGTGCGGCTATCGTACGTACCCTGACCGGGTCCGCCGGGCTACCCAGCGGGCAATCGCCAGCGTGAGCAGCACGAAAATCACGGTGCCCCGGAACGGCCTGGGAGATCACGAGCGGCGTCTAAACCATCCCGTGAGCGACATGCGGTCGCGCGTCGCGGGCAATACTTCGTGCAGCATGTCGGCGGATAGAAACACTGCGAGCCGGCTACCGACTGGCGAGATGTCCCGCGTGCTCAAGCCCTCAGGATGTAGCCGCAATGCGCCGCCGTGCTCAGGCAGCCAGTCCGCATTGAGATAGACGATGGCGGACACCGTGCGGCTATCATCATCGAGAAATTGATCGCGGTGTCGCTGATACGAAGCGCCCGGGGCGTAGCATGCGAAGTGGCTTTCATATTCATCGAGTCCAAGAAAGAGCCCGCGATTCAACGCAATGCGCAGCATTTCCATGATCGCGAGATACCGGTCCCGGGCTTCGGACTGGCCCGCCTCCACCCACTGAATCCGGTCGCCGCGCACATCGGGCTGAAGAGAACGTGCCGCGCCCTGGCCGACAAGCGCCAATGTGAGCATCCCGGCGGTCGCAAGCTCTGCACATTCCAACGCCAGCGCGAGCGTCAAATCCGGCGGAAAAAAATTGTCCTGTTCCGTCCAGCCATGGTCATTAATGGCATCCACGATACGTCGATGCTGTTCATCTCCGGGTGCATCGAAAAGCGCCGGCGAGTGTGATCGGGTCACTGCTTGTTCCTTCGAACGAAGGTGCTGGGTGGAAATTCGAACGGCCGTCAGAGGCGGGTATCGGCACGGGGGCTTGATCTGAGCCACGATAGTAGCACCGACTTCTTTCGGGTCCTGTGGCCAGCTCGGAGCGCGCCTTGCTTGTCCACTCGAAGTTCCTTGAGTCTTGTAAGGTTGTAGTGTGCGTCCGCGTAATCCGGCTCAATCGCGAGGCACTTGCCGTAGCCATTCAGCGCATCGTCGGCGCGGCCTAGCTCCTCCATGGCAACGGTGCGGTTGAAGTGAAGCTGGCAGTCGTCCGGGAAGTATTCCAAAGCCCTGTCAAACACAGCCAGCGTTTTTTCGCAGTGCCCCCTCTTCACATAGAAGAACGGCCAGGCCATCGGCGACGTTGCTCCGGTTCAAAACTGCGGGAGTTCCTTGGGCGGAACCGACTGGATAGAGGTATCGTCCAATGTGCATCGGCGCACAGAAGATCATCGGCAAATGGGTATTGTTGATCCACGGCATGGGGAAAGTTTTTGCCGTGGCCTGAACCGGGCGCGCTACCGCTCGCATAGATTGCAGCGCGCAATCGGATAGGCGACCAATAATCACACGCCCGATTTGACCGGCACGACAAAAATGAAACGGGGACCAAATCATGAACCATGAAACTCTCAAGGGCATCGCGCAGTTGCAGTCACGGCAGCGTGAGCGGCTGGCTGAAGACGCCACGCGCACCCTGCGTGACGGGAACCTGACGCTCTCACAGCGCGAGCTGCTGGGTCGCATGCGCCTCGCGCTGATCGACATCGACGTAGGGACGATGTTCGGACAGGATCAGGAAAACTACGTGTCGCGTTACGTTTACAACGCGGTTCAACAGGTGCTTAACGATATCCGGCTCGTGCTGCTCGACTACGGCTGTCCGCCGGAAGCTACAGTGACCGACTGGCTGCGCGAGCGGCTTGAGGCAACCAAATGAAAACCGACAGGTACAGCTTGGCGATTCTGTCTGTGTCAACCTGCGCGCGAAAATGCGCGTCGAGGTGCCACAGCTCGTGAATCGTGCGTATCAACCGGCTAACTCGGATATGGTCGGCTTTGTCGCCGGAGATTTGATTAAGATACGCGAGTACGCCAACCGAGACTGTCAGAAGGTGTCAACGCGAGCCGCTTGGAACCGGGCAATCGCTCGAGGTCGTGCGTAACGATGCTCCTGTTTCGCTGAGTGCCAATTGGGTCCTTCTCGGAGACGTCATGTCATGGGGCTGACGTAGTCGAGTACGGGCCGGCGAGCATTCTAAAAGCGGACCCGTTGACCACCTCAATCATCCCCGCGCACGTGGTAGCCCAGTGGTGGCCTTGCATGCGTGTCAACTTCGGAGAAGCCCAGTTCAAAATGTTGCTTCTTGGCACCTACGGCACGGCGTTGCGCGACAGAGGGAATGGCCAGTGTCAGCGTTTATCGGCGCCTGAGTAATGTTTTGCAAGGAAAAATCAGCAGGAACCGTTGCGTCGCATGCGTGGCCGTTTCTGTTGCGCAGAATCCGGCTGGAAGGCTTGAGTTGCCGTCTTCGGATGCCCGAAAAACGCAACAGTCCCAAACATACCAGTTCTGTTGATTACTTTAATTATGTAAAATGAGTAGGAGTCAGAAGTTTATCGAGAACCGAATCAAGAATGCAACTACCCCTGCGGCAAGTGCTCCGCCCGAATAGTAATCTGTTAAAGCTTGCCGATCCGTCGATTACGGGATCGGCGAAGGGTCCGTTCCCGTCAGAAAAACCCTCAGCTGCCGCTCCGCTTCGAATACTTCGTGAAGAGGAGCCTTTGCGAGCTGGGCGTCATACAGCGTCACCAGCGCTTCCAAGTCGCAGATTACCTCCGACGCGAGCCGCCACTCTCCCGTCTCATGAGCGTGCGCCAGGGTGATCTCGGCCGCGGATTCGGCGATCTTGAACTGCTCCACCGGTTGGTTGCCGTAACCAGCGCGCTGCAGATACCAGCTCAGGTACACCGCGCGCATAAGTTCATTGACCAGATGGCTGTTGCAATGTCCGTCGCGGCATGCGACCAGCGCAAGATGACAGGACAGCGACCGTTCACTGGCGGAGGCGAGATCCATCGGCAATAGAAGTGCTTTCGTCAGCGGCCTGCAGGCTCGGCCGGGGGACCTGTTTCGCTTGGAAGGCATTTTTCGACATTGCGACGCCGGGAATCGATTGATTATAGCGAAGCCATATCAGAGATACGGCCGCGACGACAATCAAGGGCCGAGTTCGACCCGAACCGACCACTGGGCTGGCGCGACGTCAACGACCGCGTCCGAGTGCGAAGCAGCCGCTCAAATTTCCGGCCATTTGCGAAAACGACAGCAACTGGACCGACAGTTGTCTTGCTACCGGCGCTGTCGAAACGGCAGGCTACATGCAAACGGCTGCAGACTGCTGCACAGCGCGGTTATTCACGTTGCGGCGGCTTGGGATCGCGTCGACAGAATAGTGGGTAGAATCTAGCAGTAATGCGGCGCCACAATGAGGGGTTTGCCATGACG
Source organism: Paraburkholderia sp. WS6 (assembly GCF_030464835.1). Taxonomy (NCBI): domain Bacteria; kingdom Pseudomonadati; phylum Pseudomonadota; class Betaproteobacteria; order Burkholderiales; family Burkholderiaceae; genus Paraburkholderia; species Paraburkholderia sp. WS6. Next base: position 89,195 of record NZ_JALQCK010000036.1, read on the forward strand.
ACACGAAGACAAGTCCTGGCCACTGTTTGTGCCTTGGCAGTGAGCGTAAATGTCCCTGTCGCTGTACGCAGCCAGCCGGGCGAGTCAACGCGACGGATTGGATTCATCTCGCCCGGGGGGACGGCTGTCGTCGAGAGTTTTCGCGCAAGTCTCGTCGACCTTGGTTACGTTGACGGTCGCAACATTCACATCGACATTCGGGCTGCAAATGGCCAGTTGGATCGCCTTCCCGAATTGGCTGCCGAACTGGTCGGACTCAAGGTAGACGTGATCGCCGTTGTTGGAGCTGTCACGGCCCGTGCTGTGCAAAAAGCCACCACGAGCATTCCGATTGTGTTCGCCATCGTGGTTGACCCTGTGGCGGACCGCGTGGTTGCGAGCACGGACCGGCCGGGCGGAAACACATCGGGAGTGACAAGCTTCGACCCGCAACAAGCCAGAATGCAGATCAGCCTTCTCAAGGAAGCGGTTCCGTCACTGGAGCGTATAGCGATTCTATGGGATCTGGGCGTCTCAGAGTTGCTAACGCACGCCAATGAGGAGGCGGCGCGATCGCTCGGATTGCGCCCGCAGTCGTTCGGCGTTAAGGGTCCAACTCCCGACATCGATGGTGCATTTGCGGCAATGCTGAGCGAGCATGCCGGCGCGGTGCTGGTACTGGAAGAGCCCATCACGGTTGTGCACAGGAAGCGGATTGCCGAACTGGCCAATGCGCATCGACTTCCGTCGATGTTCGCTCGCGATTGGGTGGATGCTGGTGGCTTGATGGCATATGGAACGAGCGTAGTCGAGGCTGTGCGACGTATGGCCGGGTTTGTGGACAGGATCCTGAAAGGTGCAAGTGTCGGCGACTTGCCTGTCGAAACGGTGACGCGGCAAGAGCTGGTTTTGAACGTTAAGACGGCACGTGAGATTGATTTGACGTTTCCGCCGAATCTGCTTAAACGTGCGAACACGATCGTCCGATAGCCGAAATCGGATCTCATCAGCTTCAAACTGCTGAACACCAGGACTTGCGCGCTACACCCTCGACATGAAGCTTTTCCCTGAAGCGGCCATTCGCTGACCGCGTAATGCAGTGACATGTGGATTGCCGCTTCGGCCAAGGACTTGTCAGCCATGATCAACGCGCGAAAATCCGTTGTCTTGTGAGGACCCGACGCCGTTCGAATGTCGAAGTGCGAGCAAGGCCGGAACGACCGGAGATGGCCGGTCTGTGCCTTTTGGCGATCGGCGGCACGCGACCCGCATCGGCCGCTCGCCCCGACGCGACACCAATGGCGGGCATCACTGACCAATGCGCGGCGGAAGCAGCGTCCCGTTGGGCGCAGAGGACTCACGGTAACAACACGCGACCAGATCGTGGCGAATTATGCCGTTCTTATGTCGCTCAGCGCTGTCTTCCGGCGCCTATAACAGACACGGGCCGCAACTTAAGTCCGAATGTGGACTACGACGCCACCCCTCGGTGGGGACTCGTTCGTGCCTGTAAGCTCTGCAGCCATTCAGAGTCGAGGTGTCGAATAAAGAAAGAAGAAAGCACATGTCGAACATAGTGTACCGGAAGTCAGACCAGCTTCGACCGCGCCCGATAGAGCATCGACCGAGACGGTAGTCCTGGGTGCTATTAGTCCAATTAGCGGTCGCGATGCGTCGCTCCGACTCGGCGCAGGATCATGGATTAAAAGGCGCGTTTAACGAGATCAATAACGAGATACCACCGTCTGAACAGTTGATGGAGGCAAAAGGAGGCTATCATGTCAGCTCACACGTTCTTCGGTATGTTTACCATTGCAAATAGGGCCGCTTGTCTGATGGCTGCGTCAGCAACTGTCTTGCTTGCAACGCCTTCACTAGGACAACAATCTACGTCCTCAGGGGACGGCACGGTAGTGACCGCAAACATTTCCGACAGTTGCAGATCCGGTTTTCTTGAGCTCATCGCCAACGCTCAGGGTAGCGGTCCTTCACCTAACGCTCCAAGCGCGCAGACCACTGCGCAGGCCAATGTAATCATATTCGGACAGAACTTTTGTATGGGCGTGGGCTTTTTTGTGCAAGGCGTCGGTCCGATTCAACTTTCCGCCACCCATGATGCGAACAACACCAAACTACCGAAATCAATAACAGCTTCCGGCCAGTTCCCCTCCTCCGATGGCAGTGACACGATCATTCTCCAGACAACCATGGCCGCTTTCGGGCTGCCGTTCCAAGACGTCGTAACGGAGCAGCGAACGTTGCCGCTAAATCCCCCAGTGACCGTTTATAGCCATTCCGACTCGAATAGCAGTAATGCGTCGGGCTCGCTCACGGTTTCCACACAAAACTTGGGACCGTTACCACTTGCCAATATCTCTGGCAGCGTTGGCAATTTCAAGGTTATGAGTGTGAACGTTACGCATTAACGTTCTACGAACTCCCTTTGAGCGGCGCTCGATAGGGAGCGGCATAAAGTGATTGACGCGAACTGCCTATATCGGCTGATGTTCCCTTTGTCGTGTCGCGACCCCGCCACCAATGTCCGTTGCTTGATTGGATACTGTTGAAAAAGTCGTAGCGCGTCGCCCTAACACCAGGAGTGAAAAATTCGACCTCGCAGATCGCCCCACAAACCGCTCGCGAGCATCGGTTAAGGGTAAAGCGACCCATGAAAACCGGATTAGAACGACCGTCACCGACTTTTTCAACAGCATCTGATTGCAGAGCCGACGTTCGAGCGTCCGTCCGAACTCGCAGGCGAATGGCGGGAGGTGGCCGAGATGTGTGAAAACGGAAAAGTACTCGGTTTTCGGGTGTCGTTTTACCCTTCCCAGGTCACTGGCAAGCCAATACAGCGCGATCTGAAGGGCCGATTTCTTTGACGACCTCATTCAACACGCGTTTTCACACAGCCTTATATGGACACCGCCTGATGCAATTCGCATACACAGCCTGAGCGTCGCAAGGCTGCGATCGGCAGCACGCGACCCTCAGCTGTCGTCCGGCTCCTCACGCCCGCATTTAGGGTGCTACAGACAGTGACGCCGGGCTTGGGCGTTGGGAATATCCGGGCAGGCATGTCAGGTCTGCGGTGCAATCGCAACCTGTTTTCCCGGGCGGCGCCAGAAACCGGTCGTCTTCGGGCGAACGTCGGCTTCGGTGTCAGAGGCTATCGCCGCCATTATGCATCTCAATCAGCGCGCCATCAGACTGGACTATGCTGTCTTGGCGGGTTGTGCCCGCACGCATGTCGTGGTGCTGGCACGGCCTTTGAACAACCGTGACCTAGTGAGAGAACGATGCCATCCGAATCTCAATGCCCGTTCTCGGGCGATGCCTCCATTGCCACACGCGTCGTCGCTGGCACCATGACCAACCAGGATTGGTGGCCCAACCAGCTACGCGTTGACCTTCTGAATCAACACTCCGAGAAATCCGATCCGCTTGGTCGGAAATTCAACTACCGCGAGGAATTCAAGAAACTCGACTATGCGGCCCTCAAAGCCGACCTGCGCAAGCTCATGACCGACTCGCAGGATTGGTGGCCGGCCGACTTCGGTCACTACGGCCCGCAATTCATCCGTATGGCCTGGCATGCCGCCGGCACCTATCGCACAGTCGACGGCCGTGGCGGCGCAGGCCGCGGCCAGCAACGCTTCGCGCCACTGAACTCGTGGCCCGACAACGTCAACATCGACAAGTCGCGCCGCCTGCTGTGGCCGATCAAGCAGAAGTACGGCCAGAAAATTTCGTGGGCCGACCTGCTGGTTCTGACGGGCAACGTCGCGCTCGAAACGATGGGCTTTCGCACCTTCGGCTTCGGCGCCGGCCGCGAAGACACCTGGGAGCCGGACAACGACGTGTACTGGGGCGCGGAAACGACCTGGCTCGCACTCAGCAACGATCCGAACAACCGGCACAGCCGCTACTCGGGCAAGCGCGATCTCGATAATCCGCTCGCCGCCGTACAGATGGGCCTGATCTACGTCAATCCGGAAGGCCCGGACGGCAATGGCGACCCGGTCTCGGCGGCGGTCGACATCCGCGAGACCTTCGCCCGCATGGCAATGAACGACGAAGAGACCGTCGCGCTGATCGCGGGCGGTCACTCTTTCGGCAAGACCCACGGCGCGGGACCGGCGACCCACGTGGGGCCCCCTCCCGAAGCGGCTCCGGTCGAATTGCAGGGCCTCGGCTGGGCTAGCACCTACAAGTCGGGCACGGGCGGCGACGCGATCGGCAGCGGCATCGAGGTCACGTGGACACAAACGCCCGCGCAATGGAGCAATGCCTTCCTCGAAAACCTCTTCAAGTACGAATGGGAACAGGAACGGAGCCCGGCGGGCGCGATCCAGTGGGTCGCCAGGAATGCCGAAGCGGTCATCCCTGGCCCAAGCTCCGATTCGCCCAAGCGCAAGCCGACCATGCTCACAACCGACCTGTCGCTGCGCTTCGATCCGGCGTACGAGAAGATCTCGCGTCGCTTCCTCGACGATCCGCAGGCGCTTGCCGAAGCGTTTGCACGCGCCTGGTTCAAGCTGACTCACCGCGACATGGGCCCGAAGGCACGCTACCTTGGCCCGGAAGTGCCGCGCGAAGACCTGATCTGGCAAGACCCGCTGCCGGCGGCGACGCACCATCCGAGCGAGACCGACATCGCCGATCTCAAGGCGAAGATCGCGGCTTCGGGCCTGTCGGCGTCGGAGCTCGTCGCGGTTGCGTGGGCTTCGGCCTCGACCTTCCGTGGTTCGGACAAACGCGGCGGGGCCAACGGCGCGCGCATCCGACTCGCGCCGCAGAGCGACTGGGCAGTCAACCAGCCCGTCGCCGGCACGCTGGCGAAGCTGGAAGAAGTCCAGAAGGCTTCGGGCAAGGCGTCGCTCGCCGACGTTATCGTGCTGGCCGGCAGCATCGGCATCGAAACGGCCGCGAAGGCAGGGGGTCTCACGCTCACGGTCCCGTTCGCGCCGGGCCGCGTCGACGCCACCGCCGAGCAGACCGATGCAGTCGCGATGGCTGTTCTCGAACCCGTCGCCGATGGCTTCCGCAACTTTGAGAAGACCAGGTCGCCGGTTCCGGTCGATGCATTGCTGATCGACAAGGCCCAGCTGCTGACCCTGACGGCTCCGGAGATGACCGCGCTGATCGGTGGTCTGCGCGCCATCAACATCAACGCAGACGACAGCAAGCACGGTGTCCTCACGAAAACACCGGGCGCGCTCACCAACGACTTCTTCGTCAATCTGCTCGACATGGATACCGAGTGGAAGCAGGCCGGCGATATCTACGAAGGCTATGACCGCAAGACGGGCCAGCTCAAGTGGACGGGCACCCGCGTGGACCTCGCGTTCGGTTCGAACTCGATCCTGCGGGCGCTGGCCGAGGTGTACGGCAGCGCCGACGGCAAGGAGCGTTTCGTCAACGACTTCGTGTCCGCCTGGGTCAAGGTGATGAACCTCGACCGCTTCGACCTGTCCTGACGCGAGACTACAGCGGGCGGCTGCCAGACATGAGCCGCGCGAGCGCAGTATGCAAAGCCGGAGGTTTGCGCCTTCGGCTTTTTTCAGGTGCGTCCGAAACGCGATCAGCTGGCTGCGCCTCGTTCCGCCCGCACGCGCAGTCTCGTCAGCGTGCGTTGTCGGTGCGCGAGCGACTGACAACGGAGCGAAGCCGCCGCCAAAATGTCGGACTTACGACGGACGCGAATGGCGCTTCATGGCCGAGTGCCGTCTCATGCGCTCTGCATCTGCGTTGCGCGGCCTCAATCGGTAGTACGCGACCCTGAACGGTCGGTGGCGGTAGCAGGCCACGGGACGACGCGCAAAAGGTGTTAGAACGCGCAGTGCCCCCAAACGCTTGATATCATCAGCAGCACAAGAAAACGAGGGGCCACGATGAACAAAACGCTGTTGCTGCTGACGGTGCTTCTGGCCGGGTGCGCCAGCACCGCCGACATTGATACCAGTAAGATCGATCCAGATTGCGCCCACTCATGAACAGTGGATCAGGCGATGTGCCATAGGGCTTTGGTCGGATAGCTGATGCTCACAAGCGGGGAGGGCGAACATCCGGGCCGCTGAAGGGCCTACCAACGCTCGCCAGACTACCCAATAGGCGAGCGAGATGGCTGCCTGAGAATTGCCGCCATGTATCCCGATATTTGGCAAGCCGCGAAAACTGGCCTACAGTATTTATCATACGTAAAACAAATGGCGCAGGCCAAAACCAAATACAGGGGGCGCACATGGGTATGTTCTTTGACCAGGACATCGCGCATATTGCACGCGTGATGATGCCGTCATTGGTAGGAGACCTCGGCGGGCCGATCCTGCCGGCTGAATACTGGCGAGGGCGGCTCCATCAGCATCTGGATGCGACTCACCTCACGCGCGTCCAACTCTGCGCGCTGGACAGTCTGCTGCTTCAACTGGACGACTTCGAAGCCAAGGGTGCTCGATGTTAGCTCGAAGCATTTGTCCGTGTCGCTCGAAATCGCGACAACGCCGGACGGCACACCAGCTATGTCTTTTTGCAGTCCCCTCCCCGCCTGCCCGCTTCTCTTGGCTTATTGGTTTCGATGCAGCCAGCACATCAGCACATGGCTAGTGGCAACGGTCTTTCGGGCGTTCGCCGCGCCGCGAGTCGATGCCATTTGCTGCACGGACAATGCGATCGGCTGGCTGTATCTCCTGTCTCCGGAATGCGCGAAACACGAGCGGTGTTCGGCTTGCGGCGATCTTAACGATCCGGAATAAATACTGCGGGATCGCAGGGAACGCATCGTTGCAAGAGCAAGCAGGCAATAAACTTCCCAGGAGCCGTCAAGGCAATTGCAGGCAGCAATGTCGATTTATACGATGTGTATAGCTCTGCGAGCACCGGAAATTGTCCGTTCTGCACTTCCTGCATGTTGAAAAACGGATACTTCTGAACCATAAAGGCGTTGAAAGCATCGCCTGTCGCCATCATGTTTATTGAGATGAGACCGAGGCCAGAGAGGTATTCACGATGACCGAATGCCATGTTCATGCCCCCTCTAATATGAGGCAGCGTGTGTGCGCACAATGCTTCCAATCGCGTCATATCCGTTGCCGCGGTGAACTGCAAATTCGCCAGCAATAGAGTGAAACCCAAGAAGGCGATGTGATCGCCGTTGAGCTTCGGAAGTAGGGCGGCAGCTTCCTCACTGACGAATCTCAGGACGCTTTCTTTCGGAGCCTCAAGCCTGTTGACGACGATCTTTGCGAGCAAACTGAGGTCCATTTCAGCGCCGCGCTTTGCGGCCCCTATAGTTGCCTCTGTGAAAACCGCTTGCGCAGCAGGGCGCTCCAATTCTCGCAAGAGATCGGCCTTGTTTTGGGCGGCTAGCTCAGCGAAGAGGTGCTCTACAAATTCGCGTGCATTTGCTTGAGCTTCGGCCTGTGCGACTTGCCGGACCATCGGCAAATGATCGCGAACGAAGGTCGTCACCAACTCGCGGACATCTGCGACAGACAAACCATAATTATTCGTTTGGCTTACGGTGATGTTGCCGCCCGCTTGTAAGGCACTTGCGCCGTTTTCAGCCTTCTGATCTTGCCCTCCGAACATGCGCACCCCTATTTTTTGATCTTGATGTCGCGGCCGGCTTGGTAGGCGGTGCCGCCTTTGACTGATTGCTTTTGCGAGCGCGCCTTTTTTGCGGCGCGCCTGCGGAAAATCAGCAGGCCCAACCAGCCGAGGGCGGCCACCCCAATTCCATCGAACACCCACGAATGAGCATCACACCACGCGAGAAAAGTCGCCATTTCTTCCCCTGTTTCAATGACAACGTTTGTGGTCGGATGGGCACATTCCTGAAAATGCGGTCTCCGATCCAGTGAAGGCTTCGTTGAATCTAACCCAGCCAATCCACCGACGAGTATCGGTCAAACTTGCTTCGTCGGCAAAGTCTACTGCGGCTAAATTACACCTAGGATGACGCGTTTTGACCTGAATTTACTTTGCTTAGCCTTGGTTTTGCAGTTTGCGAGTCGCGTAAGGCATTGATTTATAAAGGGGTGTGGCGCGCTGGTAAAACTCCGAAGGCAAGGGTTGCTGGTTCGATCCCAGCCGGGTGCACCAATAGCCGTAAGGCTTTCAGCGGTTTCTCTGCTTCATCGTTTCTCCCCAGTACAGTGAAAATACAGTTAGCCGGCGGCCGTCTGCAGGTCGACGACCTGTGTGTGCGGCTGAACCCAACGTGCCAGGTGACCGGCCGGCAGGTGCGCGTAGCGTTGCACCATCTCCAGCGTTTCCCATCCTCCCAACTTCTTTTGCACCTCATGCGCGGTGTGTCTTGAGCCAGTCGCGCAGTGCGTCGTTCATGCGCGTTTGCCAGCCTTCGCCGCTTGCTCTGAAACGCTCCACTATCTCAGCGTCGTATCGAATCGTCACCGCGACTTTCGGGTGCGCAAGCTTAGGTCGGCCGCCGCGCGGCTTCATCTGTGCGAACTGTTCATCGGTCGGTTCGAACGTGTCAGGGTCGGCCGCGATGCCGCGAGCAATCGCGGCTTCTTCTTCGGGCGTGTTACGGATCAATTTGGGTTGCTTTTTCATAGCGGTCTATCTCCCGGTTGTTCGCCTTGCGCAGACTAATAACCCGAAAGGTTTCGCCGCGCTGCGTGAACACGACGCAATAGAGGCGGGCGTCGATCACGGCATAGCCAATTTCGCGCAACTCGCCGTAATCCTTGCGGTCGTCGGGTGCGCACCATATGGACGACCAATCAATCGCTTCGGCGATGCGACAGAGATACGCCGTGCTTCTGTTCGTTGGCGTTGCTCTTGGTTTGGCCGTGAGTTGTTCTCATATAGTTATTGTGGTTACAAAAACTAAGGGCCGCAACAGGTTTTTGTAACTATGTTTACCTGCCTGACTTGCGGAAGTGGTTTCGGTGTCGGTCGCGCGTCAGGTCGTCGCGCGTTTCAAGGCACAGGCCGAGGCGATACGCACGGTCACAAAGCAATACGACGTCGCCTACATGGCGATCACGATACGACGGACATCCGCCAGGGCGTCTATCAGCTCGTCAGGCAGTTCTATCCGAACGCGATCGCGCTCAACTATTCACGAGGGCCGAGGCCTTCACCTTCGGCGACCCGCTGCCGGTGATGGATCGCGCCGAGATTCTGGATTACGTCGAAACGTGGTCGGCCAGCAATTGGTTCGAGCCACCGCTGTCCTGGTCGGGCCTGGCGAAGACATTCCGCGCTGGCGTTCATCACGGCTCCGCGATCTACTTCAGACGCAACGTGCTATCGGCGACGTTCATTCCGCACAAGTTGCTCACGGGCGAGGTGTTCGATAAGGGGGCGCTCGATTTCCTCACGTTCGGCAATGGGTATCTTGATCTGCGAAAGAACCGGCTAGGCGGGCCGCTCGCGTTCGAGCGTGCGCCGGCGGGGCAGTGCATCACGTGATGGAACCGGACATTAACCAGGAGGTGTACGGCTTGCCTGAATATCTCGGCGCCCTGCACGCGGCATGGTTGAACCAGTCGGCGACGCTCTTCCGCCGGCGGTATTACGAGAATGGTTCGCACGCAGGGTTCATCCTGTATATGACGGACGCGGCGCAATCGCAAACCGATGTCGACAACATGCGCGAGACGTTGAAAAACAGCAAGGGACCGGGCAATTTCCGCAACCTGTTCATGTACGCGCCGAACGGCAAGAAAGACGGTATCCAGCTCATTCCCGTGTCAGAGGTCACGGCGAAAGACGAGTTTTTTAATATCAAGAATGTCACGCGCGACGACTTGCTCGCGGCGCATCGTATCCCGCCGCAGCTCATGGGGATCGTGCCGAGCAATACCGGTGGCTTTGGTGCAGCCGACACTGCGGCCGAGGTGTTCGGGCGTAACGAAATCGAACCGTTGCAACGTCGATTCGCGCAGCTCAATGACCGGCTAGGCGAGGAGGTTGTGCGCTTCAATCCATATTCGATTAAGAAGCCGAGCGCCGCCTAAACAGCGGTGATTCTACGGGGCGCTCTGAGATTGGCGATTGCGCGTGCTGGGCGCCCCGCAATACCTACCATCGGTTGTCTCTCATCGACCCGTTTGAGACACTCGCACACGATTCGCGACCGTCCACTCTCGGGCCCGACATGTAACGGTCGCCGCCCTCACCGATCCTACTCTGGATTGTTTGCCCGGCCCAGGACTGCGGCGTCGATCGCTGGGAGAGCGTGAAGGAAACCGAACCGCTGGCCCTCTTCCTTGAGGCGCTGGAGCTCGGTCATCAATGCTACGTCTCGATTACCCATTCCGTAAGAGAGGAGCGCGCGAGCCCGCGCCACCACGAAGCCGGAGAAGGGCGATGGCTCCCGGCTGGCGTAATCCTCAAGGGCCGCAGCATGGGCCGCCGCCGCGTCCCAAAGTCCCCGGTCGAGGCATGCGTCTATCGCGTCACGGCGAAAGAGATAGTGATTGTGGCTCACCGCCCCGGCGGCGAGCGTAGCTTCCCCTTCTGCGAGCGCCATCTCGAAAACAACGACATCATCTGTCGCGCGCGCAAGAACTCCGAAATAGGATGCTCCCAGATAGGCCATTCCGGTCTCTCGACTGATCGCCAGCGCCTCCCCGATATCGTTGAGCGCTTCACGCTGGCGACCGGCCACTCGATGCAACTCCGCACGAAACGCAAGGGCTTCGCCTTCGAACCGCCTCGCTTTCAGCTCGCGGGCATGCTGCAGCGCCGGGCCGACATGCTCCCAGGCCCGATCCCACTCCGCGAGATCGTGCAGGCAGTGATAGGCGGCATGATGGGCAACGACGAGCGCCCGGCGATGACCGACCTTCTCCGCTGCGGCGACGCTGGCGAGTGCGGCGTCGAGCCCATCCCTCGTCTCGCCTGCAAACCACGCCGTGATGGCGCGCATCGGCAGGTTGGCGACCTCGATTCGTCCGAACCCGTGGCATTGGCACAGATCGATGCAGCGACTGAAGGCGTCGTGCGCGCTCATCATCCGGCCGCGCATGTACTCTCCGTCTCCGAGCCCGCCCAGTGCAGCCGCCTCCTGTTCGTGGTCCTCTACCTCGCGCGCCAGCGCGAGGCTGCGTCCGTGTTCACGGACGCAGCCTTCGATATCGCCGCGCGGAAAACACAGATTGCCTCGCAGGAAGTGAATGCGCGCCTCTTCGCAGAGAAGTCCCTCCATGATTGCTGTCGCAGCGGCGCAGTCGAGATCGGCCCAGGCCCCATCGAGATCGTCAGTGACGCGCTTCACTGTGGCAAGGCCGATCCATGCCTGGCAACGCTCCGCGTCCGCAGCGGCGACCCTAAGGGCGCTTGCGAACGCGCCAAGTGCCGACATCATGTCACCGAGATCGTGAAGGATGTCCCCACGGAGACACTCGAGCGCGAAGCGATCCGTTCGCGTCGCCGCAAGTTCGAGCCCTCGGTCGACCAGCCGAAGCGCAAATTCATTGCGGTACCCCGCCGCTTGCGACCGCGCCGCGTCGCAATAGGCGCGTGCCGCCCCGGGGTCCGCCGCCCGATCGAGATGCTCGGCCCGCAGGACGGGATCACGGTCGCCATACCACTGCGCGGCGCGACGATGCAGCTCGCGGCGCCGGCTCTTCAGCAGCCCGTCATAGACGGCGTCGCGAATGAGCGCGTGATGGAATATGAATCCGTTGCCCTGAGGCCGCAGAAGGAGATCCATGACAAGGCGCTCCAAGGCCGCATCGGCGCTACCGTGGAGGTGAGCAACCGCCTCCTTCTCAAAGAGCTGGCCGAGCACCGAAGCCGCCTGCAAGACAGCTTTGTCCGTAGGATCAAGGCGATCCAGCCGCGCTTGCACCAGGCTTTGCACAGAACCGGGTACGCCATTTCCCGCAGTCTCCCCGGCATTGCGGAGCAGCTGCTCGAGAAACAGTGGGTTGCCGGCGGCCCGCTCGATGCAGTGCTCCGCAAAATCCCCCTCTGCGCCAGCAAACGATTCAGCGAGGAGACGCGCCTCGCCGATATGCAGGGGGCCCAGATCGAAGATCGAGTACGCCGCGCCGGCCGCAGCGCACCACGGCTGGTCGAGCGGATCGCCCTCGGTGCGCGATGTCAGCACCAGGATAGCCGGACACTGCGCGACTGTCGCCGCAAGCCCGGCGAGGTCGTCGAGCATTGATCCGTCTGACCAGTGAATATCTTCGACGGCAAGCACTCGCGGACGCAGCCGGCTAGCGCGTTCAACGAGCCGGGTCAGGACGTTCCGCCGGCCGCGGACGCGCGTCGCATTGTCCATGGCATCGTAGACCGCTCGCTGATGGACGGCCTGCGGCACATCGACCAGGTCATTGAGGAAGAGCGCGTCGTCGGCATCGATCAAGCCGTCCTTGATCGCCCTTACAACGGCTGTCATGCCGGCATTCTCGTCGTTCGCGTCGTCGAGCGCCAGGATGCCGCGCACGAGAGACTGGACTGCGTCGCGTCCGGTTCTCGAGCCGAAATCGAGCACGAGGCCGCCGTGGCAAGCAAATCCTTTATCTCGCGCGTCGCACTGGAACTCCTCGAGAAGGCGGGTCTTGCCGATGCCGGCCTCGCCCCGGACATAGACGATGTGCCCGCGGCCGGTTTCGCGGCATGAAGCCAGCACCGCCCGAAATTGGCGCAGCTCGCTAGCCCGGCCGACGAACGGTCGGCTTTGGGGAGACCGCCGAAGAGCGCCAAGACACCACACCGGGACCGCTTGTGCAAAACCCTTGACTGCAAGCGCGCCACGCTCCGCGCAGTCGAGGCGGTCAGCCAGGGGGCGCCACACGGCTTCCGAGATCAGGATCTCTCCGGGCCCGGCCGCGTCGGTGAGCCGCGAGGCGAGGTTCACCGTCTCGCCGGTTACTGTGTACTCCCTGTGGGTCACGCTGCCGGTGCCACTGGCCACAACCTGCCCGCCAGCAATGCCGATATGTACGGAGATTGATCGTGCCAATGTGCGCGACAGACCGGGCATGGCGTCGCCGATAGCGAGCGCGGCCCTGACGGCGCGTTCAGCATCGTTCCCGTGCGAGAGAGGCGCGCCGAAAACGGCCATGGCACAGTCACCGACATGCTTGTCGACGTGACCGCCATGCTGTTCGATACAGCGATCGGCCTGCTCGAAGTATCGATCGAGCACGGCGAGCACTTCCTCGGGATCGAGTTCTCGGCTCATCTGCGTGAAGCCGCACAGATCGGCGAAGAGAACGGCAACCTGCCGTCGTTCGCCCTCCGCCTGGCTCAGGCCCACGGCCGCGTGCTCGGGATCCTCTCGCGCGCGCAGCCCTGCCAATGCGTCGAGCAGTTTGCGGCGATGACCGACCGAAGTGATGCCCAGTTCCTTCAGGTCGTCCGCGGTCAGATTTGGCAGAACGTCGCCGTCAATGGCGTTCTTGCGAAACGCCGGCTCATACCGCTCCATTCCGAGACTGCGCAGCCACGCGGCGACGTCCACGACCCCTCCTGACCGGAAGGTCTCCGAACCGCTTAAAAGATAGCATGAAGTCAAATTCGTGCGCCGCTCAGTCCGCTAGCGGACGGTCGCAAGTTATCACCGAACGGCTGAGGTTGGCCGAGGGTGTGTCAAAACTGGTTCTCGTGCAAATAGGCTCATAGGACCGGTTAAAGTAGCGATCCAATCAATCTGGTGGGCGGTGATGAGCAAAGGGAAGGGGCTGGAGGGGTTGTTCGATTGTCGGCATTTTGATCGGGAGATCATTGTTCTGTGTGTGCGCTGGTACCTTCGCTACAAGCTCAGCCTGCGCGATCTGGTCGAGATGATGGCCGAGCGGGGATTGTCGCTGGCACACACTACGATCATGCGTTGGGTAAAGCGCTTTACGCCGGAGTTCGTCAAGCGCTGGAACCGGTTTGGCATACCCACAGGCCGGTCATGGCGTGTTGACGAGACCTATCTGAAGATTCGTGGCAAGTGGGTCTATCTCTACCGGGCGGTAGATCGGGCCGGCCAGACAGTGGACTTCATGCTCAGGGCGAAGCGCGACGTGAGCGCGGCCAAAGCCTTCTTCAGCAAGGCCGTCAAACATCAGGGCCAGCCACCGGAGACGATCACGCTCGATGGGTATGCCGCCTCGCACCGGGCCGTGCGGGAGATGATCGCTGACGCTCTGCTGCCTGATGGAACGCACGTGCGCTCCTCAAAGTATCTGAATAACGTGATCGAGCAGGATCATCGAAACATCAAGTCCAGAACGAACGTGATGCTCGGATTCAAACGGTTCAGGTGTGCGAAGACCACGATTTCAGGCATCGAGTTGATGCACCGCATCCGCAAGGGCCACTTCAATCTCCGCACTCTCGGGCTCAAGGATACTGCTGTACCTGCCGTCTGGAATGCCATCCTGTTCAATAAATAAGGCATCCTTATATATTGGAAACGTCTCGGCTTCACCACCTGTTTGCACCAGGACCCTTTCAAGCCGGCTTCGCGCCGGCTTTTTTTTCGCGCTGAGTGCCCCCGGCAACGTGTCCCAGGTCACGGCGCATCAGGTATTCCCTGATCTTAAGATTTCCTTTAGTGCCCCTCGGTACAATTTTTGAGCGCCGGTAAATGCCGCGGTGTATCTACGAGCATCGGCCAGCAGAAGTCGAGCCGTTCCAGCCATTCAAATGCCTGTCCAAAGGCCGCATCCATGGCGAGCGGTCATTCATCACCTCAGCTACGCATAACTGACAGGTAGCGCCGGCGGTAGTTGCTGAACTACTCATTTGAGGATAACCACTTCCAATCGAAGGATCAGGGCGAATTGAGACGGACGGTCAAGCGCGCTTCGGAAAGGCTGATTCTATAGAGAGAGACGATTCCCGTCTGTAAGCGGCATAAATCTCGTGGGATCGTATCGCCTTATTAGGCCGACGCTTCTTGGACTTGAAAGTGATAAATTCATATCGCTTCGTTGGGAAATAGAGCGGTTTTGCCATTCCTTTCGAGAAATATGATCAATATAAAACTGAGAGAACATCATGATCAAAAGCAAATGGGTTAGTGGAGTTCACGAAGGAAGCGTCGTTTCCTTCCTGGACGGGAAGAGGTTTTTCATCCACCTGCGCCCTGTGCTTATGCTTAAGACATACCCTTCGGGCGATATTGAAGACCGTCACGGCCAAAGGGTGCTTACTGTCTTGATCGACGATGCGCAAAAAGTGGAGGATCACATGTACGAGGCGTTGGCCCAAGTGAAACACGACGACGTCGTAGTCCTGATTTATGCAAGCGACGAAACTCGTATGGCGGCCCTGGCCGTGCTCGGTTTGGGTGAGGCCTAAGCGGAGTTCCATCGTTATTGCGCTTGCGTCAAACGCTTTCATTTTCCGATCGTTGTTTCGGACGTAACCGTGAAAACAGTGCGCTTTACGCAAGGGATTTGCACGCCGGTGTACGGTTATGGTCACCTGACTATCGGGTTCAATGGCGAAAGACGGCAATGATGGCTCGCCGGAATCCATCCTGCAAGGCAGCTCTACTACCCCACCAGGGCTGTTAAGTTCTCCCTCCGGCAATAGTGACGGCGCAGTCGAAGTTGAGTG
>NZ_JALQCK010000037.1:0-97612 GCF_030464835.1 Paraburkholderia sp. WS6
GGCACAACTGATCACCACCGCCGGAAAGCGATGACCGTGATAGAGCGATCTAGAATTATTCATCTCCCGATTCTACGCGACCACCTTCGCAACGTGACAAAGCCCGTACTGCTCATCGCCGAAGCGCACGGCGTCGCGCAGCATCTCTTCCATCCATTCGCCCGGGCCCGCCGCTTTGACGACCCGCGCCTTGAAGCGCATGAAGACCTCGCCTTCTTTCTGGATCACGCCGAGCTGCTTGCCGCGTTCTGTTACTCCGGCCGTGGACTGGTCCCAGTGCCGTCTCTTCGGAGCCTGGTAATGCGCGATCTCAAATTCTGCCTGCGCATGTTCGCTGCCTTCATCGCTATTGTTCTGGTCTTGAGTATCGCTCAGAAATGGGATGACGCCGACACGGATCACGTTCGCGCATCAATCCCTAACACCTGATCCCGTAAAGGCTCACCCATGTACACAGGCCTTGATATCTGTTTAGTACTCCTTTTCTGGCTGTGGGTTGGAGCGGGCTTTGGCCTGATCGTCGGAGGCATCAATCGAAGCGCGAAGCGTTCCGAGCAAGCTGCGCAGTTTCGTGTGCCGGCGGCTCACCGCGAGTTTGAACACGAATCGGATGCGTCCTACCCGCATCTCTGGGATTAACCCGCAGTCCTTCACAAAACGGAGTCAACCAATGAAGAAGGCCTTCACACAAACCTTGATGGAACTACGCGGTGGCGCCGTCGTCGAGGAAGCTACCAACGAATTGAACACGCTTGTTGCGATGGTCCGCGACACCGGCAAAGCCGGAAAGATCACGATCACCGTCGAGGTGAAACCGTTCGCGAAGGTGCAAGACGCGCTGGAAGTGACAGGCAAGGTCGTTGCGACGCTGCCGAAGGAAAAAGAGTCGGCGGAGGTGTTCTTCCCGACTGTTGAAAACAACCTGTCGCGTCACAGCGAGCGGCAGACCAAATTGCCCGGCACCTCGCTTGCCGATTCCAGCTCGGCCGCACACGGCTAATTCGACTGCTCGCCTAATCTCACTTTCAATCTCACACCGGATAAACCATGTTCAACGAATTCCATGGCGAAAAAGACGCCTCAGCCATTCTCACCGCAGGTATCGCTCTCGCAGGTCCGCATAAGAGCCCGCTCAACGACGGCGTGCCGTTCGTGGTCGTGCCGGAAGGCTTCAAGGTCGAACATCTTTTCGAACGCGACGACAACCTTTTCGATTTCTTCGTCCATGTCCGTCTCGCTTGTGATTTTGGGGGAATCCTAGCATGACCGCCCCCACCAACAAGCTCGACGTAGGAGCGAATATGAACCTGCGGCCCTGCAATCCGTACGAAGCAGCTATGACGGAACGCGTGATGCTTTTCGACGGATCGCGGTCAGAGCTGATCGATATATACGCGCGCATACGCATCGGCAGCGTCCCGAGCCTGAGCCTCAGTATCGAAGTAGCCCGGTACCAGGCGCCCGTCCAAAATAAGCTCCTGCCTTCCGTCCGCCAAGTCTTTCCCGAGCCGCAGTTCACCCTGCCATTTCGAACCATTCGGGTCTGCCGAAGTGGTCGAGATCTCATACCAAAAGTGCAAGTACTTCGTGCGCGGAGTCATGACGTTCTCCCTATTTCTGGAGCGATCGTAGCATGAAGGAACGCCCTATCCCTTTCACCGGCGTAATGGTGCGCGCGCTGCGCGACGGCCGCACGCATGACGAATATCCGGAGGCGACCGTATGAGACTGGGCTTATCACGGACCGAATGCGCCGGAGGCCAAATCCTGCTCGAATTCGACCGTCCAAACAGTGCCACGGCCGGCGTCGTAGACCTTGCTTGTGTTGTTGATCAACCGAGTCACTGTGACTTGTCGGCGAATCGGCCCGACAGTTTTGCGAGGGGGATACAACTCTTCGTCAGTGATCGTGAATTCGCCGATGTCGAACCCTTCAGCAGCCGCAGCCGCTGTCACATCTTCTTGTTCGTCCTGCGGGAACTCATGAAACACGTGCGTTGTCATGTACGCCTCCCGATGACCAGAGGAATCCTAGCATGAAGGAACGCCCAATCCTTTTCAGGGGCGCAATGGTGCGCGCTGCTAGACGGCAGCAAAACGCAGACACGGCGCATCGTGAAGCCGCAGCCTGCCGCCGGCGTCCGTGTGTCGCCTTTCTGTTCCAGCGGACTCGAAGACGGGCATGGCCGTGAGCTCGCGAATCCGTACGGCGCGAAAGGCGATCGGCTGTATGTGCGCGAGACGCGGGCGCAGCCGACGACACTTGATCCAGGTCCGACGTTCTATCGCGCGGATTATCCGGACGCAGTACTCGGCAAATACGAGAATCTGCCACCGGCCGAAGCAATCACCTGGAAGCCGTCCATTCACATGCCGCGCTCTCTTTCGCGCATCACGCTTGAAGTGACCGGCGTGCGCGTCGAGCGGCTGCAAGCCATGGAAGGCCAGACGGCCTTCGAAAGCGATGCGCTGAAAGAAGGCATTTGCCGCATCCATCACGGCGACGGCGAGTATGGATACCACGCATTCCGCTATGAGCCGCACCCGAACAACTGGACCGACCCATGCGACGCCTTCCATGAACTGTGGGACAGCCTCAACGCCGCGCACGGCTATGGCTGGGATGAGAACCCTTGGGTGTGGGTGGTCGAGTTTCGAAAGGTTGAATCGTGAAATCACCCCTTTTGACCTGCTTTATCCACGAGCTCGTCGATATAGGCGCGCGCTGCCTTCTCTCCATGGGCAATTGCTTCGTTCGGCGAGTTGAACAACACACTTGCGCCGATGTTGATCTCACCCCACCTGCCATGGGCGTAGAGGAACATCACCGGTATGAAATTTCCGCCGGAAGGCTGAAGCTCTCGGGCCTCGACGGCAAAGGTATGTCCTTTGTATGGCTGGCCGAATTTTGTCGTCATTTTCGCCCCTTGGTGATTTTCGAGGAATCGTAGCATGCAATACCTGACCGAGACTGACCTCGCTGGCGAGCGCGGTGCGCACATCAGCGACTGTGGCACGTACCGGTACCGCCTGTGGCGCGAGTGGGACCGCAGCAAGCCAAGCTGGCGTTTCTGATGCTGAACCCGTCGACGGCCGACCATTTGTCTGACGACCCGACGATCACGTGCTGCATGTCGCGCGCGATCGCAGGCAGGTACGGGCGGCTTGAAGTGGCGAATTTGTACCCGCTGCGTGCGACCGACCCCGCCGAACTGTTAACCCATCCGGATCCGCTCGGGCCTATTGGGACAGCCGACGGCGCCGTGCTCGACGCGATCGACCGTGCGTCGATGGTGATCTGCGCATGGGGCGCGCACCCGGCGGCCGAGCCGCGCGCCGCGGACCTGATGCACATCATTCGGATCACGGGCATACGCAACAAGCTGTACCACCTCGGCCTGAACAAGGATGGCAGCCCGAAGCACCCGCTTTATATCGCCGCCAGGCACTGGCACGTTGCCGAGATGGTCGAGTAAGATCGCGTGATGAAAAATGCAAAATCGCTTTACCACGGTCATCGCTTTCCGGCGGCGGTCATCAGTTGCACGGTGCGTTGGTATTTCAGGTTTCAGCTCAGCCTGCGTGATATCGAAGAACTGTTGTTCGAGCGCGGGGTTATCGTCAGTTACGAAACGGTCCGACGCTGGTGCGATAAGTTCGGTGCGTGCTTCGCACACCGTGTGAAAGCGACGCGTCGCAAGCCCGGCACCACATGGCACCTTGACGAAGTGTTTGTGACGTTGCGCGGCGAGCCTTACCTGTTGTGGCGCGCCGTCGATCAACACGGCGCCGAACTCGATATCCTGCTACAGAAGCGCCGCGACAAAGCTGCAGCGAAGCGGTTTTTCAAGCGCGCGCTTGCCTCGTGCGCTGAGGCACCGCGTAAGATCGTGACCGATCAACTGCGCAGCTATCCGGCGGCGAAAGCCGAGATTCCCGAATTGGTTCACGTCAGGCACGTCTTCGTTAAAGCCAGCGCGCGGGTCAATAACCGGGCCGAAAACAGTCATCAGCCGACGCGCGAACGCGAGCGACGCATGCGTGGCTTCCGCGTTCCTGAACGCACGCAGGCTTTCCTATCGAGCCTCGGTCCGATCCGGCAGCACTTCGCGCTCAAGCGACACCTGCTACGCGCCTCGCTCTATCGCAAACAGCTCGCGGCACGCTTCGCCGCCTGGCATCGTTTCACTGAGATCACCCAAGGTCCGTCCGCTTTCTGAGCAAAAGCGCGTCCTCTCCGCTAATGCGTCGCGAACACTTCAACGTGACAGCGCCGTGGCAGGTTATGCTCAGAGAAGTACGAACGTCCACTTCGATCAATGGCGCGACCCCTGAGATCGGTAGCCGAACGTTCGCTGTCAGGACTGAATTCGAAGTTTGAGGGTCTTCCTTGGCGTGCACGCGAACGGTTGGAGATGGTCGACAACGGCCTGCCCCACTTACCTCGGCGTATTGACGGAAGCCGCGGCAAGCTGATTAATCATGCGGCTGGGGTGGCGTGTCCGCTATCGCCCATCGTCCGTGCATCGTCGTATTCCTGCGAGATGTCCTTGTTCGTGTAGTCACCCAGCCGCGAAGCGGCGATCAGGCTGAGCACCGCGCACACGAGGACATAGCCGGCGATCGCATAGCCCGAATGGTAGTAAGCGAAGAGCGCGGTCGCAATCAGCGGCGCAGGCCCGCCCGCAATGACCGAAGCCAACTGGTAGCCCATGGACGCCCCGCTATAACGCAGTCGCCCTGTGAAGGATTCGGCGATCAAAGCGGCTTGGGGACCGTACATCATCGAATGCGGTACCAGCGAGAGCACGATGGCCGCGAAGATCCACATCGGATCCCTGGTGTCGACCATTGCAAAATAGAGGAAGCCGAATACGCCGACGACGGCGGCACCAATCATATACATCCGCCGCCGCCCGATCAGATCGGATACATGGCCAAAGAGCGGGATGGTGCCGAATTCCAGCACGGAAGCCGCCAGCACCGCCGTCAGCAACAGGTTGCGTGACACGCCCAGTGTTGTGACGCCATAGGTGAAGACGAAGGCCGTGAAAATATAGAAAGGTGCCTGTTCGGCCATGCGCGCAAAGGCAGAGAGGAGGATGTCTTTCGGCTGGCGGCGCAACACCTCGAGCATCGGCGTCTTCTCGATCTTGCGTTCAGCCAGGAGCCGCGCGAAGATCGGCGTCTCGAGAATATTCAAGCGGATGTAGAGGCCGATTGCGACCAGTACGATACTGAGGAAGAAAGGTACGCGCCAGCCCCACGTGAGGAAACCGCTTCCGGAGATCTGACTCATGGCCAGCACTGCCAGGTTGGCCAGGAACAGTCCCGCCGGCACCCCGAACTGCGGCCAGGAGGCGACAAAGCCGCGATGCGCGTTGGTGCGCGCCCATTCCATCGACATCAAGACCGAGCCACCCCATTCGCCGCCGACGCCCACCCCCTGGATGAAGCGCAGCACCGTGAGCGCGACGGCGCCCCAGATGCCGATCGTCGCATAGGTCGGAACAAAGGCCACTGCAAACGTGGCGATTCCCATCAGCAATAGCGTCACGATCAGCGTAGCCTTGCGTCCGATGCGATCGCCGTAATGGCCGAAAATGGCCGCACCAACCGGCCTCGCTATAAAGCCGACGGCGTAGATCAGAAAAGCCTGCAGTGTGCCGACGAGTGGGTCCGAGCCAGGAAAATACAGCTTCGCGAAAACCAGGCCGGTGACCGTACTGTAGAGGAAGAAGTCATACCATTCGATCGTAGTGCCAATCGTGCTGGCGATGACGGCGCGGCGCAACTGGCGCCGGGCGTCCTGATCCGAGAGGGGCATCGCTCCTGATTGCGTGACAGCCATTTGAGATCCCCCAAAAATAAGGGCGATATCCTGATATAGACCGTTTGCGCGATGAGAGGTTCCGGTGGCGGCAAGGCGCGGGCGGCAAGAACGCGTCACGATGTTTAGCATGGCGACTGAACTGGCACACTGGAGGTCCTCGCAGTGCACTCAGGTGACTATTCGCAAGGAACAGAAATCAGTGTCAAAGAGAACGTCGCTTTCTCGGGTGACGAGTAGTAAAAGCCAGCCGTCTCTTGCGGCCGGCTGAGGGCGTGATTGAGCCGTTCAGAAACGACTCGTGAGCGGCGGCTTCCGGTCAGACATGAGCCAATCGTTTCACGTCAACTGCAGCCTGCACGTTGTAGCCAACGGTTCCCGTGTGGCGCGTGTCTTCCCGCAGGGTTTCGTGAACCAATGTGCAAGACTAGCCTGGCTTGCCTTCGTGTTCGTCAACCGCAGGGCGAAGCCGATTGAACCGTCTGCGAAACCAGCCGACGCGTCACGGAATCGAGCAATTGGCATCGGAACGTTGCGTGCGCCACCGATCGCCGCGAGCTGTATCGTCTGCGCGGCGATATAGAACCCGGTAAGTGCGTCACCATCGACTGCGACGTCCAGCTTACATTCCCTATATAGCTCGTTGCGTCGCAGCATGCCACTCTCCATCGTGTTTTTCGAAGCACCGCTTGTCACGCCTTCTCGGCTCAAGCTAGCTGATGCTCGCCCATCACCCACTCGTTAGGAGGGGTGCCAGCAGGTGTATTTTGGTACAGCCAGCTTCCGCAGACCGTGCAATTCCAGTTGCTGCTGATTTTCGTCATGTGGCTCGGCGGCCCGATTGCACTAACGCCGGAAGCCGCAAGATCGCCATGCGGGGGAACGCTGGATGGCTTTTCCAACCAATTCGACACAGGCATTGCAAGGCTGCATAACTGCCTCCAAGGATCCTTTTCGAGGAGTCAAATCGCTCGACCTATGCCGAGTTCTCGTCGCACCACTGGATCACCCAGCGCTGCGACGCCTCGATAGCGTCTGCGTCGGAGGGATAGTCGCCGAGGTCGCCTGAATACTTCACTTCAACGGCATCGCCACCCTTCGGGCCGCGCCGGTGGATCTTGGCGCGGGCGTAGTGGTGGCCGCCCTCATCAAGAGGCGACGCGTCGATGTGGAACTCCTTGTAGTCGAACTTCATGACCGTCTCCGCGGGCGTACGCTACTCGCCGTCGCGCTGGAAAAGCTGTAGGCACCACGCCGCGTCTCGACCTATGTCCACCGGCTTGTTCCGGTCGTCGCAGTCGCAAGAAAAAACAAGTCCTTCCTCGTCGATTTGGGGCTCAACCCATCGAAGGCGAACCGCGTACTGCAGTTTCGGCAAGTCCACATGGCTGTCTCCGGCGCCGTTTTCGACGCTTCGCCGGTTGTCGAGGTTCGGAGAGGCGACGCCGTAATTCAGAACTCGTGCTCTTTAAGCAACTTGCTGGCAAGAGCGCGCGCTGCATCTCGCGCCTGATCCTCACGCGCGAATTCCTGTTCAGTTTCGTGTGGATCGTTCGACTCAGGTTCAGCTCCCACTCGTCGCAGATGCACGAATCCGCGATAAGAGCCCGTCACAGTCTGCATCACGCGAACTCGCGCCACATGCGTGTGAGTTGCGTAGACCTCATCTTCCACCACGATCTCCCTTCTACTTCCCAAGGAATCGTAGCATGCAATAACGGCGCGAGCGGCAATTCCGCGGCATGAGCATTCGCTGTTGCGAAACTCGTCCCACGGGGCTCGCTCTATAACGCTTCCGCGCTAGTTGTTGTGCGCTTTGAGAGGTCGATGGGCTGGCATCGCCCCCATCCCGTAACCAACGGTTGACGGCTAAAAAAGGGGGTACCAACACCATGGCTATTGGTTCAGCGCACGTTGAAGAAACCGGTGCAATAAGAGATTTGCTAACGAAAGCCGGCCTACCCGCATCCGACATATCTGAGACGACGACATCGCCTTCTTCATTTTCGAAAGCGATGGACACGTGGTTACTGGGTGCGTCGGGCTCGAGGCAAATGGCAAAGCCGGTTTGCTTCGCTCACTTGCTGTAAATCCGGCTGCCCTAAATGCGGGAATCGGCCGCATCCTCGTTTCGAACCTCGAAGAGGCCGTGGCGCTTCAGAAGATAGACCAGTCGTATCAACTTACCACTACCGGTGTCTGCGCGGTGCCGACGTTCGAACGTCGAACCTGGCTGCCCGCCGGTGGACATGGTGCCTGGAAGGCTACACATCCCGCTTCATAAGGGCCGGTGGTGACGAGGGAGGCAGCACCAAAGTAGAAACCTTGCCGTCGTTTTCGATATCGACAAAACCGATTCTCCTGTACCAGTCGTGAGCAGTTCGGTTGGATACCAAGACGTTCAGGTACAGGGTTTTTTCTAGAACGCTGCACAACGATATGACCTTGGCGAGTGCTTGACTGCCGATCGATTTGCTTCGCATCTCTGGTACGATACAGAGCATCCTCAGCCACAGGAGATCTGGTTCTACGTCCGAGTGCACAAATCCGCACTGGTCACCTTCGCAGGTAATTAATTGGCAAGTGCCTTGACGAAGGCTTTTTGCGAATCCCGCTTGTTGTAGGGCCTCGTTCCAGCCAAACGCCGAGGTAACGAAATCCTTCATCGTTCGCCGGTACGTGTCAAATAGCCATTCCGAGTCTCCGGGTACGGCCTGTCTAAAATCCAGATTCATAACGAGAGCCGATCGCGAGAGGCAAGTCTTCGCCAGAGTAACGGATACGAGGGATTGGACTCAACCCGTCGGGGCCGGCGAACGTCAACTGATGCCTATTGCCGTTAAACGGGCAGCTCCGTTAGCCATCCGCGGATGTGTGCTGCCTGACCCCGCCTCAAGTGTTCGTCCAGCAAGACGACAAGCCCCTCCTCTTGACCTCATTTCAATCCCAACGCTCGTCACGCACCTGAACGACGCCCGTCTCGATCCGCACCGGAAACACCACCACATCCTCATAAGCCGGCGGCGCCAACACCTTCCCCGTCCTGATGCAAAACCGCGCACCATGGCGCGGGCAGACGACCACGTCGCCCTCCACCACACCGCCCGTCAGGATACCGCCGTCGTGCGGGCAGATATCCTCGATTGCATAACAGGTGCCGTCGACGTTGAACACGGCAACGTGCGCGCCATCGACCTCGACGCTGCGAACAGCCCCGGCCGGGAAATCCTCGATCGCGGCGACATCGACCCAAGCGGACATATCACAGCATCCCCAATTGCAGGCGTGCCGCGTCCGACATCCGCTCTCGTGACCACGGCGGGTCCCACACCAGTGCGACGTGTACATCGTTCACACCGCTCACCGAGAACACCGCATCCTCCACCGTCGCCGGAAAGGTCTGCGCGACCGGGCAGCCGGGTGCGGTCAACGTCATGCGGACCTCGACACGGCCTTCGGCTTCGTCCACGTCGAGACTGTAGACAAGCCCCAGGTCGTAGATGTTGACCGGAATCTCCGGGTCGAACACGGTGTGCAGCGCGTCGATCACGCGTTCTTCCAGACGTTCAGTTGCTGCGCCGCAGCCAGGTTGTGCGGCCTCAGCGCGCTTCAGCCAGTTGAATGGGTCCATCGTCTGCCTCACTCTGTCGAAACGGGGCGATCCCCGTCGTGCAGCGCAGCATGCAGCGTATGCCACGCGAGCGTCGCGCACTTCACGCGCTCGGGAAATTCACGCACGCCGGACAGCACCGCCAGCTTGCCCAAATCCGGCGCGGCTGTCGTCTGCCCCGCAGCCGGTGTTGTCACCATGTCGTGAAAACGTCCGAACAGCGCCTCGGCCTCCGCTTCCGTTTTGCCTTTCAGCGCCTCGGTCATCAGCGACGCGGACGCCGTCGCAATCGCACAGCCCACGCCTTCGAAACTTGCGTCCTTGACGACGCCATCTTCGATTCGAAGATACAGCGTAATCCGGTCGCCGCATAACGGGTTGTAGCCCTCGGCCTTGTGATTGGCGTCGGACAGTCCATGACAGTTACGCGGCCGCCGGTAGTGGTCGAAGATGACTTCCTGATACAGATCGCGCAGATCACTCATGAGCCAAATACCTCCCTGACCCTGCCGAGACCTTCGATCAGGACGTCGATATCCTCGTGCGTGTTGTAGAGGGCAAGTGACGCGCGCACTGTCGCCGGTACGCCGAACCGCTGCATCACCGGCATCGCGCAGTGATGGCCCGCCCGCACGGCGACGCCGTGATGATCGAGAATCGTACCGACATCGTGCGCATGCACGCCGTCGAGCACGAATGACAGGATGCTCGCCTTGTCGCGTGCGGTACCGATGAGACGCAGGCCCGGAATCCCCCGCAATGCATCCGTGGCGTAAGCGAGCAGGTCGGCCTCGTGCGCGGCGATGACTTCCATGCCGATGCGGTCGACATAGTCGAGCGCCGCGCCCAGCGCAATCGCGCCGGCAATGTTCGGCGTGCCCGCTTCGAACTTCCACGGAATTGCGTTGTATTCCGTTTTCTCGAACGTCACCGAACGGATCATGTCGCCGCCGCCCTGCCACGGCGGCATCGCTTCAAGCAGCGCGGCCTTGGCGTACAGCACGCCGATGCCAGTCGGCCCGTACACCTTATGTCCCGAAAATGCGTAGAACTCACAATCGAGCGCGCGGACGTCGACCGGCAGATGCGAGATCGCCTGTGCGCCATCCAGCAGCACCGGTACGCCCTTCGCGTGCGCCGCTGCAACAATGCGCTCCACCGGATTGATGCTGCCAAGCGCGTTAGCCAGATGCGTCATCGCGACCAGCCGCGTACGTTCGTTCAACAAGCGCTCGTACACGTCGGCATCGAGCGCACCCGTATCGTCGATCGGCACCACTTTCAGCGCCGCGCCAGTCTGCTCGCAAACCAGCTGCCACGGCACAATGTTCGAATGGTGCTCCATCGCGCTGATCAGGATTTCGTCGCCGGGCTTGAGCTGTGGGCGCGCGTAGCTCTGGGCGATGAGATTGATTGCTTCGGTCGTGCCACGTACGAACACGATCTCCTCCGGCCGCTGCGCATTGATGAAGCGTGCAATCTTCGCGCGTGCTGCTTCAAATGCATCGGTCGCGCGCTGCGACAGCAGATGCACGCCGCGGTGCACGTTGGCGTTGCTATGCCGGTAATAAGCGTTTTCCGCGTAGATGACCGAGGCAGGCTTTTGCGTAGTGGCGCCATTGTCGAGATAGACCAATGGCCGGCCATGTACGCGCTCGCCCAGAATCGGAAAATCGGCTCGCCAGTGCTCGACATTGCGTGGATCTGGAGTCTGCATCTGCTCGATCGGTTTCATAGCAACTCCCTGATGCGCTCGCCTTCCGGGGTGCACGCGAGCAGCAGGCTTTCGAGCCGAGCGCGCAGCGAATCGATGCGCACACGTTCGACAATGTCACGTGCAAATGCGTATGTCAGCAGCGCCCGCGCCATGCGTTCTTCGAGGCCCCGCGCCCGCAGATAGAACAACTGGTTCTCGTCCAGTTGACCGACCGTTGCGCCGTGTGTGCATTTCACATCGTCGGCGTAGATCTCGAGTTGTGGTTTCGTGTCGATTTCCGCGTCGCGTGACAGCAGCAGGTTGTGATTCGCCTGATGCGTGTCCGTTTTCTGCGCATCGCGATGCACGATGACGCGCCCGTTGAACACGCCGCGCGCGGCGCCGTCGAGCACGCCACGGTAGTATTCGCGACTCGTGCCATGCGGCTCTGCGTGATCGATGCGCGTGTGGTGATCGACGTGCTGCCGGCCGCCAACGAAATAGAGACCGTTCAATGTGGCTTGCGCGTTCGCGGCGTTCAGGCTCGTGTCAATGCCCGTGCGCGACAACGCGCCGCCGAAAGCGAACACATGCGAGGTAAAACAGCTGGCGCGTTGCTGCGCAGCAGCGACCGACGCGATATGAAACGCCTTCGAGCCTTCCTGCTGCAACCGGTAGTGCTGCACATCCGCCTGTTCGTCTACGACGATGCGGGTAACCGCATTGGTCCAGTACGCGTCGTGGCCCAGCCCTACAAAGTGCTCGACGATCACGCAGCCCGAGCGTGCTCCGGCAAGCACGACGTTGAACGGCTGCACCGCAAGACCGGCTTCGTCGGTCAGGAACAGCATGTGCAGCGGTTGATCGATGACCTCGCCGGGAGGTAGCACGACGGCAAATCCATCCGTCAGAAATGCCGTGTTGAGCGCGGCGAAACCGTCAGCAAACGTCTGTGAGGTGATCGCCGCTTGCAGTCGTTGTGGTATTTCTCTCAACGCCCGCGTGAGCGAGCCGACAAACACATCATGTGGCAAACCGATCAGTTTCGACAGACTCGGCGCATGGCGACCGTTGACGAATACCAGTCGATGACCTGCAGGGTCCAGCACGAGTTCATCGACACTGCGTGGCACGTCGCTATCGTCGGTGCGGCCGGTGTGTTGCGGCGCGAAATGCCAGGGCCGCTTGCCGATCACCGACACGTTCGTGTACTTCCAGTCCTCGTGCCGCGTGGTTGGCAAGCCGAGCGCGTTGAACTGGTCGAAGGCGCTTCGGCGCGCGGCACGCAGCCACCGCAACTCAGCGCCTGGCAACGTCATCGCGAGTTGCCCAAAAGCCTGGTGGAAGTGGTCGAGAGATTCGTTTTTCATGGATGCCCCGCGCTCGCTGCACTGCCTGATTGCACAGCCTCACCCTCGATCCAGCCATAGCCCTTGCGTTCCAGCTCCAGGGCGAGTTCACGCGACCCCGACTTCACGATCCGGCCGTTCGCCAGCACATGCACGCGATCCGGTACGACGTAATCCAGCAGTCGCTGATAGTGCGTGACCAGCACGATCGCCCGTTCGGGACTGCGCATACTGTTGACGCCCTGCGCGACGATCTGCAATGCATCGATGTCGAGTCCGGAATCCGTTTCGTCGAGAATGGCAAGCCGGGGCTGAAGCACCGCCATCTGCAGGATCTCATTGCGCTTCTTCTCTCCGCCGGAAAAGCCTTCGTTCACTGCGCGATACAAGAGGCTCTCGTCCATCTGCATCAGCGTCATTCTGTCCTTGACCAGTTGCAGAAACTCCATCGCGTCGAGTTCCGGCTCGCCACGATGCCGGCGCTGCGCGTTCAACGCCGCCTTCAGCAGATAAACGTTGCTCACACCGGGTATCTCAACGGGATACTGGAACGCGAGAAACAGTCCTTCGTGCGCACGCTCTTCAGGCGCGAGCGCCAGCAGATCGCGGTCGAGATACACAACCTCGCCGCCGGTAACGACACAGTCCTCGCGCCCGGCCAGCGTGTGGGCAAGCGTGCTCTTTCCCGAACCGTTCGGGCCCATGATCGCGTGCACCTCGCCAGCCTTCACGCTCAGATCGATACCTCGCAGAATTTTCTTGCCGTCGACTTCGACTTGCAGACTACTGATTTCAAGCATGGTTCGAATCCCTCGCGAATCGTCGTGGGCGTGGCGTAGACGGTTAGCCCACACTGCCTTCCAGGCTGACGCCGAGCAGCTTCTGCGCCTCGACGGCGAACTCCATCGGCAGTTCCTTGAACACTTCCTTGCAAAAGCCGTTCACGATCATCGACACCGCATCTTCTGGCGACAACCCGCGCTGCCGGCAATAGAACAACTGGTCTTCGCCGATGCGTGATGTCGATGCTTCGTGTTCGACCTTGGCGGTCGGGTTCTTGACCTCGATATAGGGGAACGTGTGTGCGCTGCAACGGTCGCCAAGCAACAGCGAGTCACATTGTGTGTAATTGCGCGCACCTTCGGCCGCACGGCCGACTTTCACGAGGCCGCGATACGCATTCTTTCCGCGGCCCGCTGAAATGCCTTTCGACAGGATCGTGCTGCGCGTATTGCGGCCGAGGTGAACCATCTTCGTCCCGGTATCGGCCTGTTGATAGTGGTTGGTCAGCGCCACCGAATAGAATTCACCGACCGAGTCATCGCCCTGCAGGATCACGCTCGGATACTTCCAGGTGATCGCCGAACCGGTTTCCACCTGAGTCCACGAAATCTTCGAGTTCGCCTCGCGGCAGTCGCCACGCTTGGTTACGAAGTTGTAGATGCCGCCCTTGCCCGACGCATCGCCCGGATACCAGTTCTGCACCGTCGAATAGCGGATCTGTGCCCCTTCCAGCGCGATCAACTCGACCACCGCGGCATGCAGCTGATTTTCGTCGCGCATCGGCGCGGTGCAGCCTTCCAGATAGCTCACGTACGCACCTCTGTCCGCGACGATCAGCGTGCGCTCGAACTGACCCGTGTTCTGCGCGTTGATGCGAAAGTACGTCGACAGCTCCATCGGGCAGCGCACGTCCGGCGGGATATAGCAGAACGAGCCGTCGCTGAACACAGCGGAATTCAGCGCGGCGAAGAAATTATCGGTGTGCGGCACCACTGAGCCGAGATACTTCTGCACCAGTTCGGGATGATGCTGCACGGCGTCCGAGAACGAACAGAACACAATGCCGAGTTCCGCAAGCTTTTCGCGGAACGTCGTCGCCACCGAGACGCTGTCGAATACCGCATCCACCGCAACGCCTGCCAGGAGTTCGCGTTCTTCCAGCGGCACACCCAGCTTTTCGTAAGTACGCAGCAGTTCCGGATCGACTTCATCGAGACTCTTCGGACGATTCCTCTGCGCCATCGGCGCGGAATAATAGACGATGCTCTGATAGTCGATCGGCGGATGCCGGACCGTCGCCCAATGCGGCTCGGTCATCGTGAGCCAGTGCCGATAGGCCGCGAGACGCCATTCGAGCATGAACGCCGGCTCGTTTTTCTTTGCGGAAATGAGCCGGACCACGTCCTCGCTCAACCCGCTCGGCAACGCGTCGGCCGCCAGGTCAGTCACAAAACCATGCTGGTATTCGCGACTGATCAGTTCGTCGAAACCGGTTGTAGATGCGCTCATGCATGGCCTCCGTCAATCGTTTTGTGCGCCAGCGGCGTCGCACCCGCGCGGCGGCTGGGGATGCTGCGCGCACGGATCGCGCTGATATCGACCGCGCGCAAGGTCGGTCCCGCCATGTCCGCCAGCGTGACCTGCCGTAACGCCTCGTAGATCACGCGATTGACCTTCTGCCAGTTGGCGCGCACCGCGCACACCGCCTCCTGGATGCACAAGCCAGGCCGCGTGCTGCATTCGGTGATCCCGATCGGGCCGTCGACCGCGGCGATCACCTCCGCCAGCGTGATCCGCTCGGGCGGCCGCGGCAGGAGGTAACCGCCGTTCGTCCCGCGCAGCGACTCCACCACACCGCCCCGCGTCAGAACTTTCAGCACCTTTGACACCGTAGGCATCGCGACGCCGGTCGCCGCTGCAATGCTGCTTGCGCTATGGACGGCGCCCGGGTCGCGCGCCATCGCGGTCATGATCACCGTGCCATAGTCCGCAAGTTTGCTCATGCGCAACATCGGAATACCTCCCGTTTTAATCAGGACCTATTTGGTCCTGATTAGACCGAAATCGAATCGGCACGTATGCAGTGAAGGACACCGTCCTGCGTGGGGATTCCTGGCCACGTCGCCAACTGCTTCCCGTTTCCGGAGAAGCATTTCGATGTACGACGGGTACGTTGATTTCATTCTAGACCTGTCTGCAAGACCTTGTCAGTCTATGGGTCTTCGTGACGGACGGCTCTGGAGAGACACGCTCCATCGCCCGCGAATACCCACTCGCCCGTCCAGACGCCAATTGTTTGACACCTTAAATATCGACCAAATTAAAGGCCAGAATCCGCGCGCGGAACGGGCATGCGTATCGTCTGTATCGGGGGAGGACCAGCTTGGCTGTAGTTTGAGCTGTTGACGAACGCGTATCGTGACTTAACCCCAAGAGCCGAGGTCATCGCCGGGCTGTGGTCGCCGTGGCCCGCAAACTTGCCGTCATTCTGCACAAGCCGTGGGTCGACGGCTCCGACTTCCGCTGGGGATCGATGGAAGCGACGGCATGATGCAAACCGCTCACCAAAACTGAACGTTACTGGAAGCGTCCGAAGCGTGGGCGATGGTCTGGAAGCAGCCGCAACTGACTGCCGCGCCCCGGGCGCGCCCTGGAGCGAGGCTCCCCATTCCTGTCCGACCAATGCGTGCAGCGTGCCGTTGCGCCTACGGGCCGACTGCGGAAAGAAGCGTGACCCGCGCCCAAGACGTTTCCAAAGCCAATCCACCGGAGATCGGCCCTTGGCATCAACGCCGTAATGGCAGCGAAAACTCTGCTGGATAACGCTTTAGCCAGGCGTAACAGCGGCTCAACGGCGTCGCGGGTTTACGCCGACTAGGCGAGGTGCCGGGTGCGTCCGAAACTCGTGGCGTCGACCGGCATCGAGCGCAACCAAATAAGCCCCGATTCTGTCCCCACATAGCAGGAACCGGAGATCTCCATGCAGCGAATGGTCGAATATCGTGGATTCGAAATTCACGTTGAGTTGGTATCCACGTCTAAGGACATGTTCGACGTCTGGTTTCGTATCGAAGGCACCACCAAACCTCCGGGCGTCGCGGCAATCGGCGAGCGCATAAAAGTTCGTGGTGGGCCGTTCTCTCGTCGCTGGGCTTATCTTGTTGCAGAGATAGTCGGCCAGGCTGCTATCGATGTAATTCTCGGCGTTACTGAAGAGAGGCTGATCGCAGAGCAGTCTGATGCTCGCGGCGAGCTCGTCGCGCGTCTTGGCTCTAATGCATTCGTAGCGGCCCGCGATTCCTCGAAAAAAACCTCGGTGGAGATGGACATGGCGAAAGGCAAAGAAGTATTCGCGTCTCATAAGGGCTTCGTGATTCGTGTCCTTGCGGTTCCCGAATACTCTCCACACCCTCCGGGTGTGCCTTTCGGGTACGTTGGGTACGTCGCTCGTCCCGAAGCAGACATTCGCGTGGCCGGGCAAAGGATGAACTTTTCTCACCCTGTAGCCGAGTATCTGTCGGCCGAAGCGGCGGAACAGGCTGGCTTTGTTGAAGGGCGATCGATCATTGATGGCATCCATCCCGACGGACTTACTACGGACGGCCTTTAATGAGTGGCTGGCCGAGAGCTTCGTGAAAACCATGAGGCGGGATTACGTTTCGTGGATGCCCAAGCCGGATGCCCGACGACGCTGCAAAATCTGGCCATCGCGTTCGACCATTACAACGAGTCGCCTCCACACAGCGCATTGAAATATCATTCGCCACGCGAGTTTCGCCAGCGAGCTAATTCACCAACCTAAACGTGACTGTGTGTCCGGTCATGCAGGGGCAAGTCCATACCACTTGGCCGCGTCCCGCTCCTGGCCCGAACCGGGACGGTTGCGACAAGCAGTAGCCGACCTTTTCCGGCGTCAGAACACAAACAGCTCCGTTGTTCACGGTCGTGAGTCTATTGTCCGCATCCCGGGGGCGCGATGTCTCGTGGCACGAAACCACAACGCTCGAAGAGCCGTTCCGAGGGCCCGTTCCCCACGGTGATCATCGCGCGACACGCGCTATGGCCAGCAATGACAAGGTTCCTCAGGGATGCCTTGACCAGGCGGCGTGCGATGCCATTTCCCTGCATTGAGGGCCTGGTCGCCTCGATCGCGATAAGCGGGCAGTCGTACGGTTCGTAACCAGTAACAACGCAGGCCGACAGCAATTCGCCATCACGCTCGACAACCGATGATGCGGCGAGGATGCAATCGCCATAGAGACCTTCGAAAAGCGCGTTTGCTTTTGCGCGGTAGTCCGCTTCGGTTTGCTGAAGGTCATCGGTCGTGCCCTTAAAGGCTGTAAAAAACAACGCCCCGAGTTGCACTGCGTCGTCTGTCCTGACCATCCGCACGTCATCACCTCCTCGAGCGAATTCGTCGAACCTGGTCAACTCAATACGCCACATCCTGCTCTCTCGTCGCTGCGGTTTTTGATCCATGAGTGGCTGCCCTTCGAAAATCGTTGCCCTGATTCACACAGACTCGTTTCAATTATGGCAGGGGCATCCCGGTGTGCGATGCGTGGCATGCTGGAAACTCTGTTACCAAACGGGACGATTTACGGTAGGGTCGAGCAGGCAAGCTCGTGCATCGGACGGTCTCAGATAGACGCCGAAGCACCACGCGAACCCTAACCTACCCGAGCGCCCGGGAAATTACGCGGAAATTCGACCGGCGACCTGCGGAAGGTAACTGTTGTGGCTGTGGTGCAAATAGCGATCAACGAATCGGTTAGAGTGTCGGCCTGACCGATTTGAGGGCCCGCGATGAGCAAGCTGAAGAGTCTGGACGGGCTGTTCGCCGGCCGTCACTTTGACCGTGACGTGATCATTCTTTGTGTGCGCTGGTATCTGCGCTACAAGCTCAGCCGGCGCGATCTCGTCGAGATGATGGCTGAGCGAGGGTTGTCACTTGCCCACACGACGATCCTGCGTTGGGTGCAGCGCTATACGCCCGAGTTCGTCAAGCGCTGGAAGCGTTTCGCAACACCTGCGGGACGGTCGTGGCGGGTTGACGGGACGTACCTGAAGATCCGTGGCAAATGGGTTTATCTATATCGGGCGGTGGATCGGGTCGGCCAGACGGTAGACTTCATGCTCAGGGCAAAGCGCGATGTGGCTGCGGCAAAATCCTTTTTCAGCAAGGCAATCAAACATCAGGGCCGGTCACCAGCGACGGTCACGCTCGATGGGTATGCCGCCTCGCATCGGGCCGTGCGTGAGATGAAGACTGGTGGCCTGCTGCCCGAGGACACGGAGGTGCGGTCTTCGAAGTACCTCAATAATTTGATCGAACAGGACCATCGTCACATCAAGTCCAGAACGAACATGATGCTCGGGTTCAAACGTTTCAGGAGTGCCGCGACCACGATTTCAGGCATCGAGTTGATACATCGCATTCGCAAGAGGCAGTTCGACCTCTCCGCTTTCGCGCTCGAGGACATCGCTGCACCCTCCGCCTGGAATCTTGTTCTGTTCAATCGATAAGGTGTCCATATCTATAAGATACATCTCGGCTACGCCACCTATTTGCACCAGATCCAGGCAAACTTCCTCAGCGCACAGCGCGGCTGACGTTGCGTTGTGCGAGCGTGCGACTGCGCTCTCCAAGGGTGCGCGCGAGCCGCCGCAGCCTGCCTGAGGTCGACGTCTTTGCGATTCACGCCATTGAAGATAATCCCCCGCACGGCGTTGAACCGCTTGAATGGATGCTGCTGAGTTCGGTGCCCACAACCTCGCTTGATGAAGTTCTCGAACGGCTGGCCTGGTACGCGCGGCGCTGGACCATCGAGACGTGGCACCTTGTGCTCAAAAGCGGCTGCCGCATCGAGGCGCGCCAGTTCGGCACGCTCGACCGGTTTTTGAGAGCTACTGCTCTGTTTGCCGTCATCGCGTGGCACATCCTGTATGCAACACTGCTCGCGCGAACCGATACGGAGCTGTGCTGCGAAGTATTGCTGCAACCGGTTCAATGGCAGGCGCTGTATTGCCACACCCACCGAACGACGCAACTGCCAGAGCAGGTTCCAACGCTGCAGCAAACCATATTGTGGATAGGCATGCTCGGCGGCTACCTGAATCGCAAGCATGACCGGCCACCAGGACCGACCGTCATATGGCGCGGATTTCTCGTCCTGCACGAAATTACGAAGATGTATCAACTCTTCAGGCAAAGCGGATAGCATGCCCAGTAAAACTGTGGGTAAACCTGAGCCTTTCAATGGGTGACAGTTTTACTTGCGAAGTTGTGACAGATTTATTTTGGTCTACGGGTTTTGCCCTCGGTGGCGCGCTGCTTCTTTTAGCGACCGGCGTGGCGGCATGGCCTGGAAGGGAAGCCGCCGTGAAGTCGGCTAAGGCGAAAAATCGGCTTCAGGCGGCGAGAGCCGCGCGGGCGACGGGATCCGAATCTGGTGTAATGAAGGCTCGTGGGAATGACGGGCACAAGGGTGATAACGGATGAGTGGGAAATTCGTGGCCAAAGCAGATTGAGCTTGTGGATCAGCGCAAATCGAGCCACAGCGGCTGATGATCGGATGAGCGGCTATTCTGGTCCACGTCGCAATCTGCGATGCGCGGCTTCAGATCCTCGGTGACAAAAATAAAATCGCATGCGAACGGCCCGTCGGGCCATTGCAAGTGATCGTACAGACCGACCGTCGCGGCGCGCGCGGCGCCCGGGTGCGCGCAGCAGGTCCACGCGTCGGCGAAGGCGGGCGCGCCGGCAATCGGCTCGAGCATTCGGCAATAAGCAGAATCCCCGAACGCGCTGTTGAAATCGCCGCATACGATTGCGCTCATCGGGCGCGCGGTGTCGGCGAACGGACCGTTCAGCTTTTCCGCTTTGGCCGGACGGCGGGCATGGTCGCACGCTTCCTTGTGCAATTCGTGCAGCCTCGTCACTTGCGCCAGCCGTTGTGCTTCGGAGTAGAACTCAAGATGCGTGCTGATGACACGCAACGGACCGACATCGGTTTCGATCACCGCTTCGAGCGCGACACGCAGCATCGACGGCTTGGCGGGGTCGGCCAGCCACGGCAGCGAATGACGCAGCACCTGCCTGACAGGCAACCTGCTCACGATGGCATTGCCGAACTGACGCCGATCTCGCGCGGCCCCGACAGGCGGAAGATCGGAGCCGATCGCATCGATCACGCTCGCTTGCGGCAGCAACCCGGCGAGCTCGGCGAACTGATCGGCTGACGGGCCACCTGCCAGTCCGCCCCGCGCCGGTCCCGCATGAAATCCGCGCGTGACTTCCTGAAGACAAAGAATGTCGAAATCGCACAGCGCCCGTGCTTCGCGCACGATGCGAGCTAGGTCGACGCGGCCATCCACACCGCGTCCCCACTGAATGTTCCAGTTGACGAGACGCATGACGTTCTCCCTTTTAAAGCTATGTTCCCAGTTTAGCGCCGCGGCGTCGGGCCGATAAGCCTGCGCATACCGAAGAAAGGGGGGCCTCAAGAACGGACTTTTTTGTACGTTAAGGGGGAATGCCGGGACTAATACGCTGCGCTTCCCGCTATGCATCGATGGGAGGCATTTCACCGTGGCCGCGCAGCCATGCATGGTCGGCAAGCGCGAGCATTTCCCGGTCACCTTGACTATCGCCATAGGCATAGAGCACTCGAGGCTGATCGCCGCGGAACCATTGTTGCAGTCTCCGCACTTTTTCCGGTCCCCAGCAATTCGGGGAAGCCAGGTGACCAGAAAAACGGTCGTCATGAAATTCGAGCTCGGTTGCCAGTACCGCGTCGAATCCCGCAGCCGTAGCCCAGCCCTTCAGGTAGAGCGCAGGCGACGCGCTGACCAGCACGAGTTGATGGCCACGGCGCTTATGCTCCTGGACTCGCGCGGCCATTTCAGGCCGAATGAGCTTCGGCAATCTCTGAGCCACGTATTGCTGCGCCGCGTCTTCCAGTTTGCGCCGGGTCATGGCGCCGATCGTCGCGGCAAGAAAATGCGCCTTCGCGGTGCCTCGGTCGCACGTGTCGATCAGCATGCCAGCCATCCAAGGCGCCGCGTAAATCGCGCCATAGATCAATCGCGGACTGCCGACCGTGTAATGCACAAAATCACGGAGGCTGTCGGACGTGGTGATGGTGCCGTCGAAATCAAAGGCGGCAACGACCCGATCGCGCGACAGTGTTCGATCGGGGTCTGAGCGCGATGGAATCTGCAGTGAAGGCAACGGCGTACCGCTTTGGCCTCCTTGCGAGAGGGCTCTTGCACGACGTCGCGAGTCGCCGGCTAACGCATATTCCCGGTGTTGTCCCGCGAATAACGCCCGGGCTGCGGCCAGACTGTGAGTCCGTGCGGCTCCATCCCAACCGGAATGGACTTGACCGCGCCGGTCGTCGTGTCGATCGCGTAGACCACGTCGTCGAACCGGCCGGACAGCCACAACGTCTTGCCATCCGCGCTGACGTTGGCTATAACGGGGCTGCCCGCCACCCTGCTGCAAAAGCGCCGAGACAAGGTCGCCCGCCAGGCGCTTCGCGACAAGGCGTTCTGGCGACCTGTGGCGTTTCAGTCGGGCTGTCGGCCAAACGATGAGAGCCACCCGGGGCGCACTGAAGCGACTCCACTTTCCGCTCGAGGCGATCCTCATCAGCGGGCGCTGGTGCGTCGCGTACGTGAACTGGCGATGGAAGGCGAGCAGCATACGGCGCTTCTTGCTGTTGAGGACTGGCCCAACGTCGACGGATCGGATTTCGAGACGGCTGACCGCGTGACCCGTGATGGACGGGCTCGCCTGACATGCTAAATGCTGCTCAGTTTCAATGTAAATTCACACGGCGCCAAATGACCTAGCACGTGACATGCAGAATCGCGTTGGTCTCGTCGGCATGCTCCTTCAGTCTGGCGATGGCTTCTGCCGTCGGCAGGATAACCAGTTCGACTTGCCGACGCTCGGCCTCGTGCTTCACCTCTTCCATCACCGGTAACGCTCCCGTGCCGGTGCCAATTACCAGCCGCCGGCATTTCCAGGGGATGTCCTCCGCCACTGACAGCGGTGTGTGCCCAAAGGTCTCACGGAACGCCTTGGATGGCTTCTTCTTGCGTTTGCGAACCTGCCCGTGGTCGATCACCACGTCATGCTGGTAGGTGACGCCATCAATACGGATGCAACCAAAGGAAAATGCTTCGAAGCGCATGCCCATCTCCGCCGCTTTCGTGCGGGTAGCCACTCATTGCATCAAGACCCAACAGAGTGGTCGTCCAACACAATCATTATAGGTTGGACGCAGCGCTGCGCGGAATGTGTCCCGTTGGCGTCACCAGGGGTAAGCAAGCGCGTCGTGAAGCGCCGACAGATGGCTTGGCTTCCGGTTGTCAATCCCGAAAACTCGTCGTTGGTGATGCTGTTGCTCGTTTTTGGCAGTCCGTCGTCGACACGCAGGCGCGGCGTGCGGCCGAACTCTCGGGCGATCACGGGGTCTTCCGGCAGCGGCTGCGCTGGATCGAGCCAGCCAAGCCGAACTCCTGGGCAACGCGCCTCACAGCGGTGCGCTTCCTGCGGCCCATCAGCCGGAAGCGCGATGTCGCGGTCGGAATCGCCTTGCTGCATGTGGACAAGGACCTGGCGGTCCTCAAACAATTTGAACCTCCGGTTGGCCCTGGGAGCCCCCTTCAAAAGAGCGAAGCGTACCCGGCGCGGAAAGTTCGAACCGCGTCCTGCTACAAGGCGCAGGTGACGCCTCTACGTCGATCGTCGGGTGGTGCCATTACGGCGATCATCGACTGGCTCATTACGCCGTTCCTGTGCTGGCACCTATGCGCCGATCATCAAGTGGCTCCTTCTTCCATACGGCGATCCGTGACAACTGTGCGTTGGCGGCTAGTTTGTCAAAACGGCCCCAAATGACTCGAACCTGTTCTGACATGCCTTCCTCGATTCGTGGTTGAGAGCGAATACGAATATGAGCCTTCCGCGTGACCTCGCAACGCGCAGTTCAGCTACGCAGCGCGCATCCGGGCGACGTCAAGCCGCGGGCGCGGTGAAAAGTCAGTTGTCGTCTGATCGGACTGGCGGGCGCTCATGCGGGACCGGCTCGTCTTTATCTGCGTCCGGTGCAGATGACTCGGTCTGCGGCGCCGCGCCAGGGAGCGGCTTGTCTCGCGTCGCAGGTGGCTCGGCAGGTCTTGTGGCGGGGTCTGACGGCATCTCGTTCTCCCGATGACTGGGGAAAATCCCCACCACTACACTAGCACTGAACATCCGGCGTGGCTTGCGTGCGGAACTCCTGGACTACCAGCCGCACATTGGTGCCAGATGCTACGATGGCTGAAAATCGCTGCGGAGGTCTCAATGCAAAACCCCGCCCTGTTCCACGTGCTTCTTGACCACCTCGAGGCGAACGGCACCCAGCCTATCGATCTTCAGCGGTTCGTCGACCGGTGGCCCCGACTTCGATCGCACGACGCGTTTCCGTGCCCGGTCTGCTACCTCGCCGGCGAGGAGCAGCCGCTCGCAGCATTGCCGACGCAAGGTAACTTCGAGCCATTCAAATGCCCAGGTTGCCGGACGCAGTTCGACGTACCAATCGACGGGTAACACCACGTGTTCCGAAATGAAAGGGACAACGCAAAACGCCGGTTTCCACGAGCGCATCGCCTAAAATGCAAGCATGCTGGCGACCTGGCAAGGAGGCTGCCATGGCCGGGTCGATGACGGGGGTGCTGTTTGGGATGATCGCGCTGATCATGGCTGCGATATTGGTAGCAGAGCACTACAGACACGCACACCACAGCAATCAGCAATTCCGCTCGCTGGACCCGCATCCCATGCGGGACTGGCTGCACCATAAGCGTTGATGGCGCAGCCAGAGTTGAAAGCCCCGCTGAAGGCGGGGCGACCTGGCCAAACTGCATCACTCGCAGCGGGTTTCCCAATGGTGATGCGTCTTCACCTCGTGGCATACCCGATGATGATCATCGTGGTCGTCTGCTTATGCCGATGCAATAGTGCCGAGGGTAGGGGTATGAACAAGGTACGCGGACTATAAACTCCCCGGAGTCTGGCGGCTTCTTCTGCGAGGATCCAGGAGCGAACTCTCCAACAAAAACCGTAGGTGCAGCGGAATGGGGCCCGTTGAGGGGCGTTGAGGTCATCAACCTGAACAACACGACCACTGTCTGCTGGTAGGCGCGATCAGCCACAGCCCTGTTGCGGGCGTGGCATTGCCGGTGGCGATCCACCTAGGCCGTATGGCGGTAGAGATTGTTACGTGAAACGCGCCCAGAGCGGGTGCGGTACGATGGTATGGCATCAACGGAGGCGAACATGGCATGGGACTTTCAACCGACTACGGCGTCAGACCTAGGGCAACGCCTGTCCGAGTTGCGGTCGCAAGCGCTTGCGGCTGTGCACGGTCAGTATTCAGGCGATCT
This sequence comes from Paraburkholderia sp. WS6, assembly GCF_030464835.1. NCBI lineage: Bacteria > Pseudomonadati > Pseudomonadota > Betaproteobacteria > Burkholderiales > Burkholderiaceae > Paraburkholderia > Paraburkholderia sp. WS6. The sequence continues at coordinate 24,705 of NZ_JALQCK010000037.1, forward strand.
CTGCGGGAAAGTGCTTGACCTGATCGACCATGCTGAGCGGCTTCTTGTGCTTGATGCCTTCGATGAAGAAGCAATTGCCATTTCTAGACGGCTTCTCGACGACGGGAACCCTCGCCTCGCGTTGGAGAAGCTTGCTCATGTAATCGAGCCGCGTCTTTTAAGGCAATCACCTTGATGGTGGATTGGTCAGGCCAAGATATTCCCTGATAGCCCACCCGACCCGCTGGAACTATTTCAGCGGGCGTGACGGTCCGTCTGGAAACGATGAGGATTGTCAGATCGCTTCGCGTCTCGACATTTGCGAATCGGTTCGGGCAGGCGGGCCGTCAACGCAGCGGACACCGCCTGCGTTGACGATCTGACTGGCATAGAATTGCGGCGCCCCAAGACCGCGAATCGAGTGCATCAATGAAAAGAATCTATGCCTATAAAGGCTTCGAGATCGCGGTGGACCTTGAAACGGTGTGGGAAACGTCCGGAAACGTCACGTTGGTGCCACCACGCGGCTTTATAGCTGTTGTACATATTCGAACGGCGGGATCTACTCGCCCGATGGTTGCGCCGATACGCCTGACGGCAGATCAGCAGCAGCCCTTCACGACGGAAGCCGACGCGCTGATGGCAGGGTTCAGCGCCGGACAGCGGGTCGTAGATGACACGCTCGCGCCGTGAATGTACCCGGCCCGGCGTGTGGTCGCTGTCAGTCTCTGAACGTCGGTAGACGTTCCCGCGTTGACGACCTGACAAGCGTTGGAATTTCATATGGGAAGCGGGCGATGCTGGACTCCACCTCACCGATTCATCGTCCGCGAAACCGTCACCGTCGGGACCGGGTCCAGCGACAACAGTCGTGATGGTCCAGGTTGCTGAGTTACTGAGCACGCCGATGTTCGCGACGATAGTGACTGACTACAGCGGTCGCTGCGAACACTAGCGCGAACGTACTGATCACAATCCCGATTCACGATTCGCCCATCGCAGTCTCCTTCATTACGTCCGATCCGCGGTTGCCGACCGGTTGCCTTCATTGCAGGGCTGATTTCCTGCCCGCGCAGTCCATTCTCATCGAACGAACCGCGTCACAGCGGTGCGCGGACATCGCTTAACGAATTCTCGCTACAGCGTTCAGGACGGCGCGGCCCTGTAGTGTGATGCTTGGTCGCCGCTGCCCTGACGCCAGCAGTTCAAAGATTACCTGTCGAAAAAGTCGCTGACCGTCTCTCTCACGAGATTCTCAGGGGTCCTTACCCTTCACCGACGTTCGCGAGCGGTTTATAGGTTGATCTGAGAGGTCGATTTTTTCATCGGCGGACTGAAAACGCCGTGCAGCGACTTTTTCAACAGCATCTGAAGAATTCCGGACATTCGGAGGTGTGCATTCCGCGATCAGCCACCGGCGGCTCCTGGCCGAGCCCGGAAGTTCGATGTCGAACCGATTTGGTCGGACCCAGCCTGCGTCGAACTTCCACAGTCGGCCCCGGCATGTGGAAGCATCCGGAGAACTGAAATCGTCCGTTTCTTACATCGCCTTGCACCCACAAGAGTGCGTCCATGCCGGGCGCACAAAAAAAGCCAAGGCGGTGAAGCCTTGGCTCAGGGGGTTCTGCTGGTTGAGAGGACCAGCAGAATCCGAGGGTGGCCACCGCGCCTGAGAGCGCGGCAGCCCGGTCACAAGATATCGCCGTTTCATCGTCGCGCGAATCGATGTTTACCGCCATGGCGTACGAAACGGCGGCAACCATCGCATAGGTGTTGCCAGTGCACGTTTGCTGATGGAACTCAGGTGCCCATCCATTCAGGCAACGATGCGATCACCCTCGATACCGCAACAACAGGATAGCGAGCGCAGTAGTTCAATGCCGGGCGTTGCTCCAGTGCGGCCAGTAGTGGTGGTGATCCAGCTGTCTGAGCCGTTTCCGACGCAATTGCTCCCGGTAATAGTGAGCGGCGACGAACACGGGTGCCATCGCCAGCACGAACGAACCCACAACGATTGCCACTGCTTCACTCATCGCAACCTCCATAGCAGAACTATCGGCTTCACTGCAGGTGTTGCCCCCCGTTGATTGCAATGTTGGCACCGGTCACGAAACCCGCTTCGCGCGAGCACAGGTACAGCACGAGTGCGGCGACTTCGTCGGGCTCTCCGAGCCGGCCGACCGGAATCTGCGGAATGATCTTCGTCTCGCGGATGTCCTCGGGCACCGCCATCACCATCTTCGTCGCGATATAGCCGGGCGAAATGGTGTTGACGGTGACGCCCTTCTTCGCCACCTCAAGCGCCAGCGATTTCGTGAAACCATGCATGCCGGCCTTGGCCGCCGCATAGTTGGTCTGGCCGAAGCCGCCCTTGGAGCCGATGATCGACGACACGTTGATGATGCGGCCCCAGCCACGCTCGACCATGCTGTCGCACACCGGCTTCGTCATGTTGAACACCGAATCGAGGTTGGTCCGGATTACCGCGTCCCAATTGATCTTGTCGAGCTTCCTGAAGCTGGCGTCGCGCGTGATGCCGGCGTTGTTGATCAGGATGTCGACCGCTCCGACTTCAGCTTTGATATGCGCCGCGCATCTTTCGCACGAGTCGTAGTCGGCGACGTCGACTGCGTACGCGCGGAATTGTCGTCCCTGTGCTTCCATCCGTGCGAGCCACTCGTTCGCACCGGTGTTGCCCGGCGAACAGGTAACCACGACCGCATAGCCGGCGTCATGCAGCTTGATGCTGATCGCTTCGCCAAGTCCGCCCATTCCACCCGTCACCACCGCGATCTGCTTTGCCATCGAATCGTCCTCATAAAAGCTGGCGTCATGCTCATCTGGAGCAACACTGCCTTCAGTCCATGAATTGGATGTACCGGAAGGCGGGATCCCCTATCCATAAGGAATCCTTTATATATTACAGAAACCATACCGCGGGCATCGCTGCCCGCGCCAGTTCTAACGCTTCGCGCCCGCTGCTACGGGAGCCTGTCCGGAGTTGCTTCGCACGGCCTTTGACGCTGAAGCTGTGAGTGCATCAAAATTACTCCCGGCAACCTGCACGGCCTGTTGTCCCGTTTTCTGCAGCGTTTCGTACAGGGTCGTGGTGGCGGCGATCGCTGATTTCCACGCAGCGATCGCGGCTTCAGAACCTGCGGGACCATGCTTCGCCGCTTCCTCGACGAGTGTCTGCACGCGATCGTTATACCGATCGTAGTGCGCCTGTGCGAATTGCGTGACTTCAGCCTGAGTGGTCGACGCGATGTCGAACACTTGCCGGCTGTATGACAGCGATTTTTCCGCGAAGGGTCCGGTGAAACCTGCTTGCAGCGCGAACCACTGCTGCGGGTCTGTCGTGCCAGGCACCTTCGTCACGTTCTCCTGCGCCTCGGCGAGCGTGGACCTGACGACCTGCAGGTTCAGCGCGACCAGTTTCTCGATGCCTTCAAAGACCTTTCCGGTCAACCCGAAGAACGCGTCGAGGTTGGCCTTCGCGGCGGCGACTTGCTCGGGACTCGATAGAATCATTGTTGAATTCCTCAAAATCCGGTCCGGCGCGCGAAACCCCGATCGAACGGATGTGTTGCGGCGGATCGTCATGATGGATAAATCGAAGTGCAAGGACGCCTGCCAGGCAGCATGCGTCGCAAGGACTTCGGTCGGTCGTTACATCAACAGGCACTACAACTTAAACCCCAACTGCGACGCTTCGTTCATGACTGTTGCTTCGGCGCGCTCGCCGTATGGTGCAGCGGCACTTGTGTCGCACATGGGGGACAGCAAACGCTGCGATTTCATTCAGGGCCGTGAGATGGACGCCACAGATGTCTAGCGCATCCGGCCGACGGCCTTGAGAATGGAATCGCCGTCGTTTGTGACCTGGGGACGTGGGTGTCCTGACGCGAGGTTTTCCAGTGAGATGAGTTGCTGCTCGAACAGAGTGCCGAGCTCGGCGCGGTCCAATCCAATCTGGTCTGGCGCGTCCTTGATGAGCATTAAGGCGGCGAATTCATGGGGACTCAGCATATCGTCTCCTCGATTTAGTCTGTCTGCGCGGGGAGTATTAATTACCCGCTCCAGCGTGCATGCCCGGCAAATATTCCTGCCGCCCCTCCGTAAAGCGATCATTCGAAAAATAGAATCACGGAGACGCCATCATAACCGCTCAATTGTTAAATGCAATATACGGGATACTTTTTATGGGCACAACCATTTTGTCTGATGAATATTTATGTATATTGCATGACAGCGCGGCGTCGTCCACAACGCCACCGCCGATCCCAGTGGATGCCCGGCTGGCAAGGCCCATGGACTGATCCGGACTACACCCCAATGTTTGAATCAATGACTCAAGTAATGATGCCAGTCCATTTGGCTTCATTGGATGAGTTTATAGTTGAATATTGTATTTATGGGCTAACGTCCATTTGAAGCGGTTATCCTTAGCTCGACATTGCGAAATATTTACTACAGCGAAAGGATCGAATTCTTGATCAGATTGACGTCGACGAAACCCGCGTGATCGTAGTCACGGCCCTGCGTATCCTGGGGCAGCGGCTCGTTGTAAAACACCACCAGATGAAAATTGGCATGCGCCGCAGCGCCCTCACGCAGCCGGTCACGCATCGCATGCACGCTGCAATTGCGGGCGCCGTGTACGAATACCACCTGCCTCTGCGGATCCTGTATTGCCTTCTTGAGCACAAGCCCCCTTGCCGATACCCGCCTCGGGCGGCCGTTCGAATTTCCACCCAGCACCTTCGTTCGAAGGAACAAGCAGTGACCCGATCACACTCGCTGGCGCGTTTCGATGCACCCGGAGATGAACAGCATCGACGTATCGTGGATGCCATTCGTGACCATGGCTGGTCGGAGCAGGACAATTTTTTCCACCGAATTTGACGCTCGCGCTGGCGTTGGAATGTGCAGCTCTTGCGACGGCCGGGACGCTCACATTGGCGCTTGTCGGCCAGGGCGCGACACGTTCGCTTCAGCCCGATGTGCGCGGCGACCGGATTCAGTGGCTGGAGGCGGGCCAGTCCGAAGCCCGTGACCAGTATCTCGCGATCATGGAAATGCTGCGTATTGCGTTGAATCGCGGGCTCTTTCTGGGACTCGAAGAATACGAAAGCCACTTCGCATACTACGCCCCGGGCGCTTCGTATCAGCGACACCGCGATCGATTTCGCGATGACGATAGCCGCACGGTTTCCGTCATCGTCTATCTGAATGCGGACTGGCTGCCTGAGGACGGCGGCGCGTTGCGGCTACATCCAGAGGGCTTGAGCACGCAGGACATCTTGCCAGTCGGCAGCCGGATCGCAGTGTTTCTATCCGCCGACATGCTGCATGAAGTATTGCCTGCGACGCGCGATCGCATGTCGCTCACGGGATGGTTTAGACGCCGATCATGATCTTCCAGGCCGTTCCGGGGACCTGATCGTTTCGGCGCTTGACGCCGGTCGCGCAAATTCAATGAATTGGCAGACACGAAATAATTTTCGTCAGGGGCAGCACCGTGCGCGTAAGCGAGTCAAATACAACTCGAAGTTTTAAGTATGGCTCCGCCGCCCAGATGGACGACCATGGTCCGACAAGATACCTGTATGACATTCAGACGGTCGACTTCTCGCATGTTCAATGTCACCAGTGCTGTTGGACACATGGCCGACTCCGAAATCTCGCAACAGGCCGCCTAGCATGCCAGCGTTCAAAAACCCGACATTTCTATTTGGCTGCCGCTACGACATTCAAGAATGGCCTCGACACCAACAGAGTTGATTATCGGAGATTATGTTCGTAGCCGGGCTACTTCGGGTGACACGCATCGCCTGTGCGCTCGGCACGGACCTACAGGGCCACCTCGCCACAGTGCTCTTTCGTCCCCGCTCCCGATCCCTCCGGCGCACTGCGCCACTCGACGGTGACACCAGAAGTCATTCCGTTGCAACCGTAGCAGCGAGGTTTCGCAACCTCTTCCGCCGATAGAAAATACGGCGGCTTCTGCCCTCGGAAAAACCCTGACTGACCGTCTCAGGGCGTGAAACGGCCAGCTCCCAGTCAGCAATTTGGCCCACGACCGCTATTCAATATCGCAACGAAGGGGGCGTCGAAGGTGGTACGCCGCTTGAAAGTTTGGGAAGTCTTAGGTGTCAGGCACAGCGTCCCGTGATTTCGCGACTGCGCCCGGACGCCGCAGCATCTTGTCGACCTCCCCAGCATGCAGCTCTTCTACATGGATCAGCTGCCGCGCATATTCTTCGAGCGCGACCGATTGATCCTGCACCAGTTCCAACAGGTCGCGGTAAAGGCTCAGCGCAACTTTCTCGGCTTCCAGCGATTCGCGGAGGATGGAGCCAATGTCAAACGTGTGGGAATCGAGTAACGGCCCAATTTCGAGGGATGGGTACGCCCCTAGCGTTGTAATCCATTCGCCGGCCTGCTGCGCATGAAGCAGTGACTCGTCGGCCTGCTCTCTTAGCCAGGAAACGATCGGAATGCGGCCGAACCCGAATACGAGGAATGAATAGTGTGTGTAACGAACAACGCCGGCAAGTTCTGACTCGAGGATCTGGTTTAGCACCTCGACGACCCTCTTCTGATCGAGCTCGGACATGTTTCCCTCCACATGCGCGCAAAGATTTGGCTGGGGATGCGGCCAGCACCTTTCATAGTGCGCCTCACGGGTTAAACCGATCAAGCAGACTACTTTCTGCGGCGCAACATGCAGTGAAGAGCAACGCCGTGGAGAAGCAATGCAGGGTTCACTGGTCACGCCCGCGCTCGTTCCTCTCGACACGCTGAGGGAGCAGATCGCACAGGCCGTCGCCGCAGCGAAGGCCTATGACGTCCCCGGACGCGTGTGTCAGCTGGGGATTCAGCAGGCCGTCGAGGAGGGCGATGCGGAGGACGAAATCTGGAAGGAGTCGCCGCTCCGCCAACACAACGGTTTGGGCTATTGGGCCGCTGTGAATTTGGGGCCTGTCCTCAATGCCTGCCAGCCCGTCTGCGGCTCCTTCCGCTGATCGCTTACCTGCTCGATGCCGCCTTTCAACACCGCTTCACAAAAGGCCAGACGGGCTCGGTAGTAATCTGCGTGCATCTGCGCGTCAAGGATGCGTTGTTCAGCCTGGAAGAGTTCCAGACGCAATTCCCGCAACGCTTTTTCGGCCTGCTTCTCCGGAGTAAGTGCGTTGCGTACAGCCCAGCTGGCTATCCACCGCAGCATGATGAACTCCTCTCATCGTCAGGTGACATTCCGCCGGCTTCAAATCGGACTTTCATGCCGGGGGCGCAAAACGCCGCTGTCCCGACCACTTCTTCATACAGCCACTGGTGAGTCAGCGCTATCAATAATCAGGGAGTACCTGTGCGTCACACTGCGCGGTAGATCACGTTGTTGCGAAAAAATTTCCCACCGCCCATGCAACCGGCTTTTCCGCGTCTGCGGCGAGATCATATGGATACACCGTAACATGCACCTGGAGCAGCCACACATCACTTGTGCGTGGTGACGTCACTCCCTCGAGATGACGCGTGAGCAATCGACGAACGTATGCGCGCGCCCCTCTGCGTAACGCACTGCCTCGTCACTGGACAAAAATTCAACCGACTCGGCAAAACGTGCAATCACGTTTGCCTGGATGAAGGGCTCCCGCTTATACACGTACCACGCGACTGCGTAACGCCGCTCGGCACCGTTGAACGACACGGATTGATTCTCCGTTACCTCGACGTAAACGCCGTGCCCCCGATACGGTTCGCAAGAATGGCCGTACATATTTCCTCCCCAGCGTCTGCGCACTGGACAAGTTAGGCGGTGCAACAAGCATTCCAGGACGTTCGTTCTTTAGAGAATGCGCGCCTCGTGCTGCCCGCAACGAGGAGAGGACTTACGCGCCATGATCGGTCGGATAAGGGGGCTGAACAAAGTACGCGCTTATCCTCTGCCTTATGCGCTGCAGCACATAATCATGAACCTTGTTCAGCCCCCCCTGCTGCGGCGTATTTGCGCGCATTCTCACCGGGCCGCCAGCGCGACAATCTGGATGCTCCTGAACGCGGGGCAGCACTGATTCACCTGCGCCGGAGAGCCGGCTTACGGATAGTTCCTTCATGTTAGGACTCCTCGAAAAACCCGAGAGAAACCTTCATGGCCAGCCACAATTTCTCGTACAACGAGGTCAACTACAGCGTTTACGTGACCCAACAAAAGGACGGCAGGTGGGACTGGACATACACGTTGACCAAACCGCCCATCTACTGGAAAAACCCGGAGAAGCCTGCGGGAACTCCGGAGCAGGCGATCGAAGAGGCTCGTTTCGACGCGGAGCGCTGCATCGACGCGATGAAATAGGCCGTTGGATATCGCCCGTACCATCGGGCATGGCTCCAATTCGGCCGCTTCTGCCGCTAGTATCGTGTTGTCGGTTCGTCGACGCGGGGGAGGCGTGTCGCGCCGCACTCATATGGAGAGCGACGACACCCGCCCAGGAATCATTCAGCGGAGCCGATGTCAATCGGCGTCCTTAGCATGACGTTGCGCACAGACGCGGGCGTGCAGCCCGCGTCAGGCGTTACCGCTTCGCGCCAGCCGACGCCTGCCCAGCGGTGCGTCGGGCGGCCTTCGAGGCCGCGGCCGTCGCAGTCTCAAAGTTGCTTTCGGCGAGTTGTACCGCTTGCCGGCCTGTTTTCTGCAGCGTTTCGACCAGTGTACTGGTGGTAGTAATCGCCGACTTCCACGCCGCGATGGCGGCTTCGGAGCCCGCCGGCGCGTTCCTGGCGGTGTCCTCGACGAGCGCCTGCACGCCGCCGTTGTACGCCTCGTAGTACGTCTGCGCAATGCGCACACATTCGGCCTGCGTAGACGAGACGATCTCGAGCACCTGACGACTGTACGATTGCGCTTTTTCCGCCATCGGCGTGGCGATGGCGGCCTGCAGCGCGAACCACTCATGCGGCCCGTTGGCGGAAAGCGCTTTCAGCGTGTGCTCCCCGGTTTCCGCCAGGGTCGACCTGATCGCTGTCAGATGCAGCGCTGCGAGCTTCCCCGTGCCCTCAACAAACTAACTGGTCAGCTCGGAGAGAATGCCGAGGTTGGCGCGCTGGGCCGCAGCGACTTGTTCGGGTGTCAACAGACTCATCATGAAGCTCCTGAATGGCGATCCGACACAGGATCCGGAGACGGGCCGGCAGGATCGCGGGAATAGATCAACCACAGTGTGCGCATCGCGTGCAAGGCCGACCTCGCAAGGCCTCCAGACGGCCCCGCCATCTTCCGCACAACCGCTGAAGCAAGGCTTTCTCGCAGCACCGCTTTGTCCGGACAGGCTCAAACCGACGCCACTGCCTCTGCCCAGGCAGCACGACAGGTGCGGCAGTGGTTCAGCTGATCCGGGCGACGGCCTGGAGAATGGAATTCCCGTCACAGGTGACGGAAAAGCGCTCTCCTCCGGACGCCAGTGTTTCCAGCGCGACGAGTTGGTGCTCCAGCAAGGCGTCCAGCTCCGCGCGATCCAGTCCGGCCGGATCGGAGGCGTCCTTGACAAGCATCAAGGTAGCGAATTCATGGGGGCTCAGCATGTGCGTCTCCCAAGTGAACAGGGTCAACGGCGCCGGAACGGGATGAATGCCCACTGTCACGCAGACGGCGCGAGCCGGATTCGGCAAATCAAACAGTTTCAAGTGCGAGTCTGCTGGATGGCTGGGCGTATTCCGCCATCCTCGAATTCTCATCTTAGTAATTTTTTTGACTTTTTGTCAGACGATTGTGCGTCAGCACGCAAATTCAGCTCCGGGACGTCAATGGCTCCCTAGAGGGGGGCGCTCAGACTCAGACCGGAAGATCTGATCATGTGACGGAGCGTCGCAATGGGTTGCGGTGCACGCGCCCGTACAGACAGGTGAAAGCGGTGCTGCGCCAGACGTGATGCCGTCACAGCTGAACCGCGTTGACGCCCGGGCTGCCGGTCAATCCCGTTTCGCTGACGTTACTTTGCCCTGTGGGACCAGTACAGTGCATCGTCCTGCCGGTCGAAGACGAAGGATTTCATCAACATCTGCTGCGCCGGGTCGAGCTGGTCGAATTCAAGCCCATGCGTCGTCAGGGCGCCGGGCGCGGTGCTTTTCTGTACGGTGCGGATGATAGCGCTGGTTTCGCTCTGCGCGTCGAGGTCCGTCGACAGAAGCCGGTACGCCACGCGCAGACGATCTCCGACCTGCCCCAGCGCCCACGACGTCGCGAGTGACATGCTAGGGCGCGCTGCTGTCTTGCGCGAGCCTCAGACCTTCGTAGGTATCGCCCGACGGGTCGATTCCGTAGCAGGGGTGGCTTCAGAAAACGGAATTTAAACCACGCTAAGCCGATTTCATACCGCGGGCTGAGAACGCGAGCAGATCTACGCCGGGTTGAATCGATGCGGGGAAAAGGCTGACTCGGAGCGCAAACGAAAGCAACATCATTCGGCCAACGCACTGGCCTTTTGTCGTAAGTAGGCGCGCGTTGGCTGGATGCGTCATCGGGTCTGGTGGATGGCGTCAAGCACATCGGCTAGCCTACCGACACGGGACTCAATGCCAGTCGCGCGTCCGCGCGACGCTCACGAAAACAGTGGCAAAGATTCGACGACGGTCTGGCGCCGACGCCGCGGAGTTGTGGATCGACTTGTTCGCATTCCGGCTTTCTCGCTGGCCGAGCCGAGACGCTCGTTGAGATCGGACAGGGCTTTGCAGACAGACGTGCGAGCGGGCATCCCAGACAATGCCAGTTCAAGCCGGTCCATCAGTTCTGGCAGACCTGCTTCCCCTGCCCTCTTTCGCGCGTACTTCCGCTTCTGCATAAGGCCGCTCCCCTGTATCTGTCGACGACACGCGTTGGCGTCGACGTCACCACAAATCGTCAAGATCCAGCGACATCTGTTTCTTCGGGTTTGCGCCGGGAGTACCGCCAGATGCATCTCCCTTTGGCAGCGGTGATTTCAGCACATCGAGATGAAAAACCACCGCCCCCCCGATCCGGACAAAACCATCATTCGCCTGCTTCGGGACGAGTCCGCTTTGCGGGAGAGCAACGCTGCATTCTCCCTCCTGCGCCGCCCTGTTCACGCTGCGTCCGCCAGCATCGACTGACGGCAGCCCGATGCCGCACACCGGCAGGCGTACTGGGCCCGAACCTCTTCACTCGCAGGATCGTCAATCGCCAGTAGATATTCAATGAACAGTTCTTCGCCCGGCTCGATTGCCCGCAGCGCATGAATGAAAATCCTTCCACTATCCTCGACGGTTTCGCAGTTGGGTGCGCACGCGTGATTGAGCCAGCGCGCGCTGTTGCCGTCACGGCTGCCGTCGATCACACGCCCATCCGACAGCCCGAAAAGAAACGTATGGCCTTCGACACCTTCGCGCTGGTGACGGCGCACCGCATTGCGCCACGACGTGATTTGACCTTTGTACTGCAGCACGCGCTCGCCCGCCACGAGCGGTTTTATTGCGAACACGCCCCTGCCGTGAACTGATGACCGCCGGACGATCACACGCCTCATGGGGTTCCCTCGACTGTTATGCGCGTCAGTATAGAAGAGGCATAAATCCGCATCCACACTGACGCGAATGCGTCATCCGCGTCAAGGTTATGGCAACCGTACTGCATTGCAACAGGAAGTTCAGTTTGGCGCAATCAGCCTGAGGCTCGAAGCCCAGTCGTCTGAACGCAGTGCCGAACTAGAAAAGCTGATTACCCAGCTCACGCAAGCTGACCCACTTCACCGTGCTCACGAAGGTCCTGCCCGTCGTATCAAGTGACTCAATCATCGCGCGTTGCCCGCGGGCTTCCGCAATGACGCGCACGATGCGCGTCCGGTAGCGCAGTAACGCACCGATCGTTGGGCACGAGGTTTCGCGCCGGGTCCGCGATCGTTTCTTTTCCATACGGCTGTCTATATAGATATGCAGCGAATCGCAGGGACCGCGGTACATCGCGGCATCTCGCCACCGATGCTACCAGGCCGACTTGCCCAGGTCCAGGCTCCATGCGCATTCACGTCCACTCCCTGTCGCCGCCCAACGGTAGGGGCGACGTGGCCGGCTGGGTACGGCCGGGAGGAACCCGGCCGATGGCTTGTGCCTGGTCTCAGCCGCCGTTCACCGCATCCTTGAATGCCTTGCCCGCCGTGAACTTGACGGTCTTCGCCGCAGGGATCTGGATCTCGGCGCCGGTCGCCGGGTTGCGGCCGACCCGCGCGGCGCGCGCGCCCGTCGAAAACGAGCCGAAGCCGATTAACTGCACGGTGTCGCCCTTCGTGACGGCCGCCGTGATGGTGGCGATCAGCGCATCGAGCGTGTCAGCGGCGACCGCCTTGGTTGCGCCGGTCTTCGCGGCGACTGCATCCACCAGTTCCTGCTTGTTCATCGTTTTTTCCTCGTTGAGTGAATGATGATGGCGTCACCCTACCCGATCGGCACGCCTCCGCGCAATCGGCACGCGACGACACGGGTTTCACGCCCCCGGCCCACACCGATGCCGGCCCGTCTTCTCCTGTCGTCTCGGCGCGTGCCTGTTGAACCGCCTGATGAAATGGCACACGCAAGGTCAGGGACGCTGACCGCGAAAGGTCAACGGCCCGGGTTCTGCCCGGGAGGCCCGGCATTCCCCGGGGATCGGCCGGCCGCGACCATCGACTACGCCTCGGTCTGCCCCATGCCTTCTGTTGCGTGCGCCCGCGTCCCTCGCAGCTCCGGTTACTCCCGTCAATCCGGCGGCGCATCTTTCCGAAATAAGGGCCAGTGTCCTCAAATGAAGGGTATGATAGCTCTGACTATGCGGGCCTTCATTTGCAGTCCGCCGCATCCATTGGCCACACCAAATTCGCTTCCGTTACACAACTTCTGCAGTCCCGTACGTGCAGCGGCCGCATTCATTTCAACCGAGGGCTTCCAACGATCACCGCCCTCGGGTTCGCGCGTTTGGGGCCACCCACCGCTACCGCTCCCCTCTCCTGATAACCCCGATTATTAGGATTGAATTTGATTGAGCATCAGTGCGGCGATAACCCGCGTTATCGTGGCTTCAGGCCTTCAAATTACCCCGGCAGGCGACCAAAAAAATTGGATCATTTTACTTAAGTCAAGTTCTCGAATCCGAGTTGACCGGTGTCGTTCGATATACGCACTATTCGTTTCTCGTCTTCGGATTCGGCGGATTCCGATCAGATCCTGGCTACGTGAACAGGCCGACGAATCGTTTTTCACGCACAGAAATCGGAGAGTGGATCACCGTAGTGCGTCGTAGTCATCTACGGTGTTCGAGCGCGGGAGACGCTGGAACAGCCAGTTCAGTTAGGAATACGTATCGATTCCGTTGACCTTGCAGGTTTATGCCGAATCGAATAGAAAGTTCACGCTGGAGGCGTGACAGCCCAAGCGCTCGAAGAGCGCATTCTAGTTGTCGCGATCAGGCATAGTCCGTGCGTTAAAAGCAGAAGTTGACGGCCGATCTCCAATGACCCTCGCCGTTACCACACATCAAGCGTTGAATAATTCTGTACGTACAGATCTCTGCGGGGAGCGGGGAGCAATCCCCGTCGCTACCGCGACCGACCGGGCGTCGCCCTACTCCATTTCATGCCGGGTGGCGGGAAGAACGCGAACAATGCCAAGCGCACTATCGTTGGCCAAGTTCATGAATGAGATCAACAAAAGCGCGGAGTCCCCCTGGTAGCTGCCGCCCAGGGGGATAGTAGAGCGCCAGACCACGGTAGCTGGGCGTCCAGTCCTGCAGCACGCGCACAAGCCGTCCAGCCGCCAGGTCATCACGCACATACCAATCGGCCAGATAGGCCAGGCCGGTACCGGCCAAGGCGGCTTCACGCATGAGCCCCGGGTCGTCGAGCGTGAGTGGTCCGCTTACTTCGATATTCATTGGTTCGCCATGACGGGAAAACTCCCAGCGCGACGGCGCACCACTGGGAAACCTGGCCCGTACACAGGGGTGCCCGGCAAGCTCGGCCGGTGAAGTCGGGATCGGGAACCGTGAGAAGTGCTCAGGCGAACCCACCACCGCCATCCGGAGATCACCGTCGATCGGGATGCGGACCATGTTTTGCGGCACCGCCTCGCTCAGGCGAATCCCGGCATCGAAGCCCTCGGCCACGATGTCCACCATTTGCCCCTCGGTCACGATCTCCACCTTCATATCGGGGTAGCGGCTCAGGTACACCAGTACGATGGGCGCAAACACCATGCGGACTGCGCCCAGCGAGGCGTTGATGCGGAGCGTGCCAATAGGCGAAAGGCGATGGAGGGTAGTTTCCTCCATGGCGCCGCGAATCTCCGACAAGGCCGGCCTGATCCGGGCCACGAAGTGCTCGCCAGCCTCGGTCAGCGAGACACTACGCGTGGTCCGATGAAACAGGCGAACGCCGAGTCGCGTTTCCAGTCCCGCAACAGCGTTGCTCAAGGCCGTGGTCGAGATGCCGAGTTCATTCGCTGCGCGGCGAAAGCTCTGGTAGCGGGCAACAGCAAGTGCGGCCTCCAAGCCGACTAAGCCAGATTTCTGCATTATCCTGATTTTCGAACCAAAATATCAACATTTATCTATCTTATCAGAACAATTAGGACGGCATATGCTGCGTGCACCACCTCCGGATAGTCCGGGGAAACACAGGAGCGATCATGCAAACCATCCACCAGATCTACATCGACGGCACCTTCGTGACACCGCACGGCACCGAGACCGTTGAAATCATCAACCCGACCACCGAAAGGCCTCTCGCACGCGCGACCCTCGCCGATGCCCAGGACACGCGTCGCGCCATCGCTGCGGCAAAAAGGGCGTTGCCGGCATTTGCGCAAACAACAGTCGGCGAGCGCGTCACCATGCTGAAGCGGCTGCACGCTGCCGTCCTGGAATGCAGCGATGCACTGCGCGATGCGACGATTGAAGAATATGGCGCGCCTGTTTCACGGGCCACCTGGATCTCCCACTTCGCGGCGCAATCATTTCTTGACGCCGCAGTGACGCTGGAGGCCTATGACTTCACCCGCGTGATGGGTACCTCAACCGTAGTGATGGAACCTGTGGGCGTTGCTGCCCTCATCACTCCGTGGAACAGCACTGCCGGTTCGATCTGTAGCAAATTGGCGATGGCCATCGCCGCAGGTTGCACGTCCGTGATCAAGCCAAGCGAGCTGAGCCCAATACAAAACAGGATCGTGACGGAAGCAATTCATGCGGCAGGGTTGCCGGCAGGCATCGTCAATATCGTCACCGGACGCGGCGACGTCGTGGGCGCAGAATTGAGCACGCACCCGGATGTCGCCAAGATTTCCTTTACTGGCTCCACGGCGGTGGGCAAGATCATCCAGCGCGCGGCGACCGACACCATGAAGCGTGTCCACCTCGCCTTGGGCGGGAAATCCCCGTCCATCATCCTTGACGATGCGGACCTGACGAAGGCAGTTCCGCTCGCGCTCAATGCGGCGTTCATGAACAACGGGCAGGCATGCATCTCGGGGAGCCGATTGCTGGTACCTGAGCGGCGCTTGGCAGAAGCGATCACGGTGGTGAAAGAGACGGTGGCGCAGATGAAGGTGGGCGACCCGGCCGACCCAACGACCGTCATTGGACCCCTGGCCAATCGCAACCAGTACGAACGCATTCAGAACTACATCAGGCTCGGTCTCGCCGAGGGCGCTACGCTTATCACGGGTGGCGAGGGGCGTCCGGCGGGGCTAGAGCAAGGCTATTTCGTCAAGCCGACGGTATTTGCCGATGTGCGCAGCGAGATGACCATCGCACGTGAGGAAATCTTCGGCCCCGTTCTGTCCATCCTGACATATGGCAGCGAGGAGGAAGCGATCGACATGGCCAACGATACGGTGTTTGGCCTGCACGCCTACGTCATGTCGTCCGATCCGGCACGGGCAAAGGCCGTGGCGACAAGGCTGCAGGCCGGTCGAGTGATGATCAACACGCTACAGCACGATCCTTTGGCGCCGTTCGGCGGATTTAAGCAGTCGGGCGTCGGGCGCGAGTACGGCGTGCTTGGTCTGGAATCGTACCTGGAGGCGAAGACGTTGCTTGGGGTGTTGTGAAGCCATGGCGAAGAGCCGTGGCCGCGGGCGGCTTCACGCTCGCAAGGGGCCTCACTGCTGGCCGTCGAGATCGCAACCGTCGTCGGCTCTACCCGCCTCGAACGACGTGCCGGCAAAGGTGACGCCAGCGATGGCGGCATCGCTACGTTTGTCGAACGTCTAGCGCGATATGCCGCAGCGAGGTAAGCGCCCAGGCAAGTCATGTTGATCCCCGGAGCACAGCCCAGGATGCTCGTATCCATCAGTGGCCTAGCCGATCAGCGCCTCCGACACCTGCGCGTCCTAGCTGCGAGAGCTGCTGCGTTGATCCGCATCGACGCCGCCTGGCTGGCGACGACGCCACTGGACATGTGCGCCAGCACCGAGACGGCCCGGCCTCGCTGGTGCTGGTCTTCGGCAGTGCCAAGCCCCACCATGCCTACCTGTTCGCCAACCGAAGCGCCACGCGTATGAACGTGCTGGTGCGCGACGGCATCGGCCTGTAGTTGGCAGCGCGCCTCGCCGCTACTTCGACTCCGGGCACCGCTCTCCACGCGTCATAATGATTCAAGCCTCATTTAGCACCAGTCACGCCCACACGAAGCGGTTTAACCGTCATTTCGCGCTCCTCCTCAACGGTCTAGACCAAATACTTGCAAGGTCGACTCTCCAGCGCGCAGCCTCGTCAGAATTGCCCTCTCCGCCGCCTCACGTTTCTCGGCGGCGAGAAGCACCTCACCAATCCGCTCATTGGGGATAGAGACCACTCCGTCAATATCACCCACGATCAGGTCGCCAGGACTCACGAAGATGTCACCCATCAGCACAGGCTTGTTAAGCCATCCCGTCGCACCAAAATCTTTCCCGGTACCGCGAATGCATAAGCCTCTTGAGAAAACAAGAAACCCAACTTCCTCAAGCAGAGCGCCATCTCTCACGCCCGCATCTATGACCAGGCCGCCCAGTCGGGCGACCATTGCTGCAGTCGACATGACCTCGCCCCAATATCCTGCTTCATAGTGGCCGCTTGCATAGACGACCAGGATATCGCCCGGGCTGGCCGCCTTGATGGCTCGATGAATCCACAGATTGTCGTTCGGCGGGCAGTGCACAGTAAAAGCCGGCCCTGCCAGCCTGAAACTGGCGGCTGTCGGCTTGATCGACGACGGTAACGCCCCGATCCGGCCTCCAGCTTCGTGAAGTGTCGCCGAGCCGAGCCGAGCGGCTCGTTTGATCTGGTCTGCAGGTAGCGCTACCGTTTTGCGCACCGAGATTGACGTATCGACGACCGGATCGTGTTCGCCACTCATGCTGAGTCCTTCAAAGTTTGAAGGCGGTGGTACCCAAACCGACGGCGAGCCTCGTCTAGCCGAGTACCCTCTCGTGCGAGAGCGCGAATTGCGTCTTCGGCACGCGAAATCTCCTCAGCCGCATCAAGGATGGCGTCCTCATGGGCGCTGGGTAGGACCACTACACCGTCCGCATCGCCGCGCACGAGGTCACCTGGCGCGACGCGAACCGATCCAATTGAAACCACGACTCCAGTGGCCTCCACCTGCACACGATCCTTGCCAGTTCGCATCCAATGTCCGCGAGAAAACACCGGGTATCCGAGCTTGCGACAGAGCGCGACGTCGCGACAGATTCCGTCTATGACTGTTCCGGCAATCCCTCTACGATGAGCGATCTCCGTCAAGATGTCTCCCCACACTGTTACATCTTCACGGCCCCCGTTGTCGAGGACGACAACCGATCCGGGAGGAACGTCATCGATATAGTCGCCTACCGTACCAGCGGGCTTGGAGGCCGGCCCGTAAAGAAGCGTGAAGGCTCGTCCCGTCAACCGGAACTCGTCAGCACGAGCCTTGATCCAGGCACATTGCCCGTGGATTCCAAGGCGATCCAATGCATCGCTCAAAGTTGCGCAGTCGAGCGAGGCTGCACGTTCAACATTTCGGTCCTGATTCATCGCTTCAGCATCTCCTCGTAGTCGGCACCCATGACATGCGTAATCGACATCCCCTCCATCAAAGCCTTGCTCATGATGCTTTCGCGAGCTGCTATCCGTTCCGCGGTATCGAGGACAGCGGCGATGTGTGAGGCTGAAACGAACACGACGGCGGTTCCATCTGCAATCACGTAATCGCCCGTTTGCACAGTCGCGTCCGCGATCTGAACTGTTCCGCCCGTCTCTAGTTCCGCAACTCGGCCACGCGCTGTGAGGGCTGTCGAGCCACGCGCATAGATCGGGAATCCCAATCCACGCGCCTCGTCAACGTCACGCACTAGCCCGTCAGAGATAACACCTGCGATCCCGCGAACTTTTGCGCCAGTCGACAGAATTCCGCCCCAGGATCCAGCGACGATTCCGGTACGCTGTTCGACTACGATGACGTCTCCCTTCTGCGCCATTTCGATGGCCCGCGCACCGAGGTGCGGAGTGGGCGTTCCTCTGCTCGAAACCTCATCGGCCTTCACCAGTTTCACGGTCATAACGCGTCCGTATACTTTCGCCAGACACGATAGCGGTGAGAGTCCTGTGACTGTGCCTTTGAGAGAGAGCTTGTCCAGGCTGTCGGAAACGGCACAGGTGTCGAGCCGGCCAAGCCGCTCCAGGATCGTTGAATCGTTCACGTTGGTCATTTCAGTACGGCTATGATTTCAAGTTGAACAAGCATGCCGCCTCGGAGCGCGGACACGACTGTATGGCGAGCGGGACGGTCATGCGCATCAGGGAAAGCGCGCAGCCATTCTTCGTTAACAGCAGCGCGATATCCCTCCTCGCTAACGAGCACTCGGACATGGCCGACATCACCCAAATCGCCTCCAGCCTCTTTCAACAACCTTTCCATATTTGCGAAAGCGAATCGGACCTGCGCAGAGAGACCCTCGGCCAGACTACCAGTCGATGGGTCTACTCCCATGATTCCGGAGGAGAACAGCATGTCTCCGACTCGAGTGCCAAAAGGAATCGGCACGGCATGCGAAATCCCTTCTAGATCAAAAGATTCGCGGTGTGGTCGGTCTGGGTTCATAGCCATTTTGCGAACGCCATGCCTACGCCGGTCCCAGCTTCCGAGCGATATCCGGGGATGTAGTCAACGAGCTTCATGCGCAATCCCTCGAGCGCCCCGCCCGCCGCAATCCAGTTCAGAACCTCCGAAGATCCGGACTGCAACTTACTTCTCGGGACTGAGGAGAGCGCCTCGCCATCGCCCTTGGCGAGCCCCTCCAGTATCTGGCGATCAAACTCGCTGTCGATAACGAAGTGACTGAGCCCACCAGAGGCAATCACCGCTACGCGTTCCGCGCCGGGCCACGATTCGATCGCCTTGCGGATTGCCTGTCCAAACGCGTAGCAACGCGCCGCAGTGGGTTGGTTCGGAGGAACGTAGGTGTTGATAAGCACGGGGATCATCGGGATGATCTTGTCCTCGCGCATGATGCGGCGACGCACGAACGTAAAGGCATGTCCCAGAGAGCGTTGTTCGTGCTGGCGTGAGTACTGAGCCACATCAAAGTTTTGCTCCATCAGATTTTTAATGATGTGGCGACCGAACTCCGGATGACCCGGATAGCCTTCCTGCCTCTCACCATGAAATGCCCACAACACTGACGCTCTGGAAGGAACGCTCATATCACCATGGATAAATTCCGGTCTGTCCCAGCTCTTGTCCCCCCAGAAGACTGAGAACGTCGGCATGCAGTCGTCGAGAAATAGTTCCTCCTGGTCATCACCGATCAACACGACGACGTCGGGGGCGACATCGTTGAGTGTCTGAGCGAGATCGGCGATTGCGCTCTGGACCGCGCTATGCTTTTTTTCCCAAACCTCTGGACTGAGTTCCTGGGCAATCCAGTCAGGCTTGCGCTTCAGGAGCTCTTCATAGGGTGTGCGATTCTGGTCAATCCGCGCCTGCTCGCTCCACCACTTCGGCTCCTGGCTAACTTGAGGACTGTGCGACATAGCCAGTCCCAGCACGATCTCGGCCATAAAACTCCTCATTCCTCGTTTGAAGATGCGCGCTGTGCGCATCAATGTGTACGCGTATTCGTAAAAGTCAGCTCGCGGTCCATCCGCCGTCCACCGGGAGAATCACGCCGGTTATGAAGCTCGCGCCCGGAGACGCCAGAAATAAAATCGGCGGACCTATCTCGTCTGGATGGGCGGCGCGACCGAGCGGCACCCTGTGCTGAATGAGCATGCGCCAGCGCTCGCTTACCTGGCTCTGTTGCGACATGTCTGTAGCAAATGGACCGGGTGCAACCGCATTGACGCGAATACCACGCGGCGCAAGTTCGACAGCAAGCGCTTTTGTTATCTGCACCACTGCGCCCTTGGAGGCCGCATATGCCGAGCGCTCGCTCATTCCGATCAGCCCTGCAGTGGATGCAACATTTACGATCGCACTGCCGGGTTTCATGTGCGCAACAGCGGCGCGACAAACCGACCATACGCCGTATGCGTTAGCACGCATGACCTGCTCGAAGTCGGCATCCGACGTGGCCTGCAACGTTCCACGAGCAATCGCGCCAGCAGAATTCACGAGAATATCGACGCTCCCGGCGTATCTGATCGTCGCTTCCACCACCTTGTCCGCAGTTCCCGGTTGCGACAAATCTCCGACGACGCAGGAAACCTTCGCACCAGCGCCTGCCAGAATTTCGGCCCGTTCCTCAAGCGATTGTTGGTTACGTGCTACCAACACCACATGAGCTCCTGCATCGGCCAAGGCGGCAGCTGCCGCTGCGCCCAGTCCTCTCGATCCCCCGGTCACAACGGCGACCCGTCCGGATAAATCAAATGGCACGCCTGCGCCATTGCTCATACCGCCTTCTCCCGCAGAACACGTCGTAGCACCTTGCCCGAATTGGTCTTAGGCAACTCGTCGAGGACCTCGATCAGGCGTGGCACCTTGTACGACGCCAGTCGCTCCCGGCAAAACAGCGTCAACTCCTCTTGCGTAATCGTCGCCGATGGACGCAAGACGACGAACGCTTTCGGTGCTTCGCCACGGTAACTATCAGGCACTCCTATCACCGCGGCCTCGCTAATCGCTGGATGCTCCAGCAACACGTCCTCGACCTCGCGTGGCCACACCTTGAAACCGGATGCGACGATCATGTCCTTTGACCGGTCTACGACATAAAACCAGCCTTCTGTGTCGGCACGCCCGATGTCCCCCGTGCGCAACCAGCCGTCTTCAAATGCAGCCGACGATGCGTCCGGTTTCCGCCAATACCCCGCGACGACCTGCGGACCCGAGGTCATCACCTCGCCAACATCTCCGCCGAAGGGCAACGTCGCACGCGACTGCAAATCGACTATCCGGCAACGTGTTCCGGGGACTGGTACACCTATCGACAGCGAGCCAGTCAATTCATCCACCGGAGCTCGGCGTCCCAAAGGCACCAAGTGCGAGGGCGACGTCGTCTCCGTCAGACCATAGGCGTTGTGGATATACACGCCCGTCGCTGCCTCCCATCGCTCAACGATCGCCGGCGCCACGGGTGCGCCCCCGCTAAACAACTTGCGAAAATGGGATAGGCGCGAGGGGTCGAACGCGGGCTGGTCAAGAAGCGCGATGTAAGCAGTAATGGCCGCCACCGTCGTCGTGCAGCGATGGCGCGCCAACAAATCGAGTACGGTGGCTGCTTCGAACCGATAGCACATGACTACGGCAGCTCCCGCGACCAACCCTGCCGCGATATGGGCGACCAACCCTGTTACGTGCGAAAAAGGCGCGGCCGCAAAGAGGACATCATCGGAGGTAAGTTCCAGCCATTGACGATAGACCTCCGCGCTGGACGCCACATTTGCGTGAGAGATGAGTGCAGCCTTGGGCTCACCCGTGGTTCCTGACGTGTATGTCAGGAAGGCGATATCACTCCGATCAATCGACCATCCAGACGATGTGCCTGGCTTGTCGAGAAGCGTCGACAGATGGCTCCATCCATCGGGCATCTCAATGTCCTCACTGACTTTCCCGAGAAGGGTGGGCGTGTCGCCCTCACGAAGAAACTCATTGGCAAACGAGACCGCGACGGAAAGGCTTCCTCCCCAGTCCAAAGTCGCACCATGAAGTGCCATGGCCTGCTCTGCCCCGACGATCGCAGCACACGGTTCAGCGTCGTGCAGATAGTGAACCAGTTCTCGCCGTTTGAGCATGGGATTGAGCGGCACAACGATTGCACCCAGACGCCAGACCGCCAGCACTCCGATTACCGTTGCCGGAGTGTTTTGATTCAAGATTACGACCCGGTCGCCTTTCTTTACCCGGTCGGCCCACGCTGTAACCAGGGCGTCGACCTTTTGGCCGAGCTGCCGGAAGCTAAGCGCGGTATCGAAATACCAGAGCGCGATCGCATCGGGGCGCGCCGCCACGTTGACCTCAAAAGCGTCAAGCGGCAATGCTGGCTCGATAGCGACGTCCGGGCCGATACCGGGGGCGTAGAGGCGGACCCACCGGCGATCGTCGGTTGACCCTTCATCACTCGAGACTCCATCGGAGAGGCGGATCTCAGACATAGTCATGCCATTTCATATAGTTCACGAAAACGGGCGGCGATCTGCTGGAGCCGTTCGAGCTCCAGGGGTCCCGCCTGTGCGGCAGCGATTGCTTCGTCGAGATGTGAACGCTCGGAGATACCCACTAGAACTGTGTCGATAATGGGTTCACTCAAGGCGAAACGCAGCGCGAGACGGGTCATTGACGCGCCTTCTGGCACGAAGGCGCGAAATGCATCCGCCTTCACGCGGTCCGCATCCACTTCGGCTCGAGACAGTGATGAATAGGACTTCGCAAAACGATGAAGCTCACCGCTTTCGCTAAGCGCACCCGCCGCGAGAACGCGAATACCGACCACGCCAACATCGCGGTTCGACGCCTTCGAGATCATCTCTCCGTAGTCCTGAGCCCGCCACGCTGCAACGGTCGGAACGACCGCGCTCGGGTTGATGAGGTTGTAGTAGGCTTGAAAAAGGTCGAAGCGGTCGGCTTCGATGACGTCAAGAATCGAGTCGGTATGACCTAGACCTGTGAAACCAATGGCACCGACGATGCCTCTGCGTTTCAATCCTTCCATGACGTCTGCTACCCCGCCGGGCTGCAATACGTCGTCTACGGAGAGAACACGACCAGCCAGATCCCGTTGACGTCCCACGCGACTATGCAGGTACAGGATGTCCAGGCGTTCTCGGTTCAGCCGTTCCTGGCTGCGCTGGACGGAACGGACGATTGCACCTTCCAGGTCATCAAGGTCGCCAGGGGCAATGTCGATCTTGGTACTGATGATCGGCGATGCGCCGAGGGTCTTGAGCGTTTTTCCCAGATTAACTTCCGAGTGGCCGCCGCCGTACGTCGGAGACGTGTCGAAGATATTAATCCCTTGCTCCAGCGCGCTGCCGATGACAGCGCACTGTTCGTGCTCGCTGCCGCGGACCATGAGCCCCGCGGTCCCGCCACAGCCGAATGAAATCTCAGAAACTTCAAACCCGGTACGTCCTAAACGGCGCTTACGCATCGACGTTGCTCCTTGACGAGGCTGCATCCTGAATGACGACATGAGCTCCACGAACTACACCACCATCGAGCAATCCTTTGAGAACAGCTTCTGCAGCCTCAAATCCGTGGACCTCCCCTGCAAATCCTCGAAGCCTCTTTCGCTCGGCCGAGACAATCTCTACCGCCTTTTTCAGAGACTGTGCCGAGGCACCACGTCCGCCTTTAAGGGTGAGTCCCTTGCGACGAATCGTCTCCGGCTCCATCCCAGACGGTTTAGTTGAAGTGCATGCCAATATCACTCGCCCAAGTTGACCAGCCATTTCAACCGAAGCCGCAACGTACTCCACCGGAGCCTCTGTCACGACCACGATCACGTCGTAGGGTCCTTCGATTTTCGGTGCAGCGGGAAAGCTGCGCACGTTGGCTCCCATTGCCCAACAGGTTTTGATCGCGTCTACACCACGTGAATCGCCGTACACAACGACTTTCGACGCTCCCGCGTGTAGAGCCACCAAAGCTGTTGCCGCGCCCATCCGACTCGTGCCGAGGATCGCCACTGATTCCCCTGCCTTGATCTCTGCGCCAAGGTGGAGCCATTCAACGCCCGAAGCTACGGGAAACGCGAAGGTCGCGAGCTCGATGGGCAAATCTTCAGGTATCGGGACAAGTACTGATTGTTCGTCGAGCGTCACAGTCTCCGCATATCCTCCCCAGTTACTGGAAGATGAGTCTTGAACAATGTGTCCATATCGCGGTGATTTGCAGAATCGCTTTTGATCGCGCAAACACCAATCGCACTTCCCGCAAGGCCGTGCGTCATCGATCATGACCCTTGCACCGAGCAACTCCTGTAGCGCACGCGGGGCGGTGGGCCCAACATCCTCGACGCGCCCCACGATCTCGTGCCCGAGTACCAAAGGCGTAGTCATCACCGGACCATATCCATGGAGTGTTTCGGCATCTCCGATACAAACAGCACTCCCTTCCACCCGGAGAACCGCTCCACTCTCACCCGCTGATACCACTGGGAGATCGCGCAACTCCAGCTTGCCGTCTCCGACGTGAACGAGGCCTCGCATCAAACAGCCTTTCCCAGTGACGCCGTTGCCGCGGCGCCGTAAAGCTTTTCCCACCAATCGTCGTCGCGATTGATCGTCGCCGCAGCGCTTCGTACCTGGCTGTAGTCGCTATTAAGTGCGGGAATTTCAGGCTCCTTGCCGTCTCTAATCTGACGAGCTGTTGCGAGGAGCATGCGTCGCATGTGAACAATTGCCTTGTCGGTCATCCCCAGATGCTCGATGGTGCGATCCTGGATGGGCCCCATCGACTCCTGCACAGCAATATCTTGCATGGTCGTGCCATACAGTCCGGTGTAGGTCTTTCCCGCCTTGATGCCTTCGCGATCCTGGAACCATCGGTTGTCGGCACGTCCTGGACGGCGATAGTCGGGCAGCAGATCCTCACCCATCCGCAAGCCGAGGAAAGTTTCATGCGCCTTCACTTCGACCGGCGAGAGTGGATGCTCGTTGTCGTACCAGACAAGGTACATTGCCGTGTTTTCGCTATCTAGCGGCACTGACGCTTGCATGTACACGGGAGGGATCATGCTGTAGAACGGCAAGGCATAAGCCGTAGCCCTCACGTATGCGAGTTTCTCCGGATCGGCCACTGCCTTGCGGATTGCGCCATAGATAAAGCCGAACTCGGTCTCTCTGACGTCGATCTCGGGTGAAGTATCGGTTGAAGGCCGCGAACGTCGGCCATCGCTGTGAACTTGATCCTGATCGTAATCGCCCGACGCACTTGTCTCTGCGCTATGCAGAAAATCACTGTGTGCCGAATCGAGTGAACCCTCGAGCGACTGCACAAAGTTGACGTTATAGAGCGTTTTTCTCACAACGTAATGAGTCGGCGGCAAGTCCATCCATGGAAAGCGTGGAAGTGGGGGTGGCTCTCCGGGTCCCAAGTAAGCCCACAACAGTCCGCCCGCTTCGACACACGGGTAGGTCGTGTTATTCACCCGTCCGCACATCCGGCTATCTTTCGGCTCGCCAGGCATTTCACATACATGGCCGGCCACATCAATCTTCCAGCCGTGATAAATGCAGCGCAGTCCGTCACCTTCATCACGCGCTAGCATGAGCGATACACCGCGATGGGGACACACCTCGGACATCAAACCTACCCGGCCTTCGGCATTTCGCCAAGCCACGAGTCGCTCACCCACCAGATTGACGCGAACCGGCCCTTCGCCGGGTGACGGAATCTCATCCAGCAAACATGCCGGCATCCAGAACCGCCGCAGGAAGATGCCCATGGGCTGGTCTCCCTCTACACGGCACATCAATTCATTGTCAGCCTTTGACAGCATGGGGTATCTCCATTGTTAGTCGAGCCGTCCCGCTCGATCTGCGGGACCGGTTGCGAGATCGTTCGCTCGCTAGTCTTTGAACGCGCGCGGGTAAACCTTTCGGCAGTTCCCTTCGAAAATCTTGTACTTATCCTCAGCCGTCAGCCATGGGACGGCTTCAATCGCAGGCTTTAGGTCGTCGAAGTCGCGCCCCGTATGCCTACACGCGATCGTGCCCGTCCCTGGTCGTTCCGTGCCAAAAAGGCAGTTGTCTACGCCAAGCACCCGGAATTGAAATTCCAGCGCCTCGGGCGAATAGTTGCAGGTGTCGTAATAGAGTTTGCGAACCTTCTCGTCGAACGTTTCACCGCCCCGTCGCTCGGCCCATGCGCGAAAGCGCCCCATTTGATACGGAATAGCCCCCCCGCCGTGCGCGACAACAATCTTCAATGTCGGGAAGTCTTCGAACACGCGGCTCTCCAGCAAGGAGATGATCGAAATACTCTCTTCGTTGATGAATTTCAGCGTGTAGGATTCTCGCGGATTGCAGCAACTCGCTGAGTGAATGAGCGCCGGCACATCGAGCTCGACAAGTTTTTCGTACAGGGGATACCAGAAGCGATCGCCAAGGCCGGGCGGCGCTGTTTCTTCACCTTCCGTGGGATCCGGATTCAACAGGCAGCCGACGAAGCCCAACTCCTTCACACATCGCTCCAGCTCGGCCAAGCAGTTTGCAGGGCTCTCCGCACGAAACTGCGGAAGGCCGGCGACTGCCCTGAAACGGTCCGGGTGCAACTGGCATTGGGCATGGATGGCATCATTGACTGCACGAGTCCACAACGCAGTTACTTTGGCCGGCTTGATCGAGTGCAGCATCATGTACGGGCGCGGAGAGAGAAACTGCACGTCAGTTCCCACGCCATCCATAATTTCGATCAGTCGATTCGAAACAGCATGCAGCGCCTCCTCCTTGATTCCGGAGAACGGCGCGGCCGGATTGGCACGGCTGGCTACCAGTTCGCTCATGTACCTATACAGTTCGTCGGTCATAACAACATGGGCGTGACTGTCGATGATCATGCGATAGCTCCGAAGCTGCGATTCGTTCATTGGACCATGAAACCATTCGGAATCCGTTACCCTTTATGGGATTTACGTTCCATGTAGAAACAATATAACCTTGTCCGTGAGGCGTCAAGCAACTTTTGTCGGCAATCGTTGGATTCACTGTCGGGAATGCGTCTATGCGTGCCAGAGCCGAGCGCCCGAGGCGCTCATACACCGGTGCTACCAAACTCAACTTGGTACTGACAGGGGAGAGGGGGAGGTAAAGGCGCGGACGGTGGTGTCCGTTATCAGACCAACGCGGCGAACGACGGCGGCACCGTGTTCACGATGAATTCGAACGGCTACTACAGTTCGAACAAGCTCGGCTTTCCCGGCAATGAAGATCTCGGTGATGGCTGGACGGGTACCCGATCTACGAAATGATCACCGAGTACAACACTCCGACGAATAGCACTTCAGCACGAGTCGCAGCGCGTATTTCGATAACACGCGCGCGGACAAAATGAACGCGGATACGTCCGCGTCCGTGGGCGCCTGTCCTCGGTCCTGTTCAAGGATTTCCCGACATCGCGTTTCGTCATTCCGCTTGGGGGCGGTGTAGTGTCGTATTACTGACGACGTTCATGCGGCATTTCATCACCGTTGAGCCGGCTTCCGAGGCGCCGGCTTCCGAGACACCGTCTTCCGAACGATTTGCTTGATGGCGCGGGGTTCATCTTCGCTTTTGGCAGATTTTGACCCACCGGCTTGGTCCAGTTCGGCCAACGCAGCCTTAAGAATGGCGAGAGCCCCCCAGATCTTGATTTCCCGAGCCTTTTCTGTGGAGAGAAAGCAGACGTCATGCAATACAACGACCGACTCGATACCGATAAACAGGCTGAGCGCCCCGATTAACTTCTCGTATCGCTTCGTACCAAGCTGAGTACGCAGCATACCGATTGCCGACTCAAGCACTTCCTTCCGTGCCCCTCTACGATGCGGGAGCAACTCGTCATCTGAGCCCTCATTGTTCAACGAGAGCTTCAGCATCGTGCGATAAAGGTAATTGTGGTCGGTAATCGTAATGTCACTGGCCTCAACCACCGAGCGGAGACGATCTTCGACCGTTTGCTTGCTCTCGAGCGCCGCGTCAATACTTCGTTTCTCAACCTCCGTTGACGCGTAGAGCGTGGCGTGCACCACGAGCGTCTCGACCGACGGAAAGTAGCGATACGCTGTCGTGCGACCCACTCTAGCGCTATCTGCCACCTCGGCAACGGTGAAGGTTTTCCCCTCACGTACAAATTGTGCGGCGCATTCGACTAGTGCCATATGCGTGCGCATTTTCTGATTGCTTCGCCCACCAACAAGGTTCGACATGATTCTCCAATCGGGCGTGGCCCGCCGACAAGGACGTCCTCAACGTATATCTGCTGAATGGTACACCATCCCCATGGCGAGACAGAACAACCGAGTTGAGCCTTTCTGGAGCCGAACGTCGACGTGAAGCGCAGCTGCAAATCGAAGGATACGAAAGCCCCTCAGTTGACTGTACGTGACCCCGAGGACTTGCGTGCAAAACCCAGTAGCGCACCTAACACTGCCATGATGGCTGAGACACCTATGGCGGCTTGGCCTACGTGACCAAACAATCGGAAAAATATCGCTACCAGCATCGCGCCAAGGATCTGACCCATGGTACGCGAAATCGCAATGAGTCCAGCCGCCGCACCACTCCTGTGCATTGGAGCGGAAGACAATAGCGCACGATTGTTCGGCGATTGGAAGAAGCCGAAGCCTATACCGCAGACGCCCATGCGAATGGCAATAGCGGTCAACTCCATTCCAGGTGAAAGCCACAGAAGTGAGCTCAACCCAGCTGCCATCACGAAAAGGCCGCACCCAATCAGCACCTCGACCGACACGCGATCCGCGAGCCTGCCAGCGAGGGGCGCGGCAAGCGCCACGCCGGCAGGCCATGGCGTCATAAGCAAACCGATTTGCACGAGATTGAAATGCAAACCGTCCTGAAGGTAGAAAGGAAGAGCAACCTGGGTCAGCGTCTGTGCGGTAAATGTGGACACGGACGTTAGCGCAGCCAAACGTACCAAGCGTATCCTGAGAAGGTCGATCGGTACAAGCGGTCGACTCTGAGACAAACAACGATTCACCAGCACTACCGCCGCAATGACGCCACCGATCAAGACCGCGCCACCCCGTAACTCGAAAGGATTTCGCGTGACCAGATCGATCCCACTCAACAGCATCGCAAAAGCGATGATGTTCAAAACAATGCTCAATACATCCAGCTGCCTATCTGCCTTCGGGCTCTCTGGCAATGTTCGCCAAGCCAAGGCTAAGGCCAGTGCGCCAACTGGAAGATTGATAGCGAATAGCCATTGCCAGGGACCCAGCGCGAGCATGACCGAGGCAATCGTAGGCCCTAATGCGCCAAACGCGGCGATAATTAAAGCGTTCGCACCGAGCGCCGCACCGAGGAGCCGCGGTGGATACATAACACGAGCGAGTGCACCATTCACACTCATAATGCCCGCGCCGCCGATTCCCTGAATCGCCCGCGCGACGACCAGTTCAGTGAGATCGTGCGACGTTACGCAACCCAGGGAGGCTAGCGTAAAAATACACAGACCGCCGATAAAGACTCGACGATAGGTAATGATTTCCCCGAGCGCTGACATCGGCAACAGCGAGATCACGACACCCAGTTGAAACGCGCTTACGATCGCAATCGAATCAGCAGGCGAAGCCCCTAAATCACGCGCAATCGTCGGGAGCGCAACGTTAGCAATTGAGCTGTCAAGTATGCTGACAATCAAGGCTAACCAAACCCCGGCTAGCGCAAGATAGCGCCGCGGGGCGGGAAGACCTTCGTGCCGACAATCCTCCCCTGCGACACCCTCCCGTGGCACGACCGTTCCAGCCGGATCATTTAACTCAACCGAGTTATCTGTGCCCATTGCTCAATGTTGGCTCTCAGGAATGGCCACGACCAGACCGTCTAGCGCCTCAACAACCTGCAATTGGCAAGCAAGCCGGGAATTCGGGAGAACAACCTGTGCGAAATCCAGCATGCTGGCTTCCATGTCGCCCACCTTGTTTACCCTGTCTTTCCAGGACTCGTCAACATAGACATGGCACGTTGCGCATGCACACGCACCACCGCAATCCGCATCGATTCCAGGTATCCCGTTCTTGATGGCGGTCTGCATCACGCTGTCGCCATTTCGAGCATCCACGGTTCGATGCGTACCATCAGCCGTAATAAAAGTGATCTGGGGCATAGACTCTTCGCGATCAGATCGCGACCTCCTTCATTGAAATATTTGGATTGCGCAGACGCTCGATGTCGATTTCGGTCCTGGCACCGATGAGTTGACGACCCATCATGAATTCAGGCACCGCGTTCACGGCCTCAACCGCCTGGATCCGTTGATCGGCGCTGACGTGAAAGACCGCAAACCTGTCTTCGTCGGGGTCGCCCCGAATGACTATCTCGGCAACATCCATGGGCAAACCGGCAATCTGCAACTTCACATCGAACTGATCTGACCAGAACCAAGGAGTCTCGGGTTTTGGCGCCGGCAAGTTGCAGATAGAGGCCGCCGCCTGCTTCGCCTGTTCAAGCGCGTTGGGCACACTCTCGAGACGCACCTTTCGGTTGTACAGTGGAAGCGGTCTACGCGTGCAATCTCCAATTGCGTAGATGTTCGGATCGTCTGTGCGCGCTGAGAGATCGACGAGCACGCCGTCATCACATCGCAATCCAGCATGACGCGCCAGTTCCTCATTTGGAACCGCACCAACTCCTACGAGGACCAGATCGGCCGGCAATTGCTCGCCGTCGTCCAAGCACACGCTTGCCGCTCCATCCAGCATCTGCACGGATGTAACTGACCGGCCCAAGCGAAAAGCAACGCCGCGTTGACTGTGATAGCGAAGAAAGAAGCTCGAGAGTTGCGAGCAAGCAACCCGAGCCAAAGGACGCGCCTCCCTCTCAACTACCACGACTTCGGCGCCGAGAGCACGCGCCGACGCAGCTACCTCCAAACCCACATACCCGCCACCAACAATCACCACTCGCGCGCCGGGTTTAAGTGCGAGCTTCAATTTTTCCGCATCAGCCGCAGTGCGTAGCTCAAGCACGACAGGCAGCGATGTTCCTTCAAAAGGCGCAGTACGGGCTCGGGCTCCAGTGGCCAGGATGAGATTGTCGTAATTCACTGTTTTGCCATCCGTCATGCATACTAGCCGAGCCGAGCGGTCGATGGCGTCGACACGCGTGTTGAGGTAAAGCTGTATGCAGTTCTCGAGATAGAACTCTGCGGGCCTCAATCGAAGACCTTCTTCGTTTGCTTCGCCTTTGAGCCATGCCTTAGAGAGAGGTGGTCGCTGATACGGCTCCAGCGGCTCCTCCCCAATCAAAGTGATTGATCCGGCAAAACCATTCTGGCGCAGAAACGCTGCGACCGATCCCCCAGCATGGCCTGCACCAATAATCACCGTGCCAGGTGACTGCAATGAGTTGATACTTGTCTCCAACATGGCGTTCTCTCTTCAAGAGACGTTGACTGACTCACCCCATTGCAACGGCAACTCAACCAGACCGAGCGTTACACCCGTGTGGTAGGAGAGCGATGCTCCAGGCCTTACCCGCAGCTCTGGTAATCTGGGGAGCAGTTCTTCGAGCATGATGCGCAACTCCAACCGGGCAAGAGGAGCGCCAACGCACATGTGCGGTCCGGAACCAAACGCGCAATGCTGCCGTCGGTTTGAGCGATCAAAATCAACCTCAAGCGCCTGGGGGAATATCTCTTCGTCCAAGCCTGCGGCAGAGATAAGGCAAAGCACCATGTCACCTTTACGAAGCTCTACTCCTGCGTACGTTGCGCCACGCGTGACTTCACGACCGATGCTTATGATGCTGAAACGGCGGAGCAACTCCTCGACGGCGTCAGGGATTTTGTCGGGGTTACTGAGTAGCTTCTGACGCTGATTCTCATGCTCGGCCAGATAACGCATGATGTGCGTCATCTGAGCAGCCACCGTGTCGAGTCCTCCATTGAAAAGCGTAATGAGGATCGACAGCATCTCCTCGCGACTAAGCGGTATTCCGTCGACTCGCGCCCTCAGCAACGAAGGCATGATGTGACCACCGCTCTTTTCCGGATCTACCAATTGTTCATCGAGCCAACCACTGAGATAGGCAATGGACTTCTCATGCGCGTCGTTAGATTCTTGTTGCGACACGCCATGAAAATAGCTCTGCACCCAGCCGATCATTTCGTCGCGTCGTTCAAGCGGCAGACCGCACATTCGCATGAAAATCTCAACCGGCATACGCATGGCGAAGTCGCGTACAAACTCAGCTTCGTTGCGTGTGGCCAACTCGTTCGCCAACCCGCGGGCAGTGGCGCGAATTGCTGGAGTGAGTTCGTCCAGGATCCGATGGCCGAAAAGTTCCACGACACTAATCCGATACTTGCCGTGCTCAGGAGGGTCCATGTGGTGCGGAATCGACGGAACCGTACGTTCAACACGAGGTACCCGAATATTTCGGCTGGAGAAGAGTTCGCAATTGCGCAGGATGTCGATGACAGTCTCACGCTTCGCGGCACACCAATGGCCGCCGAGCTCCGGCGAGTAGAAAAAGCCCGGACCGGTTCCCAAGTCGTGTAACACGGTCCACGGATCGGCGACCATCGCTTCGCCAGTCCGATAGTTAAAGGACACAACCCGGTCCGCCGGAACATCATTCAACCTTCCATGCACTGGACAACCCATTTTCGCTCCTGTTTATCGTGCCCCAGGACCCAACCCCTTCCTCGGGATAAATTTTCATAATGGGACTGTTGTACCATTTAGAAAAAGCGCGTGTCAAGCACGGAACGAGGCTTCGCGGTGGTCATCGTCGATGTGTTCGCACCTGGACGGCAACAGCCGCCGACCTCCAGGCCTTTGAGGCATTGCACTCTGACGAGCTATTTGTTTCTACTCGCCATGAAATCGACACCTACACACTTTTATGGTACTTTAGTCCCACAAAGGAAATTCGCACCATGAAGGAGATGTACATCCTTGATGTTGAACGCCGGACAACGGAGTCACGTTCCGGCCACATCTGACAGCCTCATAACCAACATTCTTTTCTTGGCCATGGCAATGACCCTACAATCGAAAACTCTGTTTATCACCGGTGCAAGTCGCGGTATTGGTCTCGCAATCGCCCTCCGAGCGGCGCGAGACGGCGCCAACATCGTTATCGCCGCCAAAACTGTCGAGTCACACCCAAACTTATCAGGGACGATTTATACCGCTGCGGAAGAAATCGAGCGCGCCGGCGGTACGGCTCTTCCTCTTGTCGTGGACGTCCGTGATGAAGGGAGCGTTGTCCGCGCATTTGACGGGGCCGTACAGCGTTTTGGTGGTATCGATATATTGGTAAACAATGCAAGCGCCCTTTCGCTCACCGACACGCCGTCGACGGATATGAAGCGGTACGACCTGATGCAGCAGATCAACGTCCGAGGCACTTATCTCTGCACTCGAACGGCACTACCGTATTTAAGCCGCGCAGAGAATCCACATGTATTGAACCTCGCTCCTCCACTGGACCTCGATCCGAAGTGGTTCGGCCCACATGTCGCCTACAGTATTGCGAAATTCGGCATGAGCCTTTGCACGTTAGGACAGGCACGTGAATTCGAGTCACTAGGCATCGCCGTCAACTCGCTCTGGCCCGTTACCACTATCGACACAGCCGCCGTCCGCAACAAACTCGACGATATGGCCAACTCCAGTCGGAATCCCGAGATCATGGCCGATGCCGCGTACGCAATTCTTACAAAGCAGGCAACAGAAGTGACGGGCAACTTCTTTTTGGATGAACAGGTGCTGCGCGAGGAGGGAGTGACCGACTTCTCATCTTACGCACGGCACCCACTCGCACCATTGACCGCAGACTACTTTGTTAGCGACCGGATCCTCGACAGTTTGCCGACAGAGCTAGTCCGC
Source organism: Paraburkholderia sp. WS6 (assembly GCF_030464835.1). Lineage (NCBI taxonomy): Bacteria > Pseudomonadati > Pseudomonadota > Betaproteobacteria > Burkholderiales > Burkholderiaceae > Paraburkholderia > Paraburkholderia sp. WS6. The sequence goes on from NZ_JALQCK010000037.1 coordinate 58,689, forward strand.
CTGCCGCAGTGACACCGACGATCATCGACTTCACGATGGCTCCCTTGCGAGGGTGCCATCGAGCCGGCGCTTATGCCGTCGCCACCTCGCTGATGCCTGTAGTGGTCAAGTCCATATCTCCGCCCGATGTGCAAGGCCGTGTAGCCAAGGACAATCCGACGCGGACTATCCAGGGGCCCTTCCTTCTCCCGAAGGACCACCCGCACTGTTACCTCAGATGGCACCGCTTCCTCTAAAATTCGAGGGCGTGCCACTTCTCACGACGATCGGCCGAGAACTGGTGATCTGCAGTTGCAAGGTAACCGCCGTCAACCAAAATATCGACACCCGTCATCAAACTAGCGGCTGGAGAAGCTACGAATCTAATAACCTCGGCAATCTCTGACGACGATCCGAGCCTTCCAAGTGGTAAATCGTTCCCGCGATGGTCAAGACCGGCCTGTCTTTGCGCCCCCATCGCTGTGTCGCCGAGTACACCAGGAGACACTGAAAGCAATCTCCCCTGCCGCTGGCCCCAAGCGTAAGCTCGACGCTGCACCTGCAGAATCGTTCCACGCTTGGAAGTTGCATAGGCCAGGCGATGTTTCGGCGCTGTGGGAGCCTCGGCTTCAATGACTCGTGCCAGGTCGGCCGGCCCCTGTGTGGGTTCTAACAATGAGGAGTCGAACCGATGCCCAAGCGTTCTATGTCCTGCCACCGAGGCCACACAGACCCCCACCACTCCGGGTTTTACCAGGGGTTCGAAGGCTTCCAGTATATTGATAGTTCCATACAGATTTACTGCATAAATGATCTCGGGGGGCGTAGGTGGCGCGACGCCAGCGGCATGAATCAGTACCGCAAATCCCCCCATTTCGTTTGCGGCCACCGCCAGAGCATGCGCGTCTGCCTCACGCGTGATGTCCGCGGGCATCGCAACAGCATCCACTCCTTCGGCCTGGAGCGTACTCACTGTCGAATTGACCGCATCCGGTCGAAGATCCGAAACCAGAATTCGGTGGTCGCGAAACCGCCGCGCACAGGAGAGTCCAATATGACCGGCACCGCCGGTGATGACCGCAAGGGGCAATCTACTGCTATCGTCTGTCATGGTTCGATCTCGTCAAAGATTCGAGGCCGCAGTTAAGGAAGATGTATTGCGTGTATTGCGCGGCGGGATCGCAGCAATGCAGCTCGAACCCTTAGGCTTTGTCAGCGACACGTAGCGTGGTCGCCTCGTCAACTGCAAACATGCGAGTGGCAATCGCGCAAATGAGATTATGATTTGGGTAATTCAACATTCATATAAAAGCGCATGGCAGGACGCCGCCCGTCTGGTGGAAAGACTCGCCATGCACCATCCTCGTGTTTGAAAAAGAAGATGGAAAGAGCCCTACTTGAGGAGCGAGCCTCAACTCGAACAGAGCGGCTGTGACCTACGCCGCTCCATTTGAATCGGGTTACCCGGACGGGTGCGGCTGCAAACCACTTCTCAACAACTGACCGCAAACAGATTTCTGCGCTTTTCATCGACGTCTCCTTCCAGGCTGCAGCGAACCGGCCGCCTCAGCCTGCGGCTCAACTACGCCTTTACGAAATGTGCCCGTAAACTGCACGAGTTCACCAACGAGCTAAAGAGTTTGTCTCCTATTTCAGAACCCTCGAGCAAGCCCACCTGAACATCGCCTAATCCCAAACCGCGCCGCAGTCGGTGACCATCAACGCGATGATCTGCCGGTCCATGAGAAGACGTACGAAAACCGCAGCAGGAAAAGTGCGTCCCTTCTGCCGCGTGCGCTTCGCTTAACGCCCTGATCGGTGACAGACGGCATGAGACTTCCTTTGCGTCGGAGTCCGCTAGTTGGCAGGGGTTGTCTGGTTGCCTTCTCCAATACACGGCCTTGAGATAGGTGTCGTGTTTCTTTATGGTATTTAAATCCCATATTAGATCAACTCGCGATGAGGTGCAAGCCTTGAGCGTGCATCAGATGGCTTCGATGATGGTGACATTCGCGATGCCGCCGCCTTCGCACATTGTCTGCAAGCCATACCGCTTTCCACGCGCTCGCAGCGCATGTACTAGCGTTGCTGTAAGCTTCGCCCCGGAGGCGCCGAGCGGATGCCCTAGGGCAATCCCCCCTCCATTCACATTGAGGCGATCTGGATCCGCATCAACGGCCTGTAGCCAGGCGAGCGGTATCGGCGCAAACGCCTCATTGACTTCGTAGAGGTCGATTTGATCGATTGATAGGCCTGCTCGCTTCAGTGCTCTTCGCGTGGCCGGAATTGGCTCTTCAAGCATGACAATCGGGTCCCCTGCAGTAACCGTAAGATTGTGAATCCTGGCAAGGGGCGTCAGTCCATGCGCCTTCAATCCATGCTCATTGGCCACCAGAACGCCGGCGGAACCGTCGCAGATCTGACTTGCGTTTGCTGCACTTAATACGCCGCCGTCCCGCAATAGCTTTACCGATCCAATCGACTCTGCTGTCGCATCGAACCGGATACCTTCGTCGACAACGTGTGACTCCCCATTCACCTCAAGTGGCACAATCTCGGCTCGAAAGGCCCCTGCATTGGTGGCAGCTGCGGCCCGCTGATGGCTCTTCAAGGCGTACCAGTCGAGCTGTTCACGACTAAACCCGTATTTCTCAGCAATTAATTGGGCTCCAGTGAACTGGCTAAAACCATCCACTCCGTAGCGTCTTCGGATTCGTTCACTCCAGGGGCCACCTAATCCTGCATTCAATGCGAGGCTTGTCGGCGTACCCATTGGAACGCGACTCATGCTCTCGACGCCAGCCGCAATCACGACGTCTTGTGTGCCCGACATGACCGCCTGCGCTGCGAAATGGAGAGCCTGCTGGGATGAGCCGCACTGCCGGTCGATTGAAACGGCCGGAACGCTATCTGGTAGCCTGGATGCCAAGACGGCGTTACGCCCAATATGGAAGCTCTGCTCACCAACCTGGCTCACGCAGCCAAAGATGACGTCTTCTATGGCGCCGGGATCAATTCCACAACGATCGACCAGCGCATTCAGCACTTCTCCTGCCATATCAGCCGGATGCCAATCGGCGAGTTTGCCGGCGCGGCGACCACCGGCGGTCCGGACCGCCTCGACAATGTATGCGTTCATACCGTGCTTTCCCGATGACTTGGACTGGCGTTGCGCTTGGAAACAAATGCCTGGATACGGTCACGAGTTTGCGACGTTCGGCTGAGTTCAGCGATCACCCTCGCTTCGTCTTCCATCTGCGTCTCGAAACTCGACTCCAGACTTGAAAGCAGCAGATTCCGTGTTCTTCCGATTGCGGCGGTGGTCGATTTCCCGAGTTGTGCAACTATCGTCCTAACCTCATCAGCCAGAAGTTCGTCATCCACTGCGCGTGTAACCAGGCCTAACTCGGCCGCATCGTCTGCACCTAGCCGCTTGTTCGTCAAGATAATTTCTTGAGCCCGGCGCAGGCCGACAAGACGAGGAAGGAGCCACGTTGAACCACCATCCGGGGAAAGACCAATGCCCGTATAGGCCGGCGTAAAGTGCGCCGAACTAGCGGACAGAGCGATGTCTCCGAGAACCGCCAAGCTGAGCCCAGCGCCAGCCGCCGGACCGTTTATAGCGGTAATCAACGGCTTCTGCATCCTTGCGAGCCGCGCTATGGCCATATGCAAGTACGCAGTCAGCTCTTTCAACAAAGAAGGCAACGCATCGCCGGCAGACACGAATCCTCCCACATCGCCTCCTGTACAAAAGAAGCGTCCTGCACCCGTGAGCACGACGCAGCCTATCGAATCATCTTCGTCGCAATCGATAGCGGCCTTCATCAACCCCTTCGCCAATGAGAGGTCGATTGCATTGCCTACGTCGGGCCGGTTCAGTGTCAACTTCGCAATGGACCCATCGCGCTCAAAGAGCAAAGTAGCTGGTGAGTTCATGAGAGTGCTCCTTGCGACTGTTCCCAGGCTCGCTGTGCCACAAACGGCAGCGCGGCGACCAACTCCTTCGCATGGGGCGAAGCCGCCGAGCCACGCTTCCAACGTGCTTTGATGCCATGAAAGATCGCCGCGAGTCGAAACATATTGAAGGCGACGTAGAAGTTCAGGTTCGCGATACCGTCACGTCCCGTATGAGCACAGTAGGCAGCCACGTATTCATCTTCGCTTGGGATGTTCAGCTCACTTAGATTTGCGCCTTCAAGGCCCGCGATGATCAGCGGTGGCATACGGTACATCATCACGTTGTACGCAAAGTCGGCAAGTGGATGGCCTAACGTCGACAATTCCCAGTCCAGGACGGCCAGAACGCGGGGCTCCGTAGGATGGAATATCATGTTGTCGACGCGGAAGTCACCATGCACGATGGTAGTTTCATCGCCAGCCGGAATGTGTGCGGGTAGCCATTCCATCAACTTCTCGAAATGCGGATCCCGACCGGCCTCAACGTCACCTGTGTATTGTTTGGACCAACGCGCAATCTGCCGCTCGAAGTAGTTACCGGGGTGCCCGAAATCGGTCAAGCCCACCGACCGGTAGTCGATGCTGTGCAACTTCGCGAGCGTTTCGTTGATCGCGTAGAAGTAGCGCGGTCGCTCGTCACGGATAACATCCGGGAACGTCGCGTCCCAGAGGACTCGCCCCTGTACGAAGTCCATCACGTAAAACCACGTGCCAATCACCGCATCGTCCATGCACATGCCGTGCAGATGAGGGACAGGGAAATCTACCCTTTCAAGCGCCTGCAACACTCGCGCCTCGCGCTCCACAGCGTGCGCGCCGCGCAAAAGATCGCCCGGTGGCTTGCGCCGCACTACGTATGCCTTCTCCGGCGTGTTCACCTTGTAGGTGGGATTCGACTGTCCGCCCCTGAATTGTTCGACCGTTATTGGTCCTCGAAATCCTCGAACGTTCTCAGACATCCATTGCGTCAGACCGGCGATGTCGAAGCGGTGTTCACTTCGGACCTCCGAAGTCCCATTGAATGAAATAGCTTCTTTCATCGAGCCATCCTATCCAGAGCATTATTTCTGATCCTGTTGGCGAGCGACCATTTGTGCACTTCTGTGGGCCCGTCGTACACTCGAAATGCGCGTATCTCCCGGAAAACTTTTTCGACTATCGTGTCGCCCGCCAAGCCTGTCCCGCCCATTACCTGAACGCAACGGTCTGCGACACGGAATAGTGCTTCGGATACAGCAACCTTAGTCATGGATGATTCGCCAATACCCTTCGCGCCGCTGTCCAGCACCCCTGCGCACCAGTCGATCATCAGCTCGGCCTGCTTCAGGTCAATTTGATTCTCCGCGAGCATGAAGCCTACGCCCTCGTGCTCAATGAGTAGTTGACCAAACGCACGACGCTTTACTGCGTACGCGGTTGCAATCTCTTGAGCCCGGATGCACGCACCAAGCCAACGCATGCAGTGAGTGAGTCGAGCAGGTGCCAGCCGAATCTGGGCATACTTGAAACCTTCTCCACTCGCTCCGAGTATCTGGCTCTCCGGGACACGAAGACCATCAATCCGCACGATGGCGTGACCTCCAGGCATCGAATCGTCAAGCGTGTCGAGAATACGCTCGATGCGGATCGCTGGATCCGGCAATGCAACCAGGAACATCGTCGCGCCCTGCTCGGAGCGAGCCATAACGATGCCCATGCCGGCGCCGTCAGCTCCCGTGATAAATGCTTTGCGACCGTCGATCACCCAAAAATCGCCATCCCGTCGAGCGGTAGTCAGCATCATTGACGGATCGGAGCCAGCACCGTTGTCTTCGGCCGGCTCGGTCATGAAAAAGGCGGAGCGAACCCGACCTTCGATGAGCGGCGTTAAAAATCGATCTTTTTGCGCGGGCGACGCCACTCTTCCCAAGAGGTACATGTTCCCTTCGTCGGGTGCTGCGACATTGAGCGCGAGCGGTCCAAGGGGTGATAAACCCGCCGCACGCAAAACCAAAGCGGTTTCTCCATGGGTCAGATGACTGCCATCAGGAAGTACATTGGGCGTCAGCAGCCCTTCGGCGCGCGCCATGTCCCTCATTTGCTGTACGAGGTCGTCACTGGGACCGTGCGGACCCTGGCGAGGATCACGCTCAAAAGGCACGACGTGTTCGCGGACAAAGATCTCGACGCGCTCAGCTAGCCGACGGCCTCGGTCAAGATGTGGAGTAGTAGAAAAATCGTTCATCGCGGCGCCATCCTGATCGCACCATCCAGTCGAATCGTTTCGCCGTTAAGCATTGGATTGCGCACGATACTTTCTACCAGGTGCGCATACTCCTGCGGTTTGCCTAAGCGCGCGGGAAACGGGACCTGACTTCCGAGTGAATCTTGAGCTTCTTGAGGCAAAGCAGCCAACATCGGCGTCCAGAACAATCCCGGCGCAATCGTCACAACCCGGATTGATAGTGACGCCAGGTCTCGAGCCATCGGAAGTGTCATGGCGACCACGCCGCCTTTTGACGCTGCGTATGCGACCTGTCCGATCTGCCCTTCGTAAGCAGCGACGCTCGCTGTATTGATGATCACGCCGCGCTCTTCTGCAAGCGGCTCGATCTCGCTCAGCCGTGCCGCGAATCGGGAACTCACAGTGAAGTTACCGATCAGGTTCACCTCTATCGTGTCTCGGAACTGACGCAAACTGTGCGGCGCTGCATCGCGACCTACCGTTTTTGCACCAAGCGCCACGCCGGCACAGCCAACGAATACGCGTGCAACGCCGTGAAAGCGCTCCGCCTCGTCGAGAGCGGCTATAACGTTGTCCTCTCGAGAAATATCTACCTTTACGAACCGCCCTCCGATCGCTTGGGCCTGTGCACGGCCAGATTCTTCGTTCAAGTCGAAGATCGTTACCTTGGCCCCCAGCGCGGCCAAGTGACGTGCGGTTGCCCCACCCAGACCAGAAGCTCCGCCCGTGACTATCACGGCGAGTCCAGCTATCTCCATGCTCATCTCCTCATGTCACAACATCAAGGGCGACCTCAGGCGGTGTTGATCGCATCCCTCAATTCGACCCTCCCATTTTGGGTATTTATACCCGTTGTTGTACTACAGTACCATACAAATATTCGAACACTCAATGCGATTGCAGGCAGGACTATGTATAGGTGCGGTACGGCGAAGACCGTGTCGGGGTATGTGCGGTTGCATGAAAAGAGGACGTCCGATTCATCTCCAGGCCGTCCTTCTCTGAACTGCCCGTAATGCGTCGTCGGTTCGGGTAGGGATTCGCCCATGTTGTTTGCAACGGCACACTCACGTCTGACGATTACTTGCTCAACGTCTCTCGGTTTTAATCGCTAAGTATTCGTTTCATTCGCTGGGAATCAGCCACTTTTTAGCGCTGCATGGTTGTCCATGCGTTTCGCCGATCTCCATCGACGGCCTCCAAGGAGCGAAGTGCGGAACGTTCTCACTTTTACCTTGACGACGTCGAGGTCGACGTTTATTGTACTAGAATCCCATTTCGGAACTCGATTTCCTTATTGTGCACCGAGCGCAACGTGGGATAGGAGGCAGTCTCGACTAGCCGATATCGGCGCCGCGAGATGAGAATACAAACCTGCAAACTGATCGAGGTCCATTACCTTGGCCCATCACCCTTCCTTGAACGACACACAGCAATCCGCTGAGCAACATGCTGGCGCACGTGCGTGGTATGCCGTCGGTCTGCTGCTATGTCTATACATCCTGTCTTTCTTCGGTCGACAAATCATTTCACTTTTGGTGGAGCCCCTCGAGAAGGACTTGGGCTTGACCGAGGTCCAGATCGGGCTCCTGATTGGCTTCTCGTTCACGCTGGTTTACGCCATTGGCGGAATAGCGTTTGGATGGTTCGTCGACACCTTTCCACGAAAGCTGATTATCTTCATCGGCACAATTGTCTGGGCCCTGAGTTGCATCGGCTGTGGCCTCACCACGTCGTTCGGATGGCTCTTCGTCGCTCGCATGGGTGTTGGCATCGGCGAAGCAACGTTGATGCCGGCGGCATATGCTCTCCTGAGCGACACATTCCCACGGCGGCGGCTAGCCACTGCACTGGGAGTTTTTTCGTTTGGCGCCACGTTTGGTATCGCAATTTCTCTCGGTCTCGGTGGCTATCTACTGGCGCTGTTTGCTCGCTCTCGTGGGATAGAAACGCCCTTGGGCCACCTTGACCCGTGGCAAGCAGCGTTTGTTATAGCGGGGTGTCCTCCACTTGTCTTCGGCCTGCTCGCGCTGACATTGCCTGAACCCACTCGGAAAAAACGGGCCTTCGGGCATCCGCCTGCTGCGACTCCGCTACTCACCGTGCTTCGTCGGCGTCGAGGCATCATGGCCGCCCAGTTCGCGGGATTCTCTATGAATGCATTGATGGGATACACCCTGATGGCGTGGGCACCAGCATTCATGAGCCGGAGCTACGGCTGGAGACCGGGTGAGATCGGTCCAGCGCTCGCGCTTGCTCTCGGCCTAAGTGGCGCTATCGCCACTCTTGGCAGTGGATGCCTCGCGGATCGCATGTGGGCACGCGGCATAAAGGGCAGCCATTACATACTCGCCGCATCAGCTTTATCCGTCTCCTCTCCATTCGGCGTCATCGCTTTTCTCTCACCCAGTCCCTGGATTTTCCTTGTAGGAATATTCGTGGTGTATTTTGCGGCAGCGGTCGGACTCAACATGGGCGCCACCTCACTACAGTTGCTTACGCCGCCTGCATTGAGGGGCCGTCTGTCTGGTCTGTATCTTTTCTGCACTAATATGTTCGGGGCCGGCCTCGGTCCGCTGATCGTCGCGATGCTGACACAGCATCTGTTTCACGACCGCGCCAAAGTCGGGATTGCGATGGCTATCGTGACACCCACAGCCGCGTTGACTGGCGCAATCATTCTTGGCCTCGCATGGCGTCGGTATGCGAAGTTGATTACCGCTGCAGAAGACTCAATTGATGAAGTGGAGTCGGTAGACGTCGCGGCACCTAGCGTCGCGGTATTAGGGACGAAATCATAACGTTACGACACTGGCGTTCGTCGAATTCTCGTAAGTGCGTGACCATCCCGTCTTGAATTGCGCCGACCGACTTGGAAACATCGTGTCCACTTAAATAGGTGGACACGTGAACACTATCGAAGAAGAAGTGCTGCTTGGCCGGCGCCGACGCCGGCGCTATAGCGTGGAGTTCAAAGCCGAGGTGGTAGCGGCCTGCCAGGCGCCGGAGGTACCGCTCGCCGCCATTGCGTTACACCACAAGTTGAACGCGAATCTGTGAGGCCAGCCAGAAAAAGTGGAAGCCAAGATTCCGTAAAATCTAGGGATGGAGGCGTACATGAACCGAATCCCCAAAGCTGTCTACACGAAGGAATTCCGTGAAGAGGCGGTGAAGCTCGCGATGACCGAGGGTGTTGGTGTGTCGGGGCTGCCCGTCGGCTGTTGATATCAATGAAGACCGTGGCAAGCTGGGTGCGCGCTGTGAAGGCCGGCAAGCTGGAGCGTGTGGGTCAGCATCAAAAGCCGTTGACGGAGATCGAAGCTGAGCTCGGGCGAGTTAAGCGGGAACTGGCCGAAGTATAGATGGGGCGCAATTTGCTAAAAAAATTCGCGACGTACTTTGCGAAGAAGTCGCGGTAAAGTACGGCATGATCGAGCAGATGCGATAGGACTATGCAGTGCCGCCGATGTGCCGGCTGCTGGGCGCTTCCATGAGCGGCCATTACGCGTGGCGCAAGCGCGCGCCATCGTTGCGCGCACGGCAGGAGGCCCGACTAGAAGCCGAGGTGCTCGCTGCGCATCAGCGCACGCGTGAAAGCTTTGGGCCCGAACGCTTGCAGAAGCACCTCGGTGAGCATGGCGTGCAGCTCGGCGTTCATCGTATAAAAAGGCTGCCTCAAAAGCTCGGTTTGCGTTGCAGGCAGAAACGCAAGTTCAAGGCGACGACCAATTCGAAGCACGACCTGCCAGTGGCACCGAACCTAATGAACCAGGATTTCAGCGCAACCGCACCAAATCAGGCCTGATGTGGCGATATCACGTATATCGCGACCGACGAAGGCTGGCTGTACCTCGCTGGACTGAGACGGATTTGTTCAGCGGCGAACTGGTCGGCTACGCCATGAGCGAGCGCATGACGAAACATCTGGCGATGCAAGCGCTGTTCCGTGCGGTCGCATCGCAGCGCCCAGCGCCTAGTCTGATCCATCATACGGATCGCGGATCCCAATACTGCGCTAAGGCGTACCGGGAGCTCGTCGGCCAGTTCCGCATGCAGGCGTCAATGAGTCGGCGAGGAAACTGCTTTGACAACGCACCGATCGAATCGTTTTGGGGCACGCTGAAAGGCGAGCTGGTCTTTCATCGACGCTTCGCCACACGCGAAGAGGCCAGGCGAGCCATCAGCGAAAACAGTGAGATCTTCTATAACAGGCAACGCACGCAGGCTCGTCTTGATTACCCGTCACCTATAGCATTCACGCAGCGATACTATCTGAATCGGGTCGCTGCTTAACCCGTCGGCGTCCACGCATTCCGACCGACCTCAGTTCGAAGTATGCCGCTATCAACGGTGATAACGGTCGAGCCTCGCCTATGCGAACTACACCAACGCCTTGCACAGAATCGCATTGACCTGGCGCAGTTCAAGGTTTCCTCGCTCCAGCCCTTTCAGGCGTTCCGCTCCGAGGCGTTGCCCTCGATCCGTAGGCACTGATTCCGTTTTTCCTGACACATCCAGTTGCGCCGCGTCTAGCCGGCGTAGCCCATCTCGGCAGTGATCGACGTGATCATCACATTGCAGTCGTGTCGAGTCTCCGGGGCAGTCGTCGTTGCCTTTTTATGCGACGTTCAAGTAGTCACTCTCGGCGGTGGGAGACATGTCGAGGGCTATGCGGCCAAGCCGCGGGTATCCACCGATATGCCTTTGTGAGACTTCATTCCCATAATAAGACATGAATACCCAAACGAGCTTCTCCTCTGCGTATCCGCTTGCAATTGTCTGTACGTTTGGGTCGCTGTGCGTTGCTAGTCTTGCGGTCATGGCCGTGGATGGCTGTCAAGCGGTGCGGCCGTACAACAGTTGGGTCGATGATGCCCCCGCATCACGGTACGGATCGATGTCACAACTTTCCTAGTCCCTGTCAATTGCATCAGTGGCGGGATGTCAGTTACGACTTTAAGACAAGATTCAATAATTAGTAATACATACTATGGAGATGACCGTGAGGCGATACTTACCTAGTTTGTTGATTGCTCTGCCTCTAGCTTCTACTCAGGTTCGGGCACAAAGTGACCTTACTCTATATGGAATCCTCGATACCAGCCTGGAAGTCACAAATGTTGGAAATGGCGCGACGGCAAGAATGGATTCCGGGGGAGTGAACGGGTCTAGGTATGGCTTGAAAGGTACGGAAGACATCGGGGCTGGTTACAAAATAAAATTTACCCTTGAACAGGGGATTTCATCTACCACTGGCGCCGCATCTAATCCCGCGCTCGCATTCAGCCGTCAGGCTTGGGTCGGAATGGCTGCTCCTTGGGGTGAGGTACGAGTCGGACTACAGAACTCGCCCGTGTACGTAACGGTGACTGGTGTGCTTGATGCATTCACCGTCAACACGTTGGCATCCGGCCTGGACAGTTTTTTAAGTATCTCGCCAAGACAAAATAATGCAATTACGTATCTGAGTCCGGACTTCCACGGACTATCCGGCCAGGTCATGGTAAGTTTGCGTGATTCAAGTACAAAACCGGACAACGGTATTGCCGCCTATAACCTCGCCGTTGAATACAGTCGCGGGCCGTTAAATTCTGCAATAGGTTATCAACGGGTTACCAACTTCAAAGGTAGTTCCACCCTCAACGCGCTGTTCGCCGGAGCCAACTACGCATTCGGGCCGCTTAAAGTTTTTGCTGCATATCACAACGCAAAAATCACAGGTCTAGTTGATAGGGACGTTTATTCGCTATCAGCTAGCTATCAATTCAGCGTTTCAACAATGCTTTCCTTCGGTGGCGCTCACGCCCACGACAGGTCTGGCATGGGCAATGGAGGTGACCAAGTTGGGCTGATGTACTGGTATTTTGTCTCAAAGCGTACCACCCTGTACGCAAGCGCAGCATTTTTGGACAATCACAATCACGCAACTTTCACGATTAACGGTGCTCCGGTGGGGATCCCGGTTGCATACCCCGGTGCCAACCCTAGAGGCATACAACTAGGTATCCAGCATCGGTTCTAGAGATCGGCCGGCGCACCATGCATGCCGTCTTCAGGGCACTGTCAAGTTGCTGGAGATAGGGCGGTAGAATGAAGCGATGAAGAATTCAAAATCGCTTTATCACGGCCACCGATTCCCTGCTATCGCCATCAGCTGCGCCGTTCGCTGGTACTTCCGGTTCAGCCTGAGCCTGCGCGACATCGAGGAGTTGTTGCTCGAGCGTGGCGTCGTGGTCACGTACGAAACGATCCGTCGCTGGTGCGACAAGTTCGGCGCGGGATTCGCTCAGTGCGCCAAGGCAGTCCGGCGGAAGCTAGGCAGCACCTGGCATTTAGACGAGATGTTCGTGACGCTGCGCGGTGAGCCGTATCTGTTGTGGCGGGCGGTCGACGAGCACGGCGCCGAACTCGATGTGCTGGTGCAAAAGCGTCGCGACAAGGCCGCAGCAAAGCGCTTCTTCCGGCGGGTGCTGCGTTCAAACCCGGTGCCGCGCAAAATCGTTACCGACCAGTTGCGCAGTTATCCGGCGGCGAAGGCTGATATTCCTGAGCTCGCTCAGGTCAAGCATGTTTTCGTCAAAGCGGCCGCACGCGTAAACAACCGCGCCGAGAACAGTCACCAGCCAACCCGTAGGCGCGAACGCCAGATGTGTGGCTTTCGCGATGCGCGTCGCACGCAGGCTTTTCTTTCATGCTTCGGCCCGATCCGTCAGCACTTCGCGCTTCCCAGACATCAGATGAACGCCGCATTTCATCGCGCCATACTAAAAGAACGCCTCGGCACATGGCATAGTTGGACGGTCTCTACCGCGATCAACACAGTTATCTGATAAGGATAACTACTCTTATGTCGCACAATTGGCCTACAGTCGACAACTTGACAACGCCCTAGAAATAGCATAACGATCGCTCCTTTTTACAACCCGTACCGCCTCTGCGCACTCACGCCACATCGCTTCACTGCCTTCAGTCTGAGCTAGAGTGAAACCCGCAACCAGTTGATTGCCAGAATCACGACGCTACGTTTTGCGCGGTCCGGAAAATTGCGCATTGATACGATCCGGTTGTCCCCCGTCATTTGCTGGGTACACCCGATCCTGACGAACCGCCAACCGCGGGACCGTAGCCGGTTTGGGCCGGCACCGTGCCGTTCTGCGCTGCGACGCGCGCCTGCGCGGCGCGGATATCTTCCGGATAGTTGGGGTCACGGCGGCCGGGATTGTAGCCGGCCTTTTCGAGTTGCGTCAGTTCTGCTTTCACCTGTTCCCGTGTGACAGTCGAACTGGATTGCTGAGCGAACGATACGGCCGGAGCGGCCAGAACCGAGATGGCAACGAGTGCATAGACCAATGATTTCATGATAGCTGACCTCCAAGGACGAAATCTGTCCTCCTTCGCACACTCATTCCTGCAGTGAGCAACTACAGTTTAGTTGTTAGGGACGATCCTGCACGTTGGACCCGTAATCACCTGTTCGCCTGATTGAAGTCCCAGGGTGTGATTGAAATGAAGAAACTCGCCTGCGCGCTGCTTCTCGCCGCCGCACCGCTCGTGACGTCGGCCGGGACGCCGCTCCTCCATTCCCGCAGCGCGATCGCGTACGACGTCGGGCGCGGCGAAGTCCTGCTGGAAAAGAATCCTGACGAAGTTGAGCCCGTCGCTTCGCTCACCAAGCTGATGACGGCGATGGTCGTGCTGGACGAAGCGCAGGCATTGGGGGAAACACTGACCATCGACGATGCCGATATCGATCGGCTCAAACATTCGGGCTCGCGTATCCCGGTCGGTGCTGCGCTCGAACGCGAGGAGATGCTGCGCCTTGCGCTGATGTCGTCCGAGAACCGCGCGGCCTCCGCGCTATCGCGCGCGTTTCCAGGTGGTCAGCCTGCCTTCATCCAGAAGATGAACGACAAGGCGCGCGCGCTGCACATGGCCGATACGCACTTCGACGATCCGACGGGGCTCTCACCAGACAACCTCTCCACCGCGCGTGACGTCGTGAAATTGGCGGATGCCGCGTCCCACTATCCGTTGATCGGCGCATTCACGACACTTCCGCATTACGAGGAGGCGATCGGCAGCAGAACGAGGTTCTATCGGAACACCGACCCTGTCGTCGATTGGCCGGACTGGGACGTTCAGCTCGCGAAGACCGGTTATACCGACGAGGCAAGACGCTGCATCGTGGTCGAAGCCAACATGCCGAATGGTCAGGTGATTATTGCGCTCCTCGGCGCGAGGTCTTCCCGGGCTCGTTCGTCGGACCTGGTCACGATCCGCCGTTGGCTGAACGGCGACGAAACGCCCGTCGTCATGCCGCCCATGTATTACGCGGGCGCGCAGCATCATCACCATCGAATGCTCACCCAATCGAATCGCGTCAAAGTGCGGCTCGCAGCGTATCGGGCAGGATCCGTTTCCAGTGCGCGGCGGCCGAATGTCGAGCACCATACTGGCAAGCGGCACCGCCGCGGGTCGTCAGGCGTCTAGTTCCAGTAAATGTCGCGCTGCGACTGTAACGATTTACGCGGTTTTCTGTCGCCAAATGCTGTTCCAGTGTGCATCCATCGCGCGAGAATCCCGACCCAGGGTCCGTCAAGTCAAGCGACACCTGTCCCCTTGCACCCCAGCGGCAGCCTCACCCTATTGGTCGTTTCGGCGGGACGCGAGCTTGCCTGAATCGTCCCGCCGTGCCGATTGACGACGATACGGTAGGCGATATGCAGACCCAGCCCCAAGCCCCGCCCCTGCGCTTGACTCACGGGCTTCGACGTAAAGAAAGGCTCGAACAGGTGCGACAACGCTTCCTGCGGAATGCCGGGCCCGGTGTCGGTAATCTCGACCGTCGCGCAGTCCGCATTGTGGCGCGTGCGGATAGTCAGGTCGCCGCGCCCGTTCATCGCCTCGATCGCGTTCTCGACAATCCTGGTCCAGACCTGATTGAGTTCGCTGCCATACACCTGCAGGCGCGACAGGCTGCGGTCGTAGTCGCGGATGATCGCAACGCCCGGCTTCAGTTCGTGCGCCATCACCGTCAGCGTATCCTCGATGCCATCGTGGATGTCGATCTCCTGCTGCGGTCCCTGATCCATGTACGAGTAAGCCTTCATCGCCTTCACGATCTCCGAGATCCGGATCGAGCCGCGCATTGCTTCGTGCATCACCGAGCGATGCTCCAATACCTGAGCAATCCACCGGACGGCTGGATCGAACTGCTCCGCGTTCAGACCAGCAGCCAACTGCCCGAGGTCATCGGGTGCGATCCCATGGGCGACAAGACACGGAGCAGCCAGCCACGGCTTTGCCACGCGATGGACAGCGAGCCAGTCGCCGAGCCGCGTTTCCGCTTCGCTTTACCGCAGCGAGCCCGCAGCGCCTGCGCAAGCTTGCGATCCGTTGCTTCCCGCCAGGGCTCTCAGCGCTTCCACGGCATCGCGTGGCACAGCACTCGCGCCAAGTGCCAACGCCGAATGCTCGAGCGCCGCGAGTCCGGCGAGCAGGTGGTCGAGCGCACGCGTGACGACCGAAGCGGGATTGTTCAACTCGTGCGCAAGCCCGGCCGCGAGCTTGCCCAGTGCATCGAGCTTCTCGCGATTGCGCCCGGCCGCTTCGAGTGTGGTGAGCCAGTCGATCATCCAGCGATTGATGACTCGGTTGAAAGGGTCGCACGACGTGAACAAATCGCGGAAGGCTGCTTCCGGAAGCAGCGCGAGCCGACAATCGGTTGCGGCCCTGAGCGTCGCCGGATAGGGAATCGAGGCAATCATGCATGGCGTGCCCAGGATCTCCGGCGCAACGAAGCGCTCGCTCGGAAGATGTCCCTCGGCACGTCTCGTCGCCGTCACCTCTCCGTCGAGCAGAAAGAACAGGCTGGAGCTTATCTCGCCTTCTTCGAGGAGGACGTCGCCCGCCCCGACGGTGAACCCGGTCAAGTTATCGCACAGCCATTGAAGCCGTTCCGGCGGAAGGTCCGCAAACACCGGTACCCTGCACAGCTTGTCGAGTTCGATCATGGTTCGCTCCCTCCCGACTACAGGAATACTCCCTAGGGAACCGGCGCGCACTTCCCCGCATCCGGTCCCGACCACCGGGTCCGGATCGTCGATGCGCATCGCAAACCTGATGGCGAGCGCTGGAACCATCATACCTGGCGTTGAGCCAGGATACGCGTGAGTCTGCAGCTATGCCGACCGTGTGATTGCGATCTGAATTCAGCGTTACAACCGCCGTTGCCCCAGTTTGAGCCGGGAGGTGAAATCGCCAGCGGCGAAGATCGCGATAGCCGCGTGAAATGCGCAGCCTGAGCCTGGTTAGTATTTTGAACCAGGTCACGCGGCAACGCGTGCGGCGAGGTGTTTCAGGGCGTATCACGCAGGCCGAGCTTGAAGCAAAAGTATCCGCACACGGCGCAGCTGATGACCGCCGCCGGGAATATGCGACCCTGAAAAAGCGATTTTATTTTCTCCATCGCGCGATCTTGCGCGACCACCTCGCCAACGTGAGAGAACTCACCGGCTCACGCCGCCCGCACCTTGCGAGACGAGCGGCAGCCGCACCCGAAACGTCGTCTTGCCCGGCTGCGACTCCGCGCTGATCGCCCCGTTATGCCGGTTGACGACGATCCGGTACGCGATGTCGAGGCCGAGGCCGCAGCCCTTGCCGAGCGGCTTCGTCGTGAAGAACGGCTCGAACAGCCGAGGCTGGATCTCGAGCGGAATGCCCGGCCCGTCGTCGGTGATCTCAACGACAACGCTGTCGCCCTCCCGGTGCGTGCGTATCGTCAGGTCGCCACGCCCGTCCATCGCGTCGGCGGCATTGTCAATGATGTTGGTCCACACCTGATTGAGTTCGCTGCCGTAGACCGACAGCCGCGGCAGCGCTCGATCGTAGTCGCGTGTGACCATGATGCCGTGCTTGAGCTTATAGCGCATGATCATCAGCGTGTCCTCGATGCCTTCGTGGATGTCGACTTCCTGCAGCGGTGCCTGGTCCATGTACGAGTACGCCTTCATCGCCTTGACGATCTCCGAGATCCGGCCTGCGCCGCGCCACGCTTCGTCGGCGAGGGAACCCAGCTCGAGCGTCGCGGCGAGCCAGCGGATTGCCGCGGAGAACTGCACCGACGTCAGGCGCCCGGCAAGCGGGGCGAGATCGCCGGCTGCGATCCCGGCTGCCGCGAGACACGGCGCGACCAGCCACGGAGTCGCGACGCCGCGTTCGGACACCCAGTCGCTGAGCCGGTCCTCCGCCTCGTTCTGACGCAACGGGTCCTGCGGCACCGGCCCGGCAGCCGACGCACGGCGGGCCGACCACGCGTCGAGCTCGCCCATCACGTCGGCCGGCACCGCGCTGTCGATCACGACACGGACCGTGTCACCCAACGTGCCGACCGTCTCGCGGGCGTGATGCGCCGCGCGCGCGACGGCTGCCGCCGGATTGTTCAGCTCGTGCGCGAGGCCAGCGGCAAGCGTGCCCAACGCCGCCAGCTTTTCACGACCGAGAATGAACGTGTCATACGCATTGATGCGCGCGAACATCGAACGGAAGATCATCTTACTGAACGGCTCGCAGTCCATCAGCAATTTGCGGAACACCGGCTCCGGAAACACAAGGACGCGGCAGTCCGACCCTGCCGTGATAGTTAGCGGCAGCGGGATTCCCGAAAGCAGCGACGCTTCGCCGATACACACCGGCGCCTGCCGGCGGTCGTCAAAAACCTGTTGTGAGCCCACCCGTTTCCAGACCAGGAACTCACCCTCGACGAGCACATAGTGTCTCGTCACCTGTTCCCCTTCGTGCAGCAGCACGTCTCCCTTCGCGAGCTCGAGCTCGCTCACGTTGCCGGCCAGCCATTGCCGCTGTTCCGGCGAGAGCGCGGCAAAGAGCGGCATCTCGAACAGCGCCCGCAGATCGCTCATATTTTGCTCATAGGTTGGCCAGGTACTGGTGGATGAAGTGCACGCTGATCGAGCCCTCTCCGACGGCCGCCGCAACGCGCTTGATCGAATCCGCGCGCACGTCGCCGGCGGCGAAGATGCCCGGGACGCTGGTCTCGAGCAGGAACGGTTCGCGCTCGAGCTGCCAGGCAGCCGGGGCCGGCCGCCTGCCGTCCTTCCGCAGCGTGCGGCCGGTCACGAGAAAGCCGTGCTCATCGCGTTCGACAACGCCATCCAGCCAGTCCGTGCAAGGCACCGCGCCGGTAAAGACGAACAGGCCGCTTGCCGGAACGACCTCGGTGCGGTCGGTGTTGAGGTCGCGCAGTGTAATTTCTGCGAGGTGGCCTTGTCCCGCGACGCCCTCGACGACCGTGCACGGACGTACCCGGATGTTCGGCATCTCGCTGATCTGCTCGAGAAGGTAGCGCGACATGCTCGAGCTCAGTTCCGGCCCCCGGCACAGCAGCGTCACCGTGCGCGCGTACTTGCTGAGGACCATCACGCCCTGTCCGGCCGAGTTGCCCGCGCCGACCACATACAGGTCCTGGTTCGCGCAGGCGAGCGCCTCGGCCATCACTGCGCCGTAGTACACGCCGGCGCCGGTCAATTCCTCGATTCCGGTGGCCTCGAGCTTGCGGTATGAGACGCCGCTCGCGACCACGAGCGCGAGGCAGCTCAATTCGGCACCGTCAGACAGCTTGACGAATTTGTACGGTGCCTCGACGCGCAGCCCGACAACCTCCCGCGTGAGGATCATCTCGGCACCGAAGCGCTTCGCCTGCGTCAACGCGCGCCGCGACAGCTCCGCGCCGCTGACCCCTGCGGGGAATCCGAGGTAGTTGTCGATGTGCGAACTGGTGCCGGCCTGGCCGCCGGGCGCTTCGCGTTCGACGATCGCAACGCGCAATCCTTCCGATGCGCCGTAGACCGCCGCCGCGAGTCCCGCCGGGCCGCCGCCGACGATCACGAGGTCGTAGAACGGCGTCGTCGAGTGCGTGCTGATGCCGACCTGCTCGGCGAGCTGCGCGCTGCTGGGCCGGCTCAGCACGGTTCCGTCCTCGAAGATCAGCACGGGGAGCTGCCGCAGCGACGGGCTCAGAGCGTCGAGCAGCGCGTCGGCCTCGTCGTTGCGTTCGACATCGAGCCAGCGATAAGGGATATGGTTGCGCGCCATGAAATCGCGCAACTGGTGCCCCTGCGGCGACCAGCGGTGATCGATCACCCGCACGCCCTGAAACGCCGGGTGGAACGAAGCCTGCCAGTCGTTCAGCAGATCGTCGAGCACCGGGTAGAAGTTCTGCTCCGGCGGGTGCCATGGTTTGAGCAGGTAATGATCGAGATGCACGGTGTTGATCGCCCGGATCGCCGCGTCGGTGTCAGCGTAGGCGGTCAGAAGCACGCGCTTGGCCTGCGGGAACAATGCCATCGCCTGCTCAAGGAATTCGATGCCGCTCATCTGCGGCATGCGCTGGTCCGCGAGGAACAGCGCCACCGGGTGGTCCTGCACGCGCAGTTCCTGGGCCGCTGCGAGCGCTGCCTGTCCGGAGTCGGCGCGTACGATCTGGTAGCGCTCGCCGTATGCGAGCCGCAGGTCGCGCGCGACCGCCCCGACCACGGCTGGGTCGTCGTCGACGGCGATGATGACGGGCTTTTCCATCGCGTTGAGGGTGCAGCTGGATACTCGCCGGCTCGAATGAAGCGACAGAAAACGCTCCGCTCGATCGCGCACGTTGCGCCGAGTTACCTCGCTGAATCAACATTCTAGTCCGTCGCGGTGCCAATTGATCGTTCAACCGATTGCGGCGATGAAGCGGAACTTCCAGCGACGGGTCGCAGTATTCGTCACGTAAACCGTACAGACGCACCGGGCGCGAGGCCCGGCATGACCGTGGGGCGTCACATAGAGGTACTGGCGATGCATTTGTCGCGACGACGACCTTGGGTCCCTCGAATGTCTCCTAGAAAAGGATTGAAAAAGTCGCCTGACCCGCGAATTCACAGGTATCCTGGAACACATCGATCGACGGGAGTACATCGTCATGATGGGTCTGGGTGCCGGGCAGGACATGCTCTTCTACCCATTCAACCTCGATAGTCATGTGCCTCGTACGTATCTGCTGCGCGGCATCGATCAGGTTCTCGTTCTGGGTGATCTTCGACAGCGTCTCGCGCCGTTCTACAGCCCGATGGGCCGACCATCGATTGATCCAGAACTCATGATCCGCATGCTGATTGTGGGCTACTGCTTCGGCATCCGCTCCGAGCGCAGGCTATGCGAAGATGTGCATCTGAACCTCGCCTATCGATGGTTCTGCCGCCTGGGTCTGGAGGACGACGTACCCGAACATTCGGCGTTCTCCAAGAATCGTCACGGGCGTTTCCGTGACAGTGATGTGCTGCGTCACGTGTTCGAGTCGGTCCTGAGCCGATGCATGACCGAGGGGCTCGTGAAGGGCGAAGGATTTGCCATTGACGCAAGTATCATCAAATCCGATGCGAGTCGCTTCAGCGCAGTGCCGGGAACTCAGCCTGTTGACTGGGGGCATGTCGCTGGACAAAGTCGCGCCGTACGGGAATATCTCCGTGGGCTGGAGGAAACCAATCCGGTGAGCCCAGACGCGGTAGAGCCATCAGGGCCATCGTTCTTTGCCTACTCGACCAATTATCTGATCGATTTGCATGCGGGGATCATCATAGACGTCGAAGCGACGCCCGCGAACCGATCACACGAAGTGCACTCGACAAGGACGATGATCGACCGGGTGGAGCGGCAGTATGATCTGAAGCCTCAACGGCTCGTCGGCGACACTGCGTATGGCTCTGCAGCGTTGCTTGACTGGATGGTCACGCAGAAGGAGATTGCCCCCCATGTTCCGGTCTGGGACAAAACCACACGCAAGGACAACACATTCTCCAGTAGCGAGTTCTATTGGGACGAGTTGGCCAACGAATATCGTTGTCCTGCGGGACGCGCGTTACGCAGTGATCGGCGCCAGTTCAAAAATCACGCACGCGCATTACGAAGGCAGACACGATCATCTGTCGGGCAAGCCAGTTCGACTGTGCCGGTTGTTCGATGAAGGATCGCTGCTGCCCGAATACGCCCATGCGCAAAATCACCCGTAGCATTCACGAAGCTGCCCGCGACGAGTCCAGGTGCATCGCGACAACGCCGGAATACAAGCAATCTTGCCGCGAGCGAAAGAAGTCTTGAGTTCCGAGCAGAACCACACACCGACCTTGAACCGGGTACTGTAGTGATTCACGTGGTGGCCGCCGGCAGCGTGGCTGACTTCCCCTTTGGTGCGTCGAGCGTCAAGCTCAATTGCCTGCAAAGAAGACTGGTTCTGGCCGCGATCAGCCGCACATTCTGGTGAGCTTCGCTTCCCGTTGGAGAGATTTGTATTCTCTATGACGCGACCGGGCCGGCGCCGCTGCGTGACAGGTGCAACCTGATCTGGAGGTGTGCCATGAAGGCCCTGACTATGCTGGATCCACGCGCGGCGTTTGTCGACGTGGGCAGTGAGCACATGCATGTATCGGTGGCCGGCGACGAGCCGGCCGTGTTGGGGTAATCGTCCTTTTCGTGCAATTTCTGGCGGTTTGATCCTGAAAACCCTTATCAATCAACGATTTGTGCATCCTCTGTTTCCGCGAAAGCCCTGGCGCCGCAAAGCCTTGCTACAAGCGGCTCTGCACGCGCCCACCGCCAGAAATTGAGAGGGTAAGGACGATTACCCCTTCGACCGTATCACCTTCCTTCACCAGGACTTCGACGACTGACATGCCCTTGAGGGCGATGTCCGGCACTTCCACTTCCACCATGCTTCCGCTCGCGGTTTGCGGCTGCACGGCCGGAACGGTTGCCTGACAGCGCTGGGACACGTCATCTGGCTTACTGCCGCATTGACGGCGAAGCCGTTCTTGTCGACGTCCTTCGATAACATCCATCGCCCATTGTGCCGCGATCAGGGCGACCCACACCCCAATCAGCACAAGCCAGCCCCACGCGTCAAGGATCAGATAGGCAACGAGACCCATCATGCCGCCGACGCCGATCATGCCGTATTCCCGTATTCGCCTTCCTGCGAAGAACCCAACCATCATCCCCAGGATCACGAGAACAAAACCTGCTATGGAGTGGTCGTCGTGGTGCACGGTACTCAACCAAATTTGGCCGGTCACTCATTGTATCTAAGTAACGCATTTGCTCCAGACCTCCTCATGGCCAGCGCCTCGTTCAAGGCATTGCATCTTGCGCTGGCTTCAGCGGTCGGAACCGACCCATATTTGACCAAATCAAGCGCGAGTTTGATCAGGCGTCGATGCATGCCACGCTGATCCTCAAGGAAGAGTGGCAAAGGCTGAAATATGAAGTCGCAGACCCTGACAGCCTCATTCGCGACATCCTCGCTCATCGCGAGCGTGAAATAGCCGAGGATTTGGCGTCTTTTGAGCCAGAGGACAGCGATCTCTCGCCTCTTTCCGCCGACGCGCCCGCGCAACGAAACTAAGGCGAATTTGACCTCCGGGGAGCATGCGCGCGCGGCTCGACAGATCGCCCGTGCGAATGCCGAACTCGCTCACGGCTTTGGTCAGCGCCGCGCGCCCCTCTTTCATATCGAGCAATGGATGGGCGTGACGTTCGAGCGTCATTAGCGTGACTTTGTGCTTCCGGCTTAGATTCACATGCAGGCCTTTGCCTTTGCGGTCTTCGCCCAAATACGTGAGGCCGTGGCGCATTGCGTCGCGTGGGCTCTTCAGATCGGCACGGCGGCCGGCGATTTCGATGCGGCCCGCCGTGCGTTTTCGCAAGCCGATGATCGCTTCGAACGCTTCGGTACGGCCCGCGCCGACGAGGCCTGCAAAACCCAGCACTTCGCCGGCACGCACCTCGAAGCTCAGATCTTCCACCCAGTCCGGTACCGCGAGGCCTTCTACCTTCAACGCGATCGGCGCGTCGGCAGGCACGGTGATCTTGTCGGGGAACATATCGGACACGTCGAGCCCGACCATCAGATTCGCCATCTGCTGCCGCGCGAGCCCCGCGGTTTCGCTGCGTGCGACCTGCATCTGGTGCTGGGGCCCGCTCCAGATGGCAAGCCTGTCCGGTTACGCGTCACGATCGACGGTCTGCCGCCGGGCGCATCGCATGGCGCCGACATCGCAGCCGACGGCAGCGGGACCGTGAATAGTGTGCGTCTGTATCAGTTGGTGCGTCAGACGGAGCCGATACGGGATCGGACAGTCGCCGTCGAATTTCTCGATCCAGGTGTCAGCGCCTATGCATTCACGTTTGGCTAGATCGCCATTTTTATCCGGAGCCCGTCCGCCTGCCGACCTGGCGCAGCATCGAACCTGCGTTGCCTGCAATCGGGTCCGTGTGGCCGACGCAATCGCGGATTAACCTCGCGGTCAATCTTCCGACGATTTGTATTTCATCGTATTCGGAATGCGGATGGGACCTCGCCGTCTCTATTGTTGTCGTTTTGAAAACTGTGAATTCACCGCGGCTGCGTTGATGCCCAGCGCATAGTGCTTAGAATGCATTGTGTGGACAAACCGCTCACGCGCATCAGAGTGCTAACAGAATCGCATGATTCAACGTTGTGGAGCATCAGATGGACATCCTTGACCTGGCTCGGAAATCGGGAATGACGGTGGTTCTTGACGCGAAGATTGGACGTCAGGAGTACCGCACAGTGCACGGCTCAGTCGCGGCGCTTGAGCGCTTCGCCGAGCTTCTCGCCGCGTCGATGCACGATGAGCTGGTGGAGCAAGATTGATACGCGTTGACAACAATCTCAAGCAGGAACCGCAATGAACTACGACTCATCGAAATCCAGAAACATCGGCCGCGCTGAGCGCTCGAACGACAAGTACGACGGAGGTTCACCCTCCGACGAGGTCGCACAGGCGGTCGGCAAGAAACGTGAGACAGCAAGGAACTGGGCGTGGGCGCGCAGCAACGAATCGTACGACTGGATGGACTCGCATAGTCTCTTCAACACCCGGGACTCGATCCATTGAACGATTTACAAGGGGCGACGGTTTTGCGCGATCGCAGCGTTGAACTGTATCGATCTTTGAAGTTGGCTTAACCCATCTCGGGCAGCAGACTGTCCGCGTTAGTCTCGACCCGTCTGAACAGATGGGCTAGCAGCGAACCTCGCTGTGTACGGTTACCCTGTGGAACGCCCGTTGGGGCACAACGCGGCGGTCTCCCACTCAGAACGCTGGCGTTCGAATTCCTCCCTTCAGATAGACCCGCTTGCCGGTGTGCCGCGTCCGCCATCTGCAATCGCGTCGGCCTCCACTCACGCCGCTGCTGGTCCCGAGCGAATGTGTGTCCACTTAAGGGAGCACCGTAGCCGTCGCCTACGCAGCGTCCCATCGTGCGGCGCGCGAGATGAAAGTAGAAGGACTTCTGCCTGAAGAGATAACGCTGAAATCGTCCAGGTACCTGAAAAACCGGATCGACCGGAATCATCGCAACGTCAAATCGCGGGTGGACGTCATGCTCGGCTTCAAACGCTTCAGGGACTCCACCGTTACGATCTCCGGGATCGAACTGATGCATCGCATTCGCTGAGGCCAACTCAGTCTGACCGACGCGCGGCTCACAGAGACTACCGCGCCTGTCGTCTGGATAGCCAAGCTTTCAGTTTGTTGAGTTGACGCGCAAACTGGCGGCTTCTCGCTCGCTTTCGGTATTGGCACCACAACCGACGGGAGCAACGCCGTCAGCGTTTGGGTCACCAGAACGGCTCGTTGGCTGACGACAAGCCCGACGTGAGTACCCCCTCGCTTATAATCCCCGCATTGATAGTGATTTCACCGGCGGAGAGCCCCACTTTATGAATCAGCCACATGGGCGACATCCGGGATCTCGAGACAAGGGCCCGCGTCAATCGCGCCAACCATCGACTTCTCATCGACAGAACAAGCCATACGTAAAAACGCCACCTGCCCGGGATCCATCCCAGACGGCATCCATTTTCAAAACGCGTTCGTTTAAATGGCTGGTCGATGCGGTGGGCGCAGAGAATATTGCACTGGGACTCGATTCCAACCTGACGCGCGTGGCCGAATTAATAAACGGCCAGAGATTCACACCCGAGACGGCCTTTCACATTGAAACGACGCTCGGGCTACCCGATGGGTTTTTCGATCAACCCAACCCCGCCCTCACATCCGAGACCATCGGTCGTTTGAAGGCGCCGCTTGACTTTATTCGCGCTAACGCTGAGCCGGAATCGGCGGACGAGCAGGCATCGGAGCCGGCTCCTGCAATACCAGCGAACCACCGCCCTACCCCCACTGACCGTTTGCCCAGGGAACCAGAAATGTCAAAGAGAACCGATGGCGGCTCGCCACAGGCCGTCGCGAAGCGCAAGCCCACAGCGGCAAGGACTGCCACGGTTACTTCGTCGAAACCGGCATCAGCGAAAGCTAAAGCGTCCGTGAAGTCGGGGGCCCAGCAATCCTTGCCGTTGAACGACGTGGCGGCTTTGCAAAACATTCGGCGCGCCAACCTGCACGTACTCACCTCCCGCAAGGGATCGAAGCTGCGACTCAGCGCGGTAATGAGTATCAGCGCCTCCAACCTGGACAATCGTCTGTATGGGCAGAAGCGCATGGACGACGCCGAAGCCAGCCGTTTCACTGAACGCCTCGGGTTGCCAACTGCCTGGCTGGACATTCCGCGTTCAGTCACGGACATTCCTGATTCGGTGTCGGCTCTGCTTGATCCACAGTCGGGTCGACCTGCATCTGATCAACGGGAGCTATCAGCTGCGATAAGGCCGGAAGCGGCGGTGGCAAGAAAGTCCGCGGGTAAGAAGGCGAAAACCGCGAGCGATCGACACGCCCAACCGTCCGAGGCGGATCATGCCAGCGATGCCGCCGTGACGAAGGCAGTCGTGGAGCAACTGGATCCATTACTCCCGCCTACCTCCGATCTGGCGATCCATCAAACTGTTGACAACGATGTCCCACCGTCCGCCTCTCACCAGCGGCCTGCGCCAGCCTCCGTCACAGAGGTCATTGCAGAGCCGCGCCGTTCTGCTCCCGTGACGAGCCTGGACGATCTGATAGGCATTGAACCAATAGCAGAAGCGCTGATCAAGACGCTCGCAGGGAAAGCACGGACTGGGCGGCTGGATGAGATGAAAGCGCTGGAACTATTGCGACAGATCGTGTCGCTCTGACCTGAATCGACAGTTCAGCAGAACTCCGTGGCGGCGGGGCTGCCCGCGGAACGGCGCGCCCTTTCAGCAGACGCCACGTACCCGGTCGTTGAGAAGAGAAACCCGCCTCTTCTCATCGCAGCCTTGATTGCTTGGTAAGCGCACAATTGACGACGCGGGTTGTGCTTTGAGAGGCGATGTGCATAAGGCGAAGCTGCATCCGAGTGTCCTAGCGCACAGAATGTCGTCCTGTTGTCATGGAGCATAAACGGGCTCAGATCGTGGCCCGCTCAAACAGGACGAGGCAGTATGAAGATGACGATGACAAAAAGAGCTGCTTTCATGCTTGTGACGCTGGTCGCCTCCTCAGTCGCATGCGCAGCGGGGTATCGGATGCGGACGCGGGTACGTACGAATGGCTCGGCCAGAACCAAGCTACCGCATCGGTCTTGAGCGGGCGATCAATCCGTTTATCGGTAAGGAAATGGTGCGTGAGAGCGGACTTCAATCCGACTTCTTCTCGTCCTTGGTCTTCGAGTCATCTGCGAGCTTTTTGTCGGTCTCACCTCTCTTTTCTTTGCCCCTTATGCGACCGACCGCGTCGCTGAGGATCGAAAACACAGGATTAGCGTCATCCACCTTCATGGCCTCGATGGCCTCGGTGGTCTGGCCTACCGCGAGGCGCCCGCTGAGGTCTTCAGATAGAAGCGCCGCGCCGAGCAGCAACGACTTTTCCGTGGTCTCCATTTCGGCGTACGCCTTACGCGCAACGAAATAGTTTGACCGCTTCAGATAGACCCGATAGAACGCCTTGAAATCCTCCGTCGATGACCGGTACTGTCGCAGGAGAAACCAGGCGATCGCTTCGAGGAAAACAAGAAGCCCGAATGGCCGGATGCTCGCGATGGCATAGGCTTCCCAATGTCCTTTCAAGGCAGGGGTTTCGCCGTTCAAGAACGTAGCGAAGTCGGGCACCGTACCGATAAAGGCTCCGATACCGACGAATGCCATCAATACGCCGGCGACCAGAAGATACAGAGATCCGTTGTATGAGCGCTGAGCTGTCAGCCAGGAGTTTTTCATTTCCACGCGCAGAGCGCCTTCGGTTGTGCCGTCGACATCGGGCATCTCGAAGCCCATCTGTTGAGTGCGATCCCGCGACCGTTGCCGTCGAAGCGGAAGCCTGCGATACGACGTTGCCGATACTGGCGTTCAGTTGACTGACGTTGACACCATCCGTGCCATTGACACCCGGCGCCACGTTGGTCAACCTGCGCTCGTTTCCTGATGATCCGATAGACACGGAGTTCGCGTCGGACGCGACCGAGTTCGTGGCGGACGCCTGCGCGCCGGCACCAATAGCCGAACTGTTCGCTCCCGATGCCGAGCTGCCGCTGCCTGCGGCGACGGAGTTTGTGCCGCTCGCCCCTACCCGCGTCCCGAGCGCGACGCTTCCGGCGGAGTTTGTGCTCGCGCTCGCACCGATCGCGATGGATGAGCCTGCGGTCGCGCTCGCGCCCGTGCCGATCGCAATATCGTTGGTCACTGTCGACGCCGATCCCGCTACACCTGCTACTGCGCCACTACCTTGCGCAATGCTCCCGTCACCGTTCGCTGCGGAATTCACGCCGGCCGCAATCGACGAAGCTCCCGCAGCGGTTGCAAAATTGCCGCCGGCATATGCGGCGTTTCCCGAAGCGGTGGAACCCTCGCCGATGGCGGTACTGAGCGTGCCGTTTGCACTACTGCCAGAACCGTACGCGCTGCTGCCCAGACCGGAGGCGACGCGGCCCTCACCTCCCGCGATTCCGAAGTTTCCCGTCGCCGCGCTGAAGGTACCTAACGCTGTGGACTGTCCGCCGGTAGCCTTCGCGTGACTGCCGACCGCCGTGTTGCGAATGTCCGAGCTGGAGGCACCGGCTTCCGCGTTGGGGCCAATAGCCGTATCTTCGGCGTTGTTCGGCTGCGAACCCGACCCGACCGCGACCGAGTCAATCGCGCTGGCGTTGGTCGGCTGGCCGGTGGCGCCACCCCGATCGCGACGGCGCCGTTTGCGGTTGCCGCTCCACCGCCATCGTTGAACTGCGCATGGGCCAACGGTACAGTGCCCGCGAGCGAACTCACCAGGGCAATCGCAACAAATCTCTGGTTTCTGGATACGGCGCACGTGTGATTAGATCTGCTCCATCCGGACTTATTCTGTTCGCACTCCGCAAACGCTTTCACATCGTAGTTATGGTCCCTTCTCATCCCCCCTCCGCCCGGACTGCCATCGGTCGCAACGACGGCTTAATCTCTTTCTTTTGCTATATCGGCAAATGTGGGAGTTTCATCAGGGTGGACTTTGTTAACCACTGTCAACTACCGCTGCAATCGATTTGACGCGGCAGTACGCTCCGGCCGGCGAGCGGATTCGCACAGCACTGCCGCGAACCGCCCCATGTCAATTCGGGAGCAGACCCTTGAAAAAATTTCATCTGAACGGATCTTCCTCCCTGCACTGTACCCGCCGACGATTGCCTAAGTTCAACCCAATTCAGCCAGCCACCCACCCTCAAGCATTCGTTATCTGTGATGGCGTGACCATCAGCCTTTCAGGCTCTATCTGATTCACTTACGTCTTCGCCTTGCTCATTTAAAATCCCAAACGAGCAGCGAATCATGTTGCGTCGCCGCCCCGACTGAATGCCTCTGTTGTTGATGCGGCGCCCGGTGACGCTCGCGATATTTCAAACCCGTTTAAGGACCAGGAGATCGAATGAGTTCGCGCAAAGGTGGTTTGCCTGAAGCACCGAGCAAGGAAGATCTGGAAGCGATGTCTGAATTCCGTTACAGGCTCCGGCGCTTCCTGCGTTTTTCCGAGGAAGTAACTCATGCTGCGGGGGTCACGCCTTTGCAGTATCAACTCATGCTGCAGGTCAGAGGTTTCCCCGGCCGATCATGGGCAACTGTGGGCGAACTGGCCGAACGGTTGCAGGCAGCACCGAATGGCACAGCTGCCTTGGTGTCACGGTGCGAAGCCGCCGACCTTGTGTTTCGCAAACCTGGCGAGGTGGACCGACGTCAGGTGCAGGTCCATCTCACGGTGAAGGGGGACCGATGCCTGCTGGAATTGGCGGCGCTGCACAAACCGGAGATCGAGTCTTTTGGCTGGGCGTTTGGCAAAACGACTGAATAACCGACGTATCGTTTTTGCGCAGACCGATGTCAGCCACATTGTCATGCGCGGCCTACATTTAGATATGGCACACTGTGCTATATCTACTATCCTGACGCGTTTCCGGTGGCGGCCGCATGCATATTCCGAAATCTATCAACAGACGTGCATTACAGCGCGGCCGGAGGCTATGGCTGCACTTTGGTGTGTTCTGGCTGGGCGCTATTGTGACTGGTCTCCTCGCCGTTCTTTACGCGCAGTTGATCGATATTGGATACAACACTTTCTTGCGCTACGCGACGCGCTACTGGTGGCTTCCGTTGCCGGTCACTCCAGCTATTGGCGCGGCAAGTGTCTGGCTAACCCGACGCTATTTCCCGGGAGCTGAAGGCAGCGGCATTCCGCAAGTTATCGCAACACTCCACGACGACGGCATTCTTGCTCCGCGGCTTCTCAGCATCAGAATCCTGATAGGCAAGATAGCCGTGTCATTTCTTTCGATACTGGGCGGATTCACTATTGGCCGCGAGGGCCCGACTATCCATGTGGGCGCGGCCCTCATGTTCAACCTGCGGCGTTTTTACCCACAGCGATTCCGAGCTATTCGCGGCACCGAGCTAGAACGCAGACTTGCTCTCGCGGGAGCAGCGGCGGGTTTGTCTGCAGCCTTCAATGCACCACTTGCTGGTGTCGTATTCGCCATCGAAGAATTGACCCGCAGCTTCGAACAGCGCACGAGCCGCGTACTGATCACCGCGATTATTTTCGCGGGCGTCGTTTCATTGGGACTGCAGGGTAACTACACCTACTTCGGGACGATCGACGTAGGCGGCCATTTTCCGGACCTGCTTGCCGTGGCGGTCCTGCTGATTGGAGTGGTGTCGGGTGCTGCAGGTGGCCTATTTTGTTGGTTGCTGCTGAATACCCGTCTCTGGATGCCTTCATCAGTTACGAGCTGGCGCGGTCGCCAGCCGGTCGTCTTCGGCGCCGCGTGCGGCCTGATCGTTGCCGTGATCGGCGTTTCGTCTGGTGGGCATACGTTCGGCAGTGGCTACGCCGAGGCGCGTGCGATGCTGGAAGGACGAGCGCAACTCGGCGCCGCTTATCCGCTGCTCAAGATGGCGTCGATGGTCGGATCATATCTGCCAGGGGCGCCGGGTGGCCTGTTTGCACCATCACTTGCAATCGGTGCCGGAATCGGGAATGCTTTGCACCTGATATTCGGCCAGATGCAGCTCCCGATGCTAATCGCCCTTGGCATGGTCGGCTATCTGGCAGCCGTGACACAGAGCCCAATCACCGCGTTCGTGATTGTCATTGAAATGATCAACGGGCATGCGCTCGTCATCGCGCTGATGGCGACTGCGCTGATATCCAGCCAGGTGTCGAAGCTGTTTGCACCAGCATTGTACGAAGCGTTGTCGGAGCGTTATCGCAGGCCAAGATACGCACCGGGACTTGCCGCAGCGGATGACCGGCATCGCGAATGATGCCGGGGGGCTGCTGTTCCAGACTAATATGCGCAACTGCTTTAGCGTGTAACAAACGTCACCTGTGCGGTACATTTCGGTCATTCGATACCGCATTCTTGATTTCCGATCTCAGACTGATCCGCCAGGTGGGGACAACCCGCTTCCGCGGTCCGACCCGGGTTCATCCCAAAGTCCAATTCCAAAGTACAACGGTCATTCTTTCCGTCGTCTTCGCTACTGGGTGATCGGCCGAACCCGGAAGTTCGGGGCCTGCTGCAGTTACCGGGGTGCACCGAGCCATAAACTCGCGTTGCGCCTAGGGTCCGCCTAGTAGCGATCCGATCTTCCCTCAACCGCACCTTTGCGCTCGCCGCCACAGTCAGAAAGGCGACTCGGGATCGCTGGCGCAAATCTTTTTCGGATTCCCAAACCTCTCTCATCAAATCCCGGCTCTCCGAATTTTCCCGGCTATGCATATCAGCGCGTTTGCGTTCATGAGAATCTAGTTTGTCGCGTTAGGAGCGGCTCTGCCGCTTCGAAAGCGACAAACTTTTTCTCATTCACCTACGGGGGTTGAAATGGACCGCATCGATTCAGTTGTTTTGACGCAAAATACGGGTTATACGTCGCTCGGGGAACGCTTTAATCAGAGCACCGTAAAGAAAACGGAAAGGTTGCCGTTTACGATAAAGGTGGTAAGTAACCTGGCTGACCTCGACAAGGCCGTCGAGATGCGCCGCGCCGCCTATCGACGCCACTTGCCGGAATTCGCCGAGACCATGGGCGTCGAGGCGTTGGATGGCGCGCCCGGCACAGTCGTGCTGCTCGCGCAATCGCGGCTGGACGGCGGCCCGATCGGCACCATGCGGGTCCAGACGAATGCATTCGGTCCGCTTGCCGTCGAACAATCGGTCCGCCTGCCGGACTGGCTGAGCCAGGCGAGCCTCGCCGAGGCGACGAGGCTCGGCGTCGCGCGCGGTGCGATCGGTCGGGTGGTGAAGGTGGCGCTGTGCAAGGCATTTTTCATGTATTGCGCGCAGAACGGGGTCGACTGGATGTTAATTACGGCGCGTTCCCCGCTCGATCGGGAATACGAAGCGATGCTGTTCGGCGATGTATACGGCGAAAACGAATTCCTGCCGATGGCGCACGTTGGCGGGTTGCCGCATCGGGTGATGGCGAAACCGGTTGCTTTAGTCCGTCAGCGCTGGGCGAAGGTCAACCATCCGTTCTTCGGATTCTTTTTTGAGACCGATCACGTCGACATCGACGTCAGTGTTGCATCGAAACAGGGTGAAACCGGCCACGGCACTGAGTGCAGCGGCCCGCCGAGCAGCGCCTCAGGCCCTCTGCGGTCGCTGAGCGGAGCGTAAAGCAAGATGTCCGCC
The DNA here is from genome assembly GCF_030464835.1 of Paraburkholderia sp. WS6. NCBI lineage: Bacteria > Pseudomonadati > Pseudomonadota > Betaproteobacteria > Burkholderiales > Burkholderiaceae > Paraburkholderia > Paraburkholderia sp. WS6. The sequence continues at coordinate 90,994 of NZ_JALQCK010000037.1, forward strand.
CGATGGCATTCGCGCGGACAACAGGTCGGTGGCGTCAGCGCAGTCGTGCTTTCGCTGCTGACTATCGCAGCATCGCAATGAAATCGAGAATGAAGTCATTGGGGAAGGGCAGCAAATGACAAGCCTTAAGTGGGCGTTTCGGGACCGACTGACCGGCTGGGCTTTCCAGCGGTTCTCAGTATACGTGGCGCCATTTGTGATTGTGCTTGGCAGCGTCGCAGTCATGCTCTGGGCGCCGCGCCAATTCGATACTAAGGGAACGGTCCCGCTCAGCTTTCCTGTGATTGCGGATCTGTCGGCGACACTGCCACCCTCGATTGCCATCACGCGCCTACGCGACACCGTGCCCACTGCACGTTTCAGTACCCATCTCGCCGAAACGCCATTCTGGTTCATGCTCACCGTGCCTGCCCTGGCCGGTGAAGGCGCCACATTCATCGACCTGCCGTCGCGGCACGCGCAGACGCTTTCCTGCTGGCGGACGGGCCCAGTCCTTACGCTGCTCGGCGCGAGCGACCGCCACCGCACGAGCGGCGAGATGCGCGTCAACAACGCCGGCTTTGCGCTCAGGCTCGACGAGCACGCCCTCCCTGCGCAGATCCTGTGCCGAGGCACGTTCTCCGGACCCGCGTATATCACCGCTTCCGCATCGAGCCGCGACAAGCTCGAAGTATCCGCCCTCGATTTCCAACAGAGCGTTGCGCTGATCACCGGCGGCCTGCTGACGCTCGCGATCTTCGTGTTTGTTACGGCAATCATCAATCGCGAATGGACTTACGTGATTTTCGCCGCCTGGCTTGTCGGCAACCTCCGGTTGAGCGCCAACGCAATGGGCTTCGATACCGAATGGATGGGCTGGGTTATCCCGCCCGATCATATCGCGCTGTTGCGGCAATTCACGTTCGCTGCCTATTACGTGCTGACCACGACGCTCTTTGTAGAGCTGTTTCGCCGCGAGCTGAAAGAAATCGGCCTGCGCTGGAGCCTGCACGCCGTACGGTATGGCGGCTGCCTGCTGATGGCCGCCGCTTTCACGCTGAGTTACGCGCACTTCATTCCGGTGCTGTGGGCATGCGCCAGCTTCTGCATACTGGTGCTGACCTACTTCCTCGTGCAGTTGGTCATCAAGGCGCGCTCGCGCACCGTGCTCTGGTATGTCGCGTCAATGGCCATCGTGCTGTTCGCGACGCTGTCGCAGGTGCTCGCCGCCGCGTTCGGTGTGAAAGCGCTGGCGGGCGCGCTCAGCCCCGTAGTGACGGCGCTGTCGTCGAGCATGCTTTGTGCGTTCGCTATCGCGGAACGTATGCGTGAGGAGCGCGAGCGCCGCCGGCAAATGCAGATCGAACTGCGCAACACGTATGACGTCACGCCAATCGGCCTTTTCACACTGAACGGGGAAATCTCCTTCGTCCGCGCCAATCCTGCCCTGCATTCGATGCTCGGCCTGCCTCACCAGCACCACGGCACGCATCGCTGGGCCGACTATTTCGCCTCGGGCGCCGAGCGCGCTCTTTGTGAACTCCTGGAGCGCGACGACTCGGCCTCGATCGAAATCGAGGGCACAGCCGGCACGAAGACAGACGCGCGGCGCTACTCGCTGCGGGCGATTCGCGCGAACGGCTTCATCGAAGGCTCGCTCGAGGACGTGACGGATCGCTCGAAAGCGGTGGAGCGGCTGCACTTTTTAGCCGAGCACGACCCGCTCACCGGTCTCCTGAACCGTCGCGGCATCGAGCATGCAATCGGCCGGCAAAGCGGCGAAAGCGGCCCGTGGGCACTCGCGTATCTCGATCTCGACCGGTTCAAGCTGTTAAACGACCTGTTCGGCCACGGGACCGGCGACGAAATACTGCGGCATGTCGCTACGCGCCTCGTCGAGCGGCTCGGTTCCGGCGTGCCGATCGGGCGCATCGGCGGCGACGAATTCGTCTTCATGCTCGCGAACACGGCGATCGACGATGCAATCGCGTGCTGCCGTGAACTCGTCCTGGCGTTGAACTCCGCGCCATTTCACGTCGATACACGAGCGTTCCAGGTCAGGGGGTCGATCGGCGTAGTCGAGTGCTCGCAAAGTGAACGGGTGCTGGACGCCCTCGCCTACGCCGACCGCGCGTGTCGCGCCGCCAAACGCGGCGGCAATGCGCGGCTCGTCGCACTGCGCAAGGGCGCGCCGGCGTTCGAGGAGCGCGCCGCCGAGATCAGTCTGATCGAGGCGCTGGGACAGAGCCGGCTGCCCGAAGGGTTGTTCCTCGTGATGCAACCGATCATGTCGATGCGCGCACCGGCAGAAACGCTCGATTTCGAGGTGCTGCTGCGTCTGCGCATGTCGGACGGCTCGGTGACCACTGCCGCGAAGCTTATCGCCGCGGCCGAGGACTCCGGCACCATCGTCGCGATCGACCGCTGGGTGCTCTCGACGACGCTCGCATGGCTCAGCGAGAACCGCGCGTCGCTCTCCACCACCTGTTTTGTGTGCGTGAACCTGAGCGGCGGCTCGCTCAACGACGAACACTTCCTCGACGAGCTATTCGCGCTGTTCTCGCGCCACGAGGACGTCGTCCATTACCTGTGCATTGAAATCACCGAAAGCGTCGCGCTGCACGATCTCGAGCACACAGAGCGCTTCATCGCGCGCGTGCACAACATGGGCGCAAAGATCGCGATCGACGATTTCGGCGCGGGTCAGACATCGTTACGCTACCTGAAGACGCTGTCGGCCGACGCGCTAAAAATCGACGGCGAGTTTGTACGCACGATGTGTAACCATCCGGCCGATATCGCGATCGTCGAGGCAATCATTACCCTCGCACGTAATCTCGGCATGCGTAGCATTGCCGAATGGGTTGAAGACCTCGAGACCTTGCGCGCGCTGAATGAACTAGGCGTCGACTACGTGCAGGGTTTCGCGATTGCGAAACCGCAAGAGGCCAGAGACATTCTCGCGGCCTCCTCCGCCGCGAGCTTCGTGACCAACGCCGAGCTCACGCGCTATCTGAAAGCACAGCAGACGCGTTACAGCGGCGCCGATGACCAACGCATGGAGCGGGAAAGCGCGGTCTAACGCGGTTCACCACGCGCCGGCCACTGGTGCGGTCGCATCTTTTTGCCGCGCCGGGTATCGATTGTAAGCGATGCTTGACTGACGTCTTGACGGGTTAAGATAGCCCTGTTCTCAACATTTCTGATGTCGGTGATGGCACTACGGAACGGTAAATATCTGGCCACCTGCAAGGAGCGGAACGCATTGTCCGCCGCGATGAACGGACATGGTGCTGTTTGGCCTCAGGCGCAATGCACCGTGGAGAAGGGACTTGCAATGTTTGACCGCGATGGAAAGCAAGTTTGGAGTTGTAACTCCGCGTACGCGGAAGTGCATTTCAAACTCTTACGAATCAGCTGATCACCGCCGGAACCGAAGGAATTTTCCACGGGAGTAATTCGTCAACGCGATTGACAGGATGGTCGGCAATCCGGGTAAGTACATGCCGAAGGTAGAACTCTGGATCGAGATTGTTTAGTTTTGCGGTACCGATGAGACCGTAGATTGCGGCCGCTCGCTCACCGCCGGAGTCTGCTCCAGCGAACAGATAGTTTCGTCGGTTATGCCAATGTCGGCATAAAGGAGTGAATTACCTGTTCGCCGGTGCGGACTCTGGAGGCGAACGTGCTGCCGCAATTTACAGCCTGATCGGCTCTGCCCTATGCCGCATCCGGCATAGGGCAGATCATGCCGAATCCCGCGCTATGCCGAAGCAGTTCGTATCATTCACTCCTGGTCATGCGATGCGGTTTGCGCATTCGGCATAGTCTGAGGCTCTCTCCTGTCATTTTGGCGGGAAGGAGTAGACATGACCATCGAAGCGTATTACGACAGTCCCAAGATGCTTAAACGGCTTCACGAAGGGCCGTTGGGAGTTCATATCGATCTGTTCGCAGCGCGGCTGCTGCGAGAGGGACATTGTCGACAAGGAGCATGGCGCAATCTTCGCGTGGCTTGCGACTTCAGTCACTGGCTCGCACGCAAACGGCTTGAGCTTGACGACATCAACGAGCAATCGATAGAAGAGTATCAGGAGTTCCGTCGCCGATATCGATGTCCATTTCTCAGTGATCGTCCTGCATTGATCAGACTGCTCGGTCTGCTTCGAGAGATCGATGCAATTCCTGCCAAGCCACCTTTCGCACTGGACGAGCTCGAACAGGTTGTGCAGGATTTTGACCGATATCTGATCCAGGAGCGCGGATTGGCGCGCGTGTCTGCCGTTCGCCATGTCCCTTTCGCTCGGCAGTTTCTGCGGGAGCATTGCCTGTCTGGCTATCCGCAAATCACCAGCCTGACTGGTTCGGACGTCATGACATTCATCGAACGTCATGCAAGAGACCACAGTCCGCAATCCGCGAAACATATGTGCTCGGCCATTCGCGCGTTCATGCGATTTCTGCAATACCGAGGTTACATTGCCGCCGATCTTGCGAGCTGCGTACCAGGTGTGAGAGCGTGGCAGCTCACATCGCTTCCTACCTATCTGCTGCCCGACCAGGTTCAAACCGTGCTCAACGGCTGTGACCGGCATACTCCCGTCGGACGCAGAGACTACGCGATCTTGTTGTTGCTTGCTCGCCTTGGACTGCGAGCAAATGAGATTGCGTTGCTGACGCTCGATGATATTGACTGGCGTATTGGCCAACTCGCCGTTCACGGCAAGGGAAGGCGACGAGCTGAGCTACCGTTGCCGGCGGAGGTTGGCGCCGCAATGGTGGACTACCTAAAGCACGGGCGGCCGCAATCCGGGAGCCGACGCGTGTTTCTCCGGCACCTGGCTCCGCACATAGGGTTTGCATCGTCGGCGGCGGTTTCCATGATCGCCACGATGGCGCTCACACGCGCGGGAATCGATAATGTTTCGCACAAGGGCGCACATCTCTTCCGGCATAGCCTCGCGACTCAGTTGCTCCGAGCCGGTGCGTCATTGACACAGATCGGTCAAGTTCTCCGTCATCAGGATCATGACACGACCCGAATCTATGCGAAGGTCGATATCGCCTCGCTGCGCACGCTTGGCCTGCCATGGCCGGGAGGTGTGCGATGAACACTCTCTCGCAAGCGCTTCGGCAGTACGTGCTCATGCGTCGTAGTTTTGGGTTCAAGTTTGAGAACCAGGAGAGGCGGCTAACGAGCTTTGTCCGTTTTATGGATGGCCGCGCCGCTACCATTATCACGCACAAGCTCGCTCTTGAGTGGGCAATGCTGCCTATAGACGGGCGCGCGTCCTGGGCGTTACGTTTAACGGATGTGCGCGGATTTGCACGCTATCGGCGCATTGCGGAAATCAGGACGGAAGTGCCACCGTTGGGCATTCTTGTTGGTCCCTCACGCCCGAGACCCTATCTCTACACCGACGTAGAGATACAGAAGTTGTTGACGGCTGCGTTAGAACTTCCTCCGGCAGATGGCTTGCGTCGGTGGACGTATCACTGTCTGTTCGGACTGCTGGCCGTGACTGGACTGAGGATCGGTGAAGTACTTAACCTGCGACGAGAAGACGTTGATCTGGAAGACGGCGTTATCGCGATCCGCGACACCAAGTTCGGTAAGTCACGCCTTGTCCCGGTCCACCACACAACCAGAGCCGTATTGGCGCACTATGCGCAACGACGAGACGCGCACATCTGGCCGCCGCACAGTCCATACTTTTTCATCGCTGAGCAAGGTGGCAAACTGTTGCACCAATACGTTCATCCGGTATTTTTGAAGCTTTCACGGCGAACGGGGCTTCGAAGCCCCGATGCCCATTCCGGTCCTCGTCTGCATGACTTCCGGCATCGCTTCGCAGTTCAGACGCTGCTCACCTGGTATCGATCGGGTCAAAGCGTCGAATCATGGTTACCCGTGCTGTCCACGTATCTGGGGCACACCTGTGTGCGCGACACGTACTGGTATCTGTCGGCGTGTCCCGAATTGATGGGGCTCGCCGCGCGAAGGCTCGACGTGCGCTGGGGAGCCCCATCATGAGACCAACCCACATCTTGCCTGCGTTGATCGAACGCTTCTTCACAGAGCGATTGATGCGGCAACGCCACGTCAGCCCACACACTATCGCATCGTATCGAGACACGTTTCGTCTATTGTTCAAGTTCGCACAAGTCTGCCTGCGTAAGCCCCCATCCAGTCTCGACCTGTGCGATCTTGACGCGCCGCTGATTGCCGCGTTTCTCGAGGATCTGGAGACGCAGCGATCAGTCAGCGTACGGACACGCAACCTTCGTCTAACCGCGATTCGGTCCTTCTTCCGCTTCACCGCATTCGAGGAGCCTGCATACGCCGCCCACATCCAGCGCGTGCTCGCGATACCTACCAAGCGATACGATAAGCAACTCGTTCAGTTTCTGACACGCACCGAGATCGAAGCGCTTCTTGTTGCTCCTGATAGAACAACGTGGCTTGGACGTCGGGACTATGCTCTGCTATTGCTCGCGATTCAGACGGGGTTGAGACTCTCCGAATTGACAGGGCTCGATCGTGATTCGGTGCAATTGGGTTGCGGCGCACACGTTCGCTGCCTTGGCAAGGGGCGCAACTATGACGATCTCGGGAATATGCACAGTTCCGCGTCACGGA
>NZ_JALQCK010000038.1:0-97348 GCF_030464835.1 Paraburkholderia sp. WS6
CTTGTGACAAGGGCGTCATACTTCCGGCGGCGCTGCGCGCGCCGAAGAGTAGTTCTTAAATCCACTCGCTGTTTGGGCGGCGCCTGAAAGATCTACGTCCGATTTCGTTGCGCGCTCAAGCACTTACTCCGGATGTCCAGGTGTTATCAACATGCCTTTCAACAAAATCTGTGGATAAGGCGTCCCTCCGCAATACGCCCGCCGTCGCGAGGCGCGTAGTCGATCACCCCCTGCATCAGCCTGCACCCCAAGCAACAATCCGATCTGCATCAAGCACTTAAGCGTGAAGCCCCGTAGTTATCAACAGCCCTGTCAACATAAACTGGGGATAAGTCCGCAGCCATAACTACGGAATCCCAGGTTTAGTTCGATGCACCCACGTTCGCCGTGGAAACCCCTGGCACCGCCGAGGTCGCCGTGGACGTAGACGCAGACGCCGCTGTCGATTTAGTCTGCCCCGGCTCCAATGGCGGATTCCCCATCGCCTGGAACAGGGCCGCGGTGTCCGTCAGCCGCGCGCTGGTATAGCGGATCTCATCGAGCTGCGCGTTGCGAAACTGCTGCTCGCTCGAGCGCGTCGAGGCGATCGGTAACGCGCCCAGTCGGTAGCGTCCCGACGTTTCGTCGAAAATTCCTTGCGCCGAACGCGCTGCAATGTTCGCGGCGTCGAGCGCTTGCGCGTCGTGCTGCAGCGCTGCGAGCGTGTCGGCGACGTTCTGGAATGCGGTCAGTACGGTCTGCTTGTATTGCGAAACCGTGGCGTCATACGTGTCGACGGCCGCGCGGCGCTGCGCGAACAGGGCGCCGCCGTGAAACAGCGGTTGTGACAAGGAGGCGCCTATACTCCATATCGCTCCCGCGCCGGATAGCGCCACCGGCCAGCTAAAGCCGCCTTGTCCCATCGAGGCACTCAGCGAGAGACTCGGGAACATCTGCGCCGTCGCCACGCCGACATCGGCCGCCGCGGCCTTCAGGGCGGCGTCCGCGGCCTGAATGTCGGGGCGGGTGCGCAGCAGCTCGGACGGCACCACGACAGGCACCTGTTCAGGCACGTGCAGTTGCGCAAGATCGAGGTCGTCCGGGGCCGCGTCCGGTGTGCGGCCAAGTAGTACGGCCAACGCATGACGCGTCGTCAGCCATTGCTGCCTCAAGCCCGGCAAACTCGCCGACAGACTCGCGGCACTTTGTTGCGCGCTCAACTGGTCGGCGTGTGAGACCGCGCCCAGTACGTAGCGCCGCTGCGTGTCGCGGGCCTGATCGTTGGCAAGCGTCACGAGCCGTTCGGTTGTGTCGATCTGCGCGCGCAATGCGGCGCTCGTGATCGCCGCCGTCACGATGTTGGCGGCCAGCGCGCGGCGCGCGGCGTCGAACTGATAAGCCTGTACGTTGACGCGGGCGGCGAGCGCGGCATCGGCGAGACGCGCGGCGCCGAACAGGTCGAACGTGTAGTGCGCCTGCAATTGACCGACGAAGATGTTGTACAGGAACGTATTCGGACCGGCCTCGGGGATCGCCAGCGCACGATTGCGGGTCACCTGGCCGCCCGCGTCGATGGTCGGCAGCATCGAACTGCCGATCTGCGCGCGCAGTTGCTCGCGCGCGGCAGCCAGGCTCTTGTCGGTGGCGGCGAGCGTTGGGCTGTTGCGCAAGCCTTCGTCGACCAGCGCGTTCAGCGCCTCCGATTGATACAGCTTCCACCATTCGGGCACGGGCTTCGCGCCGACCACGAATTGCTGGGTGATGCCTTGTGCGGGTACGGTTTGTGTGGGTTGCGCTTCGGCGCCGTAGTGAGCCGGTTGCGGCATGGCGGGCGGCTCGCCGTTCGGGCCGAACGAGCAGGCGGCCAGCGTCAGCGCAGCACCGCCGAGAAGCGTGAGGCGCACGTGTCGAGGGAATGCAAGGATAGCCATGATCTCAGTTCCCCGAATGCGTCGTGGCGGACGGCGCCGGCGGCTCGCGCTCGTCGGTGCGTACTCTGAACGACATGGCGTACAGGGCCGGCAGATAGAACAGCGTGAGGATGGTCGCGCTCGTAATGCCGCCCATCAACGCGGTCGCCATCGGGCCGAAGAAGTTCGAGCGCAACAGCGGAATCAGCGCGAGGACGGCCGCGGCCGCGGTCAGCGTGATCGGCCGGAAACGCCGCACCGTCGCGCCGACGATCGCGTCGAAACGTTTGTGTCCCGCTGCAATGTCCTGCTCGATCTGATCGACGAGAATCACCGAGTTGCGCATGATGATGCCGAACATGGCGATCACCCCAAGCATTGCGACGAAGCCGAACGGCTGGCCGAACAGCAGCAGCGTCAACACCACGCCGATCAGGCCGAGCGGCGCGGTCAGCACCACCATCAGCACGCGCGCGAAACTCTGCAACTGGACCATCAGGAGCACCAGTACGGCGATGATCATGATCGGCATCTGGGCGTTGATCGACGTCTGCCCCTTGCCGCTTTCTTCGACCGACCCGCCGATCTCGATCCGGTAGCCGACCGGCAGCGTGCTGCGAATCTGGCTGAGGGATTTATCGACGGCATGCGTGACGTCGATCCCTTGCGCGCCAGGCGCGACGTCGGACTGCACGGTGATGGTAGGTTGCCGGTCGCGTTCCCAGATCACACCGTATTCGAGGTCGTTGCGCAGATGACCGAGCGTGCCGAGCGGCACCGGGCCATTCGGCGTCGGCATCGCCAGCGTGACGAGCTTCGCGGGGTCGACGCGTTCCGCTTTGGGGGCGCGCAGATCGACGCTGATCAGCTTGTCGCGCTCGCGATACTGCGTGACGGTGTAGCCGGAGAGTGTCATCGCGAGGAAGCTCGAGATGTCTTCGGAGGTCACGCCGAGTTCGCGGGCCTTCTTCTGATCGACTTCGAAGCGCACCGAGCGCTCGGCGGGTTCGTCCCAGTCGAACTGGACGTTGCTGGTACGGCGGTCGGCGCGCATGGTCGCGGCGACGCGCTCGGCGATCGAGCGCACGGTGGCGATATCGTCGCCGCTCACGCGGAACTGCACAGGGTAGCCGACCGGCGGACCATTCTCGAGGCGCGACAGGCGTGTGCGGATCGCCGGAAAGTTGTTGCGCAATTCCGATTCGAGCCATTGCGCGAGCTTCTCGCGATCTTTCACGGATTTCGCGGTGATCACGAACTGCGCGAAATTCGGCTGCGGCAATTGCTGATCGAGCGGCAAATAGAAACGCGGCGCACCGGTGCCGACAAAGTTCACCGTATGATCGATTTCCGGACGGCCCACCAGCGCCTTTTCGAGCCGCTCTGCCTGGCGCAATGTCGCTTCGAACGACGCGCCTTCGGGCAGGCGCACGTCCACCAGCAACTCGGGCCGGTCGGAGCTCGGGAAGAACTGTTGCGGCACCAGCGTGAAGCCTGCCATGGCCAGAATGAACAGCACGACGGTGATCGCCAGCACGACGAAACGCCGTTCGATGCACCAGCTGATCCAGCCACGCAGGCGCTTGTAAAACCGCGTGTCGTAGATGTCGTGCTCGTGATCTTCCGCTTCGTGTGCCTGGCGTTTGCGCTCCGGTAGCATGTGATAGCCGAGCAACGGAATCAGCACAACGGCGGCCAGCCACGACGCAATCAGCGCGATTGCCGACACCTCGAAAATCGAACGCGTGTATTCACCGGTGCTCGACTTGGCGAGCGCGATCGGCAGGAAGCCGGAGACGGTCACGAGCGTCCCGGTCAGCATCGGGAAAGCGGTGCTCGTGTATGCATAGGCAGCGGCGCGCGTGCGGGTCCAGCCTTGCTCCAGCTTCACCGACATCATCTCGACTGCGATGATCGCGTCGTCGACCAATAGCCCCAAAGCGAGCACCAGCGTGCCCAACGACACCTTGTGCAGTCCGATGTCAAACAGATACATGCACAGCGCCGTGACGGCGAGCACGACAGGTATCGAGATCACGACCACCATGCCGGTGCGCACACCCAACGACAGCAGGCTGACCACCAGCACGATCGCAATCGCCTCGGCGACGGCTTCGAGAAAATCGTCGACCGAACGCGCCACCGCGTTCGGCATGCTCGACACTTCGACCAGGTGCAAACCGGCGGGCAGGTAGGCCCGCAGCGTGACCATCTGCTGATCGAGCGCCTTGCCCAGACGGATCACATCGCCGCCCGCCTGCATCGTCACGCCGATGCCGAGCACTGCCTTGCCGCCGGAGCGCATTTGCGTGGCGACTGGATCGTCGTAACCGCGCTTGATGGTGGCGATGTCGCCGAGACGGAACGAGCGGTTGTTGATGCGGATCAGCGTGTCGGCAAGCGCGTTGACGTCCTTGAACTGGCCGGTGGGGCGCACGAATACGCGGTCGTCCGTGGTGGTCAGCGTGCCTGCCGGCGAGACGCTGTTCTGCGAATTGATCGCCTGGCCGAGTTGCTGCGGCGAGATGCCAAGACGCGTGAGTTGCGTGTTGGCGATCTCGATGTAGATGTGCTGGTCCGGATCGCCGAAATAATCGACCTTGCCGACGCCCGGCACACGCAGCAGCACCGTGCGCAACTGGTCCGCGTAATCGTGCAGTTGTGCGGCGGAAAAGCCGTCGCCTTCGAGCGTCCAGATGTTGGTGTAGACGTCGCCGAATTCGTCGTTGAAGAACGGGCCTTGAATGCCTGGCGGCAAGGTCGTGGCGATATCGCCGACTTTCTTGCGCACCTGATACCAGGTTTCGGGCACGTCCTTGACCGGCGCCGAGTCTTTCATCGAGAAGAACATCAACGATTCGCCGGGGCGCGAGTAGCTGCGCATGAAATCGATGGCGGGCGTTTCCTGCAATTTCCGGCCGATGCGGTCGGTGACCTGTTCCTGCACCTGGCGTGCGGTCGCGCCGGGCCAGAAGGTGCGGATCACCATCACGCGAAACGTGAAGGGCGGGTCTTCGGATTGGGCGAGGCGAGTGTAGGCGAGTACGCCGAATGCGGTAGCGAGCGCGATCAGGAAAACGACCAGCGCCTGATGGCGCAGCGCCCATGCGGACAGGTTGAAGCGTCCTTCTTCAGGCGTGGTGCTCATGAAGCGAAGTCCTCGGGATGCAGCGGCGGGATCACGTGGACTTTTTCGCCAGCGGTCATGGTATGCACGCCTTGCAGTACGACGCGCTCACCATCCTTGAGCCCCTGGCCGATCACAATCGTGCGCTCGTCATAGCGCGTGACCGTCACGCGGCGCAGTTCCAGCGCGTTGTCCGCGGCGCGCACGACCCACACGGCCGGCTGCGCGCCGTCGTGGAACAGGGCGGTGGCGGGCACAGTAAAGGAACCGTTCTGGCTCGCCGAGGCGTTGGCAGCTGAGTTGCCAGTTGCGTCGGCAGATGAGTCCGAGGGCGACGGCGCGGCGAGCGCGATGTCGGCGGTCATGCCGAGGCGTACGTCCGGACCGGGATTGTCGAGCGTGAGCTTGGCGCGGTAAGTGCGGCTTTGCGGATCTGCGGCGGGCGACAGTTCGCGCACGCGCGCCTTGAAGCTGCGGCCCGGCAGCGCGGCCAGGGTGACCTGCGCGGTCTGCCCGACCGAGAGCGCGGCAAGCGCACTTTCCGGCACGTCGCAGACGACGTCGATATCGCCGCTCCACGCGAGGTTATAGACGGCTTGCCCCGCGGACACATTCTGGCCGGTGTCGGCCTGTTCAGCAGTGATCACGCCGGCGTGATCGGCACTGAGCGTGGTGTACTGCAACTGGTCTTTCGACAGCGCCGCCTGCTGCGCGGCCTGGTCGCGCTGCGCGGCGGCTGACGCGTAGGCGTTGGTGGTCTGTTCGAGCTGAGCGGGCGCGATCAGGTTTTCTTTCGCCTGTGCCTGGTCGCGATCGAGTTGCTGCTTCGCATACACGAGACTGTGTTGCGCGGCTTCGAGTTGAGCTTGCGCGCTGGCGGCATTCTTTTGCGCATCCGCCGGATCGAGCCGGGCGACGATCTGCCCGTTCTTCACGACGTCGCCCAAACGTACGCGCCGCTCGATGATTTTGCCGCCGACGCGAAACGACAGCGGGGTGGAATAGCGCGCCTGCACTTCGCCGGGCAACGATGCCGCGGCCGCCCCGCTGCCGTCCGCATGCACGGCGACGGCGACTACCGGACGCGGCGCGGGCGCAGCCGCTTCCTTCTTCGAGCACGCGGCGAGCGTGACGATACCGGCGAGCGCGAGGGCAAATGCGGCGCGGCGCAAGCGCGCGGAACGGGCATACCGATGGGACTGCTGGCGCATCGCAGACGATGCGGGAGGACCGGGACGCTTCACAATTACCCCAACTGGAGACAGCGAACGAACACGGCAAGCCGCAGCGGCTCGCCAGCGAAGACACGTGGGCCAAAACATGCGATTGACATACGGGTCTGACTTCGAATGGATGGGTGCATTCTAATACACACCTGTATTTGAATGTTGTTGTGAATTGGAATTCTTTTCGGTGCTAGACTTGCGCCCATGAAACGGCAACGACTTACACGCGAGCAGAGCAAAGACCAGACGCGCCAGCGTCTGCTCGACGCTGGGCAAGCGATTTTTATGAAGAAAGGCTTTGTCGCGGCGAGTGTCGAAGACATCGCCGGGGCGGCGGGTTACACACGCGGTGCGTTCTATTCGAACTTCCGCAGCAAGAACGAGTTGTTTCTTGAACTACTGCGGCGCGACCACGAGGCCATGCAAGCGGGCTTGCAGACGATTTTCGAAAATGCGGCCACGCGAGAGGAGATGGAAGAGCGCGTGCTGCGCTACTACAGCAGCCTGCATCGCGAGAACAAGTGCTTCCTGCTGTGGGTGGAGGCGAAGCTACTCGCGGTACGTGACGGCCGCTTCCGGATACGCTTTAACGCGTTCATGCACGAGAAGCTTGAACAGATGAGCGAGTACATTCGCGAATTTTCGACGCGGGTCGGCACGCCGCTGCCGCTGCCGGCGGAGACGTTGGCGATGGGTTTGATGGGCTTGTGCGACGGCGTGCAGTTTTTCTACACGGTCGACCCGCAGAACGTGTCGTCGGAGATGGCTGAAACGGTGCTGGCGGGATTTTTCGCGCGCGTGGTGTTCGGGCGCGACGCGTAATCGGCGTGGATGCGCGATCAAATAGTGTGGCGAATGCCGGGGCGGATCAACTCGCCGGCAGCTGCGCGCAGGCGTTGGCAACCGGCGTGGCGCAGACGAACGAATACTGCCCGCTGTAGCGCAGGACTTCTTCACCGACGTGCAGGACAACCTTGATTTCCGGGCACCGCTCGTAAGCGATGAAGGCCGAACAGGCCGCGGCGGACCAGCAAACCAGTGAAAACGCGATTTTTTCGAAAAGCTGAAAACGATGTGGCATAGCGATGTGTTCCTTTCGGGCGCCATGTTACCAGCATCTAAGGGTTTATACCTACCAAATATCCGCAATAAACCTCGCAATAGCGTCGCGAGCGCCTCAGAAACCTGACCGGATTGTCATGTTCAGGTCAGGGTTGGGACATGATCGTGTCGATACAATCGAATCGTTGGGCAAATCCGCGCGCGCCTTGTCGCGCGGGTCGACACAGGCGGCAGCGTTGCGCCGGCCCGGCTTTATCGAGGCAGGAGTCGTCCCATGAATCAATTGCAGTCGATGCGCGTATTCGTCAAGGTGGCCGACCTTGGCAGTTTCGTCCGCGCGGCCGGCGCGCTGGATCTTTCCACTGCCGTCGTCACGCGCCACGTCGCGGATCTGGAAGCGCGCCTTGGTACCCGGTTGCTCAATCGCACGACGCGCCGTCTCTCGCTGACCGAATCCGGCACGACTTATCTGGAACGCGTGCGCCATATTCTCGACGACCTGGAAGGCGTCGAGCAGATGGTGGTGGCGCGTAATCACGAACCGGTCGGGACGCTGCGCATCGTCGCGCCAGTGGTGTTCGGGCTGCATAGCCTCGCGCCGGTGGTGCAGTCTTACGCCGAGCGTTATCCGGAAGTCATGCCTGACGTCACGCTGGCGGATCGTCATGTCGATCTGGTGGAAGAGGGTTTTGACGTCGGCATTATGGTCGCGCGGCACATGCGCAGCGCGAGCATTGTCACGCGGCGATTGACCACCGGCTATATGACGGTTTGCGCGACGCCCGCCTATCTGCAGCAGCACGGTACGCCGACCCGTCCCGAGGATCTGTTGAAGCATCCGTGTCTGAGCCGGCCTGCGGAGCAGGGCGGCGACGAAAAGGTGTTTACCGGACCGCAGGGTGAGGTCCGTGTGAGACCCACTAACGCGATCGCGGCGAACAACACCGAGATGCTGAGGCAGTTCGCTTTGCTGGGCATGGGCGTGGCGATTTTGCCGAGCTACCTGATTGGCCGCGATCTGGCGTCCGGGCGGCTTGTGCCGTTGCTCGGCGATTACCGCCTGCCGCAAATCGAAATCACGATCGCGTATCCAAGCCGCCTTCATTTGCCGGCGAAAGTACGCACCTTTATCGATCACCTTGTCGCGCATTTCCAGCGCACCGACGAGCACGCGCGCGATCCCCGTGCCAGGATGCCGCGGCGTGCCGTGGCCGGCTCGCCGGTTTATGCCGACGATCTGCCGGTGTCCGCTTTGCAGGGCGACGCGGCGCGGCCGACGCTCCCGGTTTCGCGCGCGCGGATCGTAGCATCGTCGTCGCTTTGACGAGCGCGCGGTAAACCTAGATCCACACGTCGTTCGCGGCGGTGCGTTCGTTGCTTTCTTCGCCGGTGTTCTTCACGCCGCGCGGTTCGATCAGCAGCAGCTTGACCTCGCGTTCGGCATACGGTTTGTGTTCCGTGCCTTTGGGCACCACGAACATTTCTCCGGCCGAGAGCAGCACGGAGCCATCGCGCATGTCGATGCGCAACTGTCCGTCGAGCACGATAAACGTTTCGTCCGTGTCGGCGTGTTCGTGCCAGATGAAGTCGCCTTCGATGCGGACCAGCTTGAACTGGTAGTCGTTCATTTCCGCGACCACGCGTGCTTGCCACTGGTCGCTGAAGAGCTCCAGCTTCTCAGCGAAATTGATGGCGCGGTAGGGCCGTTGAATCGTTTGATGGGTGGACATCGCGGTGCTCCCTCCTGAGGGGTAGGTGTGTGTGTCAGGCAGGAGCGTAGGGCGGGAGGCGCTAGCGGGTCTTGTACGTTTGTGCGCGGGGGCGGCGGGCGATGGACGGTGGGATATCCGTCGAGCTACCGTTAACGCGCGCCGCGGGTCGAAGGCCCCAGCATCTTGAGCCAATGCGCCGGCGCAACGCCCCACGCGCGCTTGAAGTGCCGCGTCATATGGCTCTGATCGGTAAAGCCGGCCGCCGCCGACGCGTCGGCGAGCGACACGCCCTGAATCGCGAGGCGGCGCACGAGATCGAGCCGGCGCATGGTCAGATAGCGATGCGGACTCGTGCCGAACAGCGCACGAAAATCCCGCGACAAACTCCAACGGTCGCGGCCGGCGGCTGCCGCCAGTTCGTCGAGTGTCACTGCGCTATCGAGCGAACCAAGCATATACTCGCGCGCCCGTTCGGCCGCGAGGTAATCCACCGGGCGGCGCGTCGCCGCGCCCCCTGCCACGGCGTCGAGCGCGATGGCCAGTTCGTAGAGCGCATCGTCCTGTTCGAGCGAATCGATCGCACAATCCATCGTGCGCAGCAGGCTCTCGGTCGCAGCAAACAGACGCGGGTCGTTCGAGAGTCCGCCTTCAATGAACGGCAACGGCTTGCCGCCGAGCGCCTGTTGAAACAGCGCCGGGTCGACATAGATCATCCGGTAGTGAAAGCCGTCGCGGGTGCCGGCCTGGCCGTCGTGCGGCTCATCGGGATGCAGCACCATCGTGCCGCCCGGCAAGCTGTTACGCGTGCTGCCGCGATAGCGGAAGCTCTGCACGCCAGCAAGCGTGCGGCCGATCGCATAGGTATCGTGCCGGTGCATCGCATAGCCGGCATGATGAAAGAAGGCTTCGATTCGCTCGATGCCGCTCGTGCCGCCCGAATGCGGCGAGCGATGGATCCAGTCGGCAGCGGGCTTCGGATCGGACGAAAGTGAACTCAGCGTCAAGACCTGCTTTCCGCTCATGCCCCCAGACCCGGCCCATAGTTGCCGCCGACGAGGCGCGTGACCGACGCCACGTCGGCATAGTCCTGCTCCGGCAAACCGTCGAGCATCGACACGACTTCGTTGCTCGCGCCGGCTTCGCGCGCGGCGTCGACTAGCGCGTCCTTGTAGGTCGGGAAACGGACTTCGCGCAGAACGTCGGCGATCTGCAGATCAATCGATTCGCCGGGAATAGCCGATGCGGTCATGCAAGCGCTCCAAAGGGGATGCGTTTTTCAGGTTTTCAGGTCTGCAGGTGCTCGTTC
Source organism: Paraburkholderia sp. WS6 (assembly GCF_030464835.1). Taxonomy (NCBI): domain Bacteria; kingdom Pseudomonadati; phylum Pseudomonadota; class Betaproteobacteria; order Burkholderiales; family Burkholderiaceae; genus Paraburkholderia; species Paraburkholderia sp. WS6. The sequence goes on from NZ_JALQCK010000038.1 coordinate 10,323, forward strand.
TGGCCCGTGAAGCTTCGCTCCAGATGCCGCGACTTGGGCAGCGCGATGTGTTGCCATTGTTGCGGACGAGTGTCGTCCGTGGCAGCGACGTCCGGCGCCGCGGGAGCGACCGGTGCGGCGTTGGCGCGTTCGGCAAGACTATTGGCGGCCGTGCTGTCCGGCGCGGTATGAACTGGCGCGGCAAAACACGAGGCTGACAGCGTCACCATGGTCAACAGTGTCGAGGTTTTCATCGCCCGACCTCCTAAGCTCATGCGGCGCTGACAGTTGAGCAAGCGTTACGCTGTCCCCGCGTCGTAAGGACGGCGCAACCTACACGCGGCGTTGATACAGGCGGGCGGCGTGCATCTACCATCTTAGATGGCAAACGGCTACGACGCGCGCGCAAATGAGACAAAACCTAATTGTAGATTTCACATGATGGCAGGAAAAAGGCAGAGCAGTCGCGAACGGTCGTGCTGCGTCTATGTTGCGAGGAAGCGGCTGATGCCCGAATCGCGTGCGAACCTCAATCTGCCTGGTAACAGCCTGGGCGAACAACGGTTCAGCGACCGCTAAGAGCGAGCTTCTAACGCAGCACGTCGAACCGCGTCCACGGCCACGACGGCCGGTCGCGCATATAGCCGTTGAGCCAGTTCCACTGCGGGTGGCGCTTCATGAACGCCTGGGCGTCGAACGGCCGGCCGCACGGGTGGCCCCAGCGCGCGGTGAACGCCATCTTGCGCGCCATCTCGCTGTCGACCACCTTGCCGTCGTTGGCGCCCCACGGATTGAACGGCCCTTGATCGGAACCGCCGAAGCGCGCGTCGTCCAGTTCAAGATGCCCGCAGATGGTGCGCGAGCAGGGATTGTCGTTGCGGTCGAGATAGACGTCGTGATGGTCGGCGATCATCTCTTTGGCGAGTTCGACGTCGATCTTGCCGTGATGCATTTCTTCGAGCTGCATGAAGCGCAAGCGGCGCGCGCCGTTCTTGCGCACGTCCGTATAGTCTTCGCCTTCGCCGATGCATTCCTGGTTGCGGATCTTCAGATCGGTCGCGGTGTTGTAACCGCTATAGAAGCCGTCTTTCGTACTCTCGAAGCCGGAATAGTGCAGCCCCAGTTCGTAGCGCGCGATCTCGCCGGTCTTGGTGTCGCCGAGCAGCCAACTGTTCGCATAGCCGCCGTTGTTGGCGACCGCGAACATCTCGCACCATTCGCCGATGTTGTTGGCGTACTGCGACGCGCGCCGCGAGCGATAGAACTCCGGCGCACCCGCTGCGTTGTAGCCGATAAAGTTGGAGATGGTGGTTTCGGTGACCATCAGGCCGGCTTCGGTGACCCAGAAATCGGTGAGGCTGGAGATGCAGCCCGGCAGGCCCTGCATCAGGATGCGGTTGCCGCGATCGGGCACGATGTCGAACACGACGTTGAACGCGTCGCCCGCGGCGTAGCGGTCCCACGAGTTATGTGCCATGACGATGCGGCCGTCGCGGGTGGCGTTGCCGGTGGCGATGAACGCGCTGCAGTGATGGCCGCGGCGTCCGCGCCAGGGTTTCAGGCCGAGTTGCGGTTTCTGGGCCGCCGCGTGGCTCGGCCACCAGCTTTGCAGCAGATCCATGTAGCCGTTCCAGGCTAGCACTTCGGCGAACGGCAGCTTCGCGCCGTCGGCGATGCCCTGGATTTCGTCGGCGAATTCGGTGTCGAGTTTGTTGGCGAACTGGGACACGGCGGCGTCGACAAAGGTGTCGAAGTCTTCACCGGTATCCCATTTCGCCAGGTAGCGGGCGGTGCGGATCGCGTTCTGGATTTCGGTGGCGAGCAACTGGCCATGCTGCTCGCCGCGATCGTACGGCTCGCCTTCGATATGCAGAAAAATCCAGCCAGCCTGATCACGGCGGACGGCATCGAGGGACGGTTCGCTCATCTTCGCTCCGATCGAAGGGCGGGCGTCTCGGTGCGCCCGTCTTGGCGTAACGCGCGCTGCTCGCAAGCGCTGCAGCGGTTTCCTCATTGTAGAGAATCTGCCGCGCTTTGCACGGGCTGAGAAGGCGGCGTGGGTGAGGCGCCGCGCATTGCCGCGCGGGTTCGGCCAATGACTCGGCAATCGACCGAGCGACTTCGCACCCGATAGCCCGATAGCCCGATAGCCCGATAGCCGGAGTGCCGGAGTGCCCGAAAGCCCGAATGCCCGAAAGCCCGAATGCCCGAATGCCCGAATGCCCGACCCCCGGCCTCAGCGCGTCGGATTCATTCGGAAGTACGCATCGAGCAGCGAAGTCTTGTACACCACCCCGGCCAGCTTAGGGTCCGCGGTGCTTTCGACGACCGGCAAGCGCTCCCCCTGGAACGCCATAAAGTGCTGCAACGCAACGCCGAGCGGCATATCCGGCGTGAGCACATCGAAATGCGGCTGCAGGTAATCCGCGGCGGTTTTTGCGGAGGTGTCGCGCTTGTCGAGCAGATCGGAGGTGATGTCCTTGAGCGCGACCACGCCGAGAAACGCACCGGACTCGTTGGCAACGTACAGATACTTCACCGGATATTCGAGGAACACGCGCGTCATATCCTGCACGGTCGCGTTCGGGGGCACGACGGTTTCGGCGGGACGGATCAGTTCGCGCATCTGCGTCGCGCGTAGACGCGTGCGTTCCTGTTCCTCCTGATTGCGGCGTAGCGTGATTTCGTACATCGACGTCTTGCCGATCGCGCGCGACACGAAATACGCGACCACGCATGAAAGCATCAGCGGCAGCACGACCTGATAGCTGAGCGTCATTTCGAAGATCATCAGGATCGCCATCAGCGGCGCCTGTGTGGCGCCGGCCAGAAACGCGCCCATGCCGACCATTGCGTAAGCGAACGGCGCCGAGGTGCCGTGAGGCCACAACGCATGCATGCCGAGGCCGAACAGCGAGCCAACCACCGCGCCGACGAAGAGCGTCGGCGTGAACACCCCGCCGATCGCGCCTGAACCCACAGTCGCCGACGTCGCGACGATCTTGAACACCAGCACGAGGACGAGCGCGCTCCACGTCCACGGCGAATGCAGAATGGAATTAACGACGCTGTAGCCGTTGCCCCACACCTCGGGCGTCCACACCGACAGAATGCCGACGATCAGACCGCCCAGCGCGAGCCGGATGGGCAACGGCACGGGCAGTTTGCGAAAGTTTGCCTTCGAGAAGTCCATCAGCCGCAGAAACTGCGGCGCGGCCGCACCGCACAGCAGCCCGAGCCCAACGAACAACAGGACTTCGGCGCCCGCCACCGGCGGAAACACCGGCATTTCGTACGGCGGCTTGTAGCTGGTGAACTCGCGCATGGTGATGTTGGCGACCACCGCTGAAACGACCACGGGGCCGAAGCTTTCCATCACGATCGAGCCGAGCACGATTTCAGTGACGAAAAACGCGCCGGCAATCGGCGCACTGTACGCGGAGGTAATCCCGGCCGCCGCGCCGCAGGCGACGAGCAGGCGCAGACGCGGCGGGTCGAAATGCACCCAGCGGCCGATCAACGACGCGGCCAGCGCCGCCAGTTGCACCATCGGACCTTCGCGGCCGATCGAGCCGCCGCTCGAAATCGTGAACAGCGAGGACACGCTGCGCCAGAAGCTCAACTTCACCGGCACCACGCCGTCGCCGATCGCGACGGCTTCCATGTAGTCGATGTGATTGCACTTGTCGACGTGACGTTGCGCGATCAGCAGAAAGAAGCCGGCGATCAGGCCGCCCGCGGCGGGCAGCCACACACGCACCGTCCACGGCAAGCTGCGCGCCATTTCGACGAAACTGCCGGACTTGCCGACCGTCGCCAGTTGCAGCAACGCGATGCCTTCGCGAAAGGCAATCGTCGCGAACGCGCCCGCGACGCCGACCACCACCGACCAGACCAGCATCGTATGGGCGTCGGAGAGACGGAACAGGGTTTGGGCGCGGGTGCGCAGCTTCAGCAGGAATGAAAGCACGTCGGCAGGAGAGGGCGTGATGGGTGGATGGAATGCGCGTACGGTAACAGCATCGCGCCCGCTGGCGGAAGCGGGTGCGATGCGGAAGGGTCGCGAAGGAGCGCGGCGCGGATCAAGTCGCCGCCTTGTCGAGTTCCGGGTAGTGCCGGAAGATGCAGGCCTCGTTGTGCGCGATGCGCCGGTCGGACTGGAGATAAGCGGCGATGTTCGGCCGCTCGATCACCGCGTCGTGCAAGGCCGCAAGACGCGGATAGTGTTCGGCGAAACGCTTGAGCGCGCGCGGAAACGCGTACAGCAGACCGTCGATCAACTGGAACATCGACAGGTCGACGTAAGTGAGCGCGTCGCCCACCATGAACGTGTCGCCGGCAGGGTTCTGTTTCAGCACGCGCTCGAAGTACTTCATGAACTTCGGAATCCGGTGGTCGATGAAGTCGTGCGCGCGCACTTTGGCCGCGTCTTTCTGGTCTTCGTAATACAACGCACTGGCGAGCGGATGATGCGTGTCGTGCGCTTCGGTCACCATGTCGGCGATCGTCAGTTGCAGTCCGTTGGCGACATAGCGCAGGCTTTCAACCGATGGCGCGAGATTGAGCTTCGGGCCGAGGTAGAACAGGATGTTGGCGGTCTGCGCGATCACCAGATCGCCGTCCTTCAGAAACGGCGGCGCGAACGGTGGATAGGGCGCGTCCTTGCTCTTCATCAGCGTCATCATCGCGTTTGTGCCGAGGCCATCGGATGGTTCGCCGCGCGCCACTTCCACGTAGTCTGCGCCGGCTTCTTCCAGGGCCAGCCGCACGAATTCGCCACGACCTTGCAGGCCGTCCCAATAGTAAAGTTCCAGGCTCATCGATCAGTCCTCATTCCAGTTGCATGAACAGGTTTGCGTGAACGGATAACGTCAGCAACCAGTATGCCGCGCATGAGTGACGGCTGGTTCTCCTGAACGCACAAAACCCCGCACGCGGCGGGGTTGGCGACGAGGCGGGGACGGCTTAGCCGAACAGGTGCTGGACAGTCCATGTGATACCCAGTCCGCCGACGATCAACCACACATACAGGATGAAGCCGGTGGTCAACGCACGGGGGCCGGCCTGACGGATCTGCGCGATACGGGTTTCGATACCGAGCGCGGTCATGGCCATGGTGAGCGCGAAGGTGTCGAGCATGTTCAGCGTGCTGGTCGCGCTTTCCGGCAGAACGTGCAGCGAGTTGATCACGACGAAGGCGAGGAATCCGAGCGCGAACCACGGAATTGCCAGCTTGCGCGGGGCGTGTTGCTTGCCGTCTTCGGCTGTTGCGGAGGCGGCCGCGTTGCGTGCCGAGCGGTTCACCCACATGCCGACGACCAGCAGCACCGGCACCAGCAGCATCACACGGGTCATCTTGACGATGGTCGCGATGTGGGTCGCTTCCGGGCTCACGTTGCTGGCCGCGCCGACCACCTGCGCCACTTCGTGAATCGTGCCGCCGAAGAACAGGCCCGCGCCAACCGTGTCGAGATGCAACCAACCTGCCTTGAACAGCACCGGGTAGAGAAACATCGAGAGGGTACCGAACAGCACGACGCTGCCTACCGCCATCGCACTCTTATGCGGCTTGGATTGCAGCGTCGACTCGAACGCGAGCACGGCCGCCGCGCCGCAGATCGCGCTGCCTGCAGCTGTCAGCAGCGCCGTGTCGCGGTCGAGTTTCATGATCTTCATCCCGGCCCACGTGCCGATCACCAGCGTACTCACGACGATCAGTACCGATTCAGCAAGACCGGGCAAGCCGACCTGGGCGATTTCCTGCAGGCTGACACGCAGCCCGAAAAACGCCACGGCGATGCGCAGGAGTTTGCGCGCCGAGAAGTTGACTCCGGCCGCCCAGCTTTCGGGCATGCCGTCACGCAGCGCGTTGCCGTAAATGGCGCCGGCCACGATGCCGACGATCAGCGGGCTCAGGCCCAGGCCGGCGATGGCCGGGATCGAGGCGATGCGGGTCACGGCCGCGGCGAACAGCGCAACGAACAGAATGCCGTTGAGTTGGCCGCGGGTGGATGACCCCGAGGGTGCGGCGGAAGCGGTGAGATGAGCGGTGGACATGGCGTAGCGCCTTCCTATGACTGTCTTGATTCGATAGGCCCAATCCTAAATTAGATATATCGATATGAAAAATCGTGATTTAGAATGTGAAGTATCAGTTCAACGGATATTTAGCCCGCCATGACCCCGGATCAACTTATAACGTTTGCCGCTGTCGCAGAGCATCGCAACATCAGCCGCGCGGCGGTGGCGTTGCATCTATCGCAGCCGGCGGTATCCGGCCAATTGCGCCAGTTGCAGGACGAATTCGGCGAGCCGCTTTACCTGCGCGATGGGCGCGGCGTGCGCCTGACGCCCGCCGGCGAGCAACTCGCCAGCTATGCGACCCGGCTGCGCGATACGTGGCGGCAGGCGCATGCGTATCGCGATGCGCTGCGCGGCCTCGAGCAGGGCACCTTGCGCATCGGCGCAAGCACCACGCCGGCGAGCTATCTGCTGCCGTACCTGATCGCGGATTTTCATCGCCACTACCCCGACGTGACGCTGCATACCGCCGATGGCAACACCACGGAGATCGTCGGTGCGCTGGGCTCGGTGGATATCGCGATGATCGAAGGTCCGGTCGGCTCGGATCTGCCACCGGATACCGCGGTGCACGCGTGGCGTGAGGATGAGATCGTCGCGATCATGCCGCGCACGCATCCGCTGGCGGTGGCGTTGGCGCAGGCGGATGGCTCGGGTAGCGCTGTCGCGGCAGTTGGGCGGGATGGGGGCGGAGTGTCAGGAGCGGTAGAAAGTGGAATGGCAGGAGCGCTAGAAGGCGCAGCGCCGGGGGCGGTAGAAAAACGAGCGGATATCAACGGGGGCCGGGCGGAGCTGGCGGCGTTCGGCCCGCATCCGCTGGTGCTGCGCGAAGCCGGGTCGGGCGTGCGGCAGATCGTTGAGCGAGCCTTTGCCCGGGCGGGCGTGCCGATGCGCGTGGCGCTGGAGATTGCCGGGGTCGAAGGCGTCAAGGAGGCGGTGCGGGCAGGCATGGGCATCGGTTTCGTCTCGGCGATGTCGATGCGGCATGAGGACGGCGCGCTGTGCCTGTTCTCGTTGAGCCCGGAGCCGCTGACACGGCGGCTGTCGATTCTGGTGCCTCATGCGAGTGCGCCGTCGCGAGTGGTCGAACAGTTCCTCGCGCTGTGCCTGGCAGATGGACCCTGATCGAGGTTTCCTGGGGATTTCCACTATGGTGCATGACACCCCGCCCGGCGCACTATTCGGGCATCGCAAGCGCCTGGGCGCTTTTTTTCGAAACGTGTTTGGAACCGGTTCCAGATGCCGATCATGAGACAGGTTTGAGTAAATTCGACATGACTGACGCGGTGGACGTGGTGATTGTCGCAAGCGCATTCGGGATGGACGCGGTTCGTGCGCACGGTCATCTGAAGTGGGCCGACGCGAGCAAACAGGCCGGCGCCACGGGCTTCGAAGTGCGTCGCGAACTATTCGCGGACGAAGCCGACGCCGCGCCGCAGGCGTTACGCGCGCTCGGCAAGGAGATTGCGGCCCTCGGGCTGTGGTCGGTCTACTCGACGCCCGCGTCGCTGTACACGCCGGACGGCGGACTCGACGCCGACGCACTGCGCGCCTCGATTGAAGAAGCGATCGCGCTGGGCGCGCGCTTCGTGAAGCTGCAACTCGGCGGGTTTGGCGCCGAGGCTAACGCCGCGGTGATTGCTGACTATATGCGCTGCGCGGACGTGCGACTGGTTGTCGAAAACGGTCAACTGGCTGAAGGCGGTTCGCTCGCGCAATTCACCGGCCTGTTCGATGCGTTGGAGCGTGAAGGCCACGCCGGTCTGCTCGGCATGACCTTCGACATCGGCAACTGGGCCTGGCGCGATGTCGCGCCGCTCGATGCCGCCGGGCCACTGGCTGCGCATGTCGAATACATCCATTGCAAGACGACGGTGGGCGAGGGCGCACGACGCTTTCCCGCCGCGCCCGCCGCCGGTGACACGCAGTTCGCCGCGGTGCTCGACAAGCTGCCGCGCCACGTGCCGCGCGGCATTGAATTTCCATTCGATGCGAACCGTTTCGATGCGGACGCGGCGCACTACGTCGCATGGCTGGCCGCTGCGTAAGCGGCGCGTAGGACCTGAGAGAGCGGTACCCAAAAAACGTCCGGCAAAAAGCGCGTGTGGAGAAGTGCACGCGGTACGGGCGGAAGCATGCAGAGAAGCACACGCAACGCGGCACACGCAAAAAACAGGCAGCAAACAGGAACACGCAGAAACACGCAGGAGCGAAGGATGAGCAACACAAACGCAGCACTCGACGTCATCACCTACGGCGAAGCGATGGCCATGTTCGTGGCCGCCGAAACAGGCGCGCTCGCCGGTGTCGGGCAATTTACCAAGCGCGTCGCGGGCGCCGATCTGAACGTGGCGATCGGCCTGTCGCGCCTTGGTTTCAAGGTGGGCTGGATGAGCCGCGTCGGCAACGATTCGTTCGGCCAGTACGTGCGCGACACGCTGACGAAAGAAGGCATCGACCAGCGCTGCGTGACCACCGACGATCGCTACCCGACCGGTTTCCAGTTGAAGTCGAAGAACGACGACGGCAGTGATCCGGCCATCGAGTATTTCCGCAAAGGGTCGGCGGCGAGCCATCTGTCCTTGGCTGACTACGTGGCTGATTACGTGCTGTCCGCGCGTCACTTGCATCTGACAGGTGTGGCGCCGGCCATCTCAGCCAGTTCGTGCGAACTCGCGTTCCATCTGGCGCGTGAAATGCGTGCCGCTGGCAAGACGATCTCGTTCGACCCGAATCTGCGCCCGACGCTGTGGCCCTCGCGCGCCGCGATGGTCGAAGGTTTGAATGCGCTCGCCGCACTGGCCGACTGGGTGCTGCCGGGCATCGGCGAAGGCGAGATTCTGACCGGTTACACACAGCCGGATGACATCGCCAGGTTTTATCTCGACCAGGGCGCGCTTGGCGTGATCATCAAGCTCGGCGCAGAAGGCGCGTACTTCCGCACCGCCGACGATGCCGCCGTGATCGCCGGTCAGCCGGTTGCGAAGGTGGTGGACACGGTCGGCGCGGGCGATGGTTTCGCCGTCGGCGTGGTCAGTGCGTTGCTCGAAGGCAGGACATTGCCGCAAGCAGTCGCGCGCGGCAACCGCATTGGCGCCCTGGCGATTCAGGTGATCGGTGATTCGGAAGGCCTGCCGAGCCGCGCCGAACTCGACGCGCTCGAACGTGCTGACGTACCTGACATCGCAACTGCGGCCTGAGTGCGGGTGCGCCACGCATTGCTCCGCATCCGGTGCACTCAGCCCTATGCAGCACTAGCTGGCTCGATAACAGCAAGAGCGCTCGAACAGCGCCCCATGACCGCCCATCATTGCTTCGGGAAGCCGTTAGCAACTTTCTTGCATGGGACCAGAGTAAGCGCTAAAGCGCCAACTCTGGTCGACAAAGGAGACTCCCATGACTTCATCGCTTGCGATTCGCCGTTGGTGGACGATCATGCCGATCGTATTCATCACGTACAGCTTGGCTTATCTCGACCGCGCGAACTACGGTTTCGCATCGGCCGCCGGCATCAACCAGGATCTCGGCATCAGTAAGGGCTTGTCGTCGCTAATCGGCGCGTTGTTCTTCCTCGGGTATTTCTTCTTCCAGATTCCCGGCGCGATATACGCGGAACGCCGCAGCGTGAAAAAGCTCGTGTTCTGGAGCCTGATCCTGTGGGGCGGTTGCGCGGCGCTGACCGGTATGGTCAGCAATATTCCCTCACTGATGGTGATCCGCTTCGTGCTCGGTGTGGTCGAGGCCGCGGTGATGCCGGCGATGCTGATTTTCATCAGCAACTGGTTCACGAAGAGCGAGCGTTCCCGCGCCAACACCTTCCTGATTCTCGGCAATCCGGTGACGGTGCTGTGGATGTCGGTGGTATCCGGCTATCTGGTGCACTCGTTCGGCTGGCGGCACATGTTCATCGCCGAAGGCGCGCCCGCGATTCTCTGGGCGGTGTGCTGGTGGTTCATCGTGCAGGACAAGCCGCAGCAGGTATCGTGGCTCACGCAGCAACAGAAGGACGACCTCGCGGAAACCTTGCGCGCCGAACAGGCCGCCATCAAACCGATGCGCAATTACAGCGAAGCGTTCCGCACGCCAGCCGTGATCAAACTGTGCGCGCAATATTTTTGCTGGAGCATCGGCGTGTATGGTTTCGTGTTGTGGCTGCCGTCGATTCTGAAGAACGGTTCGACGCTCGGCATGGTCGAAACCGGCTGGCTTTCGGCGCTGCCGTATCTGGCGGCAACGATCGCCATGCTTGCGGCTTCGTGGGCATCGGATAAACTCAACCGCCGCAAAGTGTTCGTGTGGCCGTTCCTGCTGGTCGGCGCGATCGCGTTCGCCGCGTCGTACGCGCTCGGCTCCACGCACTTCTGGACGTCGTACGCGTTGCTGGTGATTGCCGGCGGCGCAATGTATGCGCCGTATGGGCCGTTCTTCGCGATCGTGCCGGAGTTGCTGCCGAAGAATGTCGCGGGCGGTGCGATGGCGCTGATCAACAGCATGGGTGCGCTCGGTTCGTTCGTCGGTTCGTACGTAGTCGGCTATTTGAACGGCGCGACCGGAACGCCTGCGGCATCCTATGCGTTCATGAGCGTGGCCTTGATCGCCGCGGTGATTCTGACGTTGATCGTCAAACCGCAGGCACAAGCACAGCCGCTGAGCAAGGGCGCCACGCTCGCTACACCGTTGCAAGGAAAATAAGCTGATGAAGAAGATCGTCGCCTGGAAGTCACTGCCCGAGGATGTGCTCGCGTATCTGCAACAGCATGCGGAAGTCGTGCAGGTCGATCCCGCGCAGCACGACACGTTCGTCGCCGCATTGAAGGGCGCGGACGGCGGCATCGGTTCGAGCGTGAAAATTACGCCGGCGATGCTCGAAGGCGCAAGCCGGCTGAAGGCTTTGTCGACCATCTCGGTGGGCTTCGACCAGTTCGATGTTGCCGATCTCACGCGCCGCGGCATCGTGCTCGCGCACACGCCGGACGTGCTGACCGAGTCCACGGCGGATACGGTGTTCTCGCTGATCCTCGCGTCGGCGCGGCGCGTGGTCGAGCTCGCGGATTGGGTGAAGGCGGGCGAGTGGAAGCAAAGCATCGGACCCGCGCATTTCGGCGTCGACGTGCAGGGCAAGACGCTCGGCATTGTCGGGCTGGGACGGATCGGCGGCGCGGTCGCGCGGCGTGCGGCGCTCGGTTTCAACATGAAGGTGCTCTACACGAACCGCAGTGCGAACGCGCAGGCGGAACAGGCATACGGCGCGCGCCGCGTCGAGTTGGCGGAGTTGCTCGCCACCGCTGACTTCGTCTGCCTGCAAGTGCCGCTCACGCCCGAGACGAAGCACATGATCGGCGCGGCCGAATTCAAGTCGATGAAGAGGAGCGCGATCCTGATCAACGCGTCGCGCGGCGCCACGGTCGATGAACAGGCGCTGATCGAGGCCCTGCAAAACGGCACGATTCACGGTGCGGGTCTGGACGTGTTCGAGACCGAGCCGCTGCCGGCCGATTCGCCGCTTCTGAAAATGGCCAACGTGGTCGCGCTGCCGCATATCGGCTCAGCGACGCACGAGACTCGTCATGCGATGGCGCTCAACGCGGCGGAAAACCTCGTAGCCGCGCTCGACGGAACGCTCGCGACCAACATCGTCAACCGCGAAGTGTTGAAGAAATGAGCACGACGCCGCTTGCCGCCCCGCGCCGCGCGACGATTACCGACGTCGCGCGCGAAGCCGGTACGGGCAAGACCAGTATCTCGCGCTATCTGAACGGCGAGATGAGTGTGCTGTCGCCGGAATTGCGCGCGCGCATCGAGGCGGCCATCGAGCGCCTCAACTATCAGCCGAACCAGATGGCGCGCGGCCTCAAGCGTGGCCGCAATCGCCTGATCGGCATGTTGCTCGCCGATCTGACCAACCCGTATTCCGTCGAAGTGCTGCAAGGCGTGGAAGCCGCTTGCCATGCGCTCGGGTTGATGCCGCTCATCTGTCACGCTGCCAACGAAGTCGAAATGGAGCGGCGCTATCTGCAACTGCTGACCACGTATCGCGTGGAAGGCGTGATCGTCAACGCGCTCGGCGTGCGCGAGGAAACGCTGCGGCCGGTGGGCGGTGGGGGGATTCCGGCGGTGCTGGTCGACCGCTTGGTGGATGGGCTCGTCGCCGACATGGTTGGGCTGGACAACCGGGCGGCTGCCGAACTCGGCACGCGGCATCTGCTCGACAACGGTTTCGACGATATCTGGTTTGTCGTGCAGCCCTTCGAGCAAGTCAGTTCGCGGCAACTGCGCGAGGCGGCGTTTCGCGAGGTGATGAGCGGCGTGGGCGGCGCGAGTGGCGCGCACGGCCCTAGCGGCAAAGACGAAGGCGGCAAGGGCGGCGCGCGCGGGCATACGCTGGTACTGAATCTTGCAGAGCCGGCAGCCGTCGAGCGCGCTCTCGCCGAACTGGACCGCGCAATTGACGCGTCTGGCGACCTTGGCGGCGCCGCGGCCAGCGTGACAGATAACGCAACACGCAGCGCCATAGATCGCACCGGCGGCAAAGGCAGGCGCATCGCCTTGTTCGCGGCCAACGCCCCCGTCGCGCTGTGTCTCGCCCTGCATCTGAAAGCGCGCTACGGTGCGGATTGGCAGGCGCGCGTCGCGCTGCTGTCGATCGACGATCCCGAATGGGCCGAATTGACGGGCATCACCGCGATCCGCCAGCCGACCTACGAGATCGGCTACCGCGCGGTCGAGTTCCTCCATGAGCGCATCGAAGGGATCCAGACCACCGCGCGCGACTGCCTCTTGCCAGGCGAATTGATCGTCCGCGCGTCAACTTCGCGCTGATCTGCGATCATTCGGGCTGCGGCGCGCAGCGGGTGCGCGCCGGTCTTCGCAAGGAAACCCATGGTTGTTGCACCGCTTACCCTTTCGAGCCTCGCCGTCGCGACGCTGTTCATCGCCGCCTTACCGTTCCTGATCTACCGCCGTCTGCGCCGGCCGCTCGCGCTGAACCCCCGCGACGCGATCACCGGCATCGCCGTGTTCGCGCTGTTCGCGATGGTGATCGAGCGCGCGCTGAACGACTACGTGCTGCATCGGAACGAAGCGACCGCGACCTTCCTGTCCAATCCACTGGCCTTCGTGGTGTATGGCGCGCTGGCGGCGGGGATCTGCGAGGAAGTGGGGCGGTTCATCGGAATGCGGCTGCTGCTCAAGCGTGCAGCGGCGAAGTCCGCGTCAGCTGCGGGCACGGGCGACGGCACGGCGCTGACCTATGGCCTCGGCCACGGCGGCGCGGAAGCCTGGCTGGTCGGCGTGCTGGTGCAGATTCAATGGATCCTGTTCGCCATCTTCGAAAACCGCGGCGAGCTGGATGGCTATCTGCGCAATCTGCCGACCGACTCGGTGATGCGCATCCACCTGATCCTCGCCAGCCTGACGCCGCAGACGGCCGGCATTTTCGCGCTCGAACGGGTGGCCGCGCTGGTGTTCCAGATCGGCTTGTCGGTGCTGATGTGGCGTGGGCTGCGCGCGGGCTGGCGCGGAATCCTGCCGCTCGCGATTGTGTTGCATGCGCTGGTCGACGTGCCGGCTGCGTTGTTCCAGGCGCAGCTCGTGCCGCTCGCTGCCGTGGACGGCGTGTATGCGCTGGGGGCGGTGATCGTCGCGGGCCTGTTGTTCAGAGCGTTCCGTCGCCCGGCGCTTGCCGCGTGAGCCGCTTGTGGGTCGCTTGTTACACCGGCCATCCGTGATTCTCTAACTTTCGGCGTACCCTTGCGGTACGCCGTTCAGGCTCATCCTTTCGGCACATTTCATGGAAGAAGCTTACCAATACGACTGCGCGAATCCCGAGTTCGAGGAATTGGCGCGCGTTATCAGCGATCTGTTTCCCGAGCAGACGCAGTTCATCCAGCGTGCGGGCGAAGACAGCACGCCTGCGCTGGCGATTCACTGGGTGGCCATGCGTTTCGGTGCAACCGCGCGCCGTATCGTGATGACCGTGGTGATTGCGCCGACGGCGTTGGCGCGTTATCGCGCGTTGCCGGCGCGGCTGCGAGGCCGGAGTTTCGCCGTGCTGCGGGCCTATGTCGAAGCGAGCATTGGCTCGCTTGAAGAACAGTATGCGAACGGCGAGACGGTGCCACGCGATGTGACGGTGGATCTCGGCGACGAGTTTGCCTGAAGCGATTGACTCAAGACCCTGGGTAGAAGGCGGGCTTGAGTGCCGCTGGGCTTAGCGCGCCCAGCCGGCCACGACCCACCGGCAGTGGGTCACAGGCTGTAAATCACAGGCTGTGAGTCACCAGGCCGTGACTCAGTCCGCGAGCCGATAAACCTTCGCGAAGCGGGCGGCCTGCACCACGCCGTAGTCGCCGGGGGCGTACTGCATGATCCAGTCGCCGGCCGCGCCGTGCAGCACGTCGCCGCCACTCGCCGAGCGGGCCAGTGAAAACGCTTCATTCATCTGTTTGGCCAGCACGACGGCGGGACGGTTGCGGTATGCGCCCGGTTCGCCGTGAGCGAGGGCGGTGTCTTCCGGCAGGTATTTGGCATCGAAACGTTCACGCGAGACGACCCAGCGGTCGCCGGTCGAGCCGGTGATCAGCGCGTCGCCGCGGGCATAGCGGTTCGGGCCTTCCAGGCTCATCAGTTCGCCTTCGGCAGCGGCGAATTCAACGCGCACGGTTTCGTTTTTGACGACGCGCTGGGCGTCGGCATCGTGACTCAGATCGAGATTTTTGAGTTCGGTCATGAAGCGAGTGGGTGTGGAGATATGGACAGCCTGGCCGGGACCTTGCGCCCCGACGCTGCGTACTCGCAATCATGCCAGATGCATTTGAAGATCGGTTCTTTTGCCAAAGGCAAAAGAACCGCGCGCGCAGCGCGGAAACCCGCGCCGCGCGCCACCAACCGCGTAACTAATCTCTTACGGCTTCAGAGTCGCATCACTCGGCAGCGGCCGGTGCCTTCTTGGCGTCGCCCTTGCCATGGTGACGATGACCGCCTTCAGGGCCGCCCTGATGGAACGTCACGTCGGCCAGTTTCTTCTGCTCGGGCGAGAAGCTGCTGTACAGCGGATCGAACGCATCGACCAGTTTCTTCATGCCGTCCGCATGCGCTTGCGCGATCGTCGCGTATTGCTTCATGTCGTCGATCGCCGACAAGTTCGTGTTGGCCTTGCGCTGCTGGAACAACTGCCCCATCGTCTCGCCATTGTTGCGCATGACGTCGGCGAACGCGTTCCATTGCGATTCCTGCGCCGACGTGATCTTCAACTGCGTGTGCAGGTAGGCGATGCGGTCTTCGACATTGCGCTCGTGGCCTGCTTTGGCGGCCGGCGCCGAAGCCGGGGCGCCCATCGGTGCCGAGGCCGGTGCGGAAGTTTGTGCGAACGCGCCGCTCATGGCGACTGCAGTGGCCAGCATTACGAGTGCTTTTTTCATCGAAACTCCTGATGTCTGTTCGAATTATGACAAGGCGAGCATGGCGAGCGGCCCAACGCGCGTTCGCATAGCGACGCAAGGCGGCCGGCTGCCCACTTCGCCGTCGCCGCTATTAGTA
Source organism: Paraburkholderia sp. WS6 (assembly GCF_030464835.1). NCBI lineage: Bacteria > Pseudomonadati > Pseudomonadota > Betaproteobacteria > Burkholderiales > Burkholderiaceae > Paraburkholderia > Paraburkholderia sp. WS6. The sequence continues at coordinate 25,920 of NZ_JALQCK010000038.1, forward strand.
TCACGATATCCCTACAATGCGGCTCTTGTGCGACAAACGCTTACAACCGAAACGAACAGGAAATAGCGGGTGGACAAATTCGTCAGCATGGAAATTTTCGTTGCGGTGGTCGAGGCGGGCAGTCTCACGGCGGCCGCCGAGCGCTTTGACATTTCGTCGGCGATGGTGGGCAAACACATCCGCTCGCTTGAAACGCGGCTCGCGACGCGGCTTCTGACGCGCACCACGCGCCGTCAGAGCCTGACTGAAATCGGCCGGCAATACTACGAGCAGTGCCGGCGCATTCTGGCCGACGTCAAGGCGGCAGAGTCGCTCGCCGAGGCCATGGCGGCCGCGCCGCGCGGGGTGCTGAAGGTGACGGTGCCGCTGACCTACGGCGTCGAAGTCTTTGCCCCGGCGATGACCGACTACCTGAGTGCGTGGCCGGACGTGAGCCTCGAACTGGATCTGTCGAATCGCGTGATCGATCTCGTGGAGGAAGGCTTCGATGCGTCGGTGCGCATCGGTCGCTTGCCGGATTCCAGTTTCGTCGCGCGGCCGTTGAAGCCTTACCGGATGCGCGCATGCGCGTCGCCGGCCTATCTGGAGCGGGCCGGCATACCGCGCACGCCGGCCGATCTCATGCAGCACGAATGCCTCGGCTTTCTGCATTGGGGTCGCGAGGGCTTGTGGCGGCTAGGCGGCGAGGGCGCGGACGAAAACCAGTTGCGCGCCGGACGGTTCCGGGCGAACAACGGCCAGGCGCTCAAGGTTGCGGCATTGCGCGGCTTCGGGCTGGTGTTGCAGCCGGAGGCGCTGCTTGCGAGAGAGATCGCCAGTGGCGAACTGGTGTCGGTGCTGGAGGACTATCTGCCCGAAGGCGCGCCCGTCCATCTGCTCTACTCACGCGACCGCCGCGCCACACCCAAGCTCACCAGCTTCATCGATTTCGTGATCGAGCGGTTCGGGGCGTGATCTTGGCGCTTGCCTTGTTACGCCGCATTTCCTGCTTCCTGCGTGCCGCTTCCCGCTCGCTGTTAGCCGCTCGTCATCGCGTTGCCATGGTTCGGGGTTCCTCTGCCTGCCGCCCGATGCCCAGGACGCGCGATAATCCTTCACTACCGACCAACTTCTTTCGCCCTCGATGAGACCTCCGCGCCTCGACCAACTCGACGACCTCGACCGCAACCTCGTTGCGCTGCTGCAAGCCAACGCCCGTGAGAGCGTCGCCAACCTCGCACGTCAACTGGATGTGGCGCGTACCACCGTGATCGCCCGGATCGCCCGGCTTGAGCGCAGCAACGTGATTGGCGGCTATAGCGTGCGGCTCGGCCAGGATGTGCTCGACTCGAGCATCCAGGCGTACGTCGGCATCATCATTGCGCCGAAGTACGGCCCGGCGGTGCAGAAACGTCTCGGCAAGATGCCCGAGGTGCAACTGCTATGCGCGGTCAGCGGCGAGTTCGACTATGTCGCGTGGCTGCGCGCCGATTCGCCCGACCGCCTCAACGATCTGCTCGACGAGATCGGCGGCCTGGAAGGGGTGGAGCGAACCACCACGTCGATCATTCTTGCGCGCAAGATCGACCGCGGCATGGCGTGATCCCGCTGCCCAATTTTTACGCCGTTTTGACATGTTTTCGACATATCGACTAATTGTGTCGTCATAACGTCGAAGTTCATGGTCATAGCGCAGCACTTTGCGCGTATGAACTGTTTTTGCTTCTCCCTAAACTGTGTCTCAAGGGTTCAGCCCGCCGGGCGCAGCGCCTAAGCGCAGCGCACTTCCAAAGCTGGAGACAGCATACACAGAACAAGGAGAAGCGCATGAAAGTAGCCATCGTTGGCGCAGGTTTGATCGGGCACACCATCGCCCATATGTTGCGCGAAACTGGCGACTACGACGTCGTCGCGTTCGACCGCGACCAGAACGCGCTCGACAAGCTCGCCGCCCAGGGTATCCCGACCCGCCGTGTCGATTCCGCCGATGCCGCCGCGCTGCGTGCCGCCATTCAAGGCTTCGACGCGCTCATCAACGCGCTGCCGTATTACCTGGCGGTGAACGTGGCCTCGGCCGCCAAGGGTGCGGGCGTTCATTACTTCGACCTGACTGAAGACGTGCGCGCCACCAGCGCGATTCGTGCAATCGCCGACGACGCCGATCACGCCTTCATGCCGCAGTGCGGTCTCGCACCGGGCTTCATCGGCATCGCCGCGCATGAACTGGCGAACCGCTTCACCGAAATCCGCGACGTGAAAATGCGCGTCGGTGCGCTGCCGGAGTTCCCGACCAACGCGCTGAAGTACAACCTGACGTGGAGCGTCGACGGTCTGATCAACGAGTACTGCCAGCCGTGCGAAGCGATCCGCGACAGCCGCACGCAGTGGGTGCAGCCGCTGGAAGGCCTCGAACACTTCTCGCTCGACGGTACGGAATACGAAGCCTTCAATACGTCCGGCGGGCTGGGTACGCTGTGCGAAACGTTGGCGGGCCGCGTCGAATCGCTCGACTACAAGTCGGTGCGCTATCCGGGCCACCGCAACCTGATGCAGTTCCTGCTGGAAGACCTGCGTCTTTCGAGCGACCGCGATACGCTCAAGACCATCATGCGCCGCTCGGTGCCTGCGACCGCGCAAGACGTCGTGCTGGTGTTCATCACCGTGAGCGGTATGCGTGACGGTCAACTGGTGCAGGAAGTCTTCACCCGCAAGATCTTCGCGAAGACGGTGTGCGGCGTGCCGATGAGCGCCATTCAGATCACCACGGCCGGCGCGATGTGCGCGGTGCTTGATCTGTTCCGTGAGCAGAAGCTGCCGCAAAGCGGTTTCGTGCGTCAGGAGCAGGTGTCGCTGCGCGACTTCCTCGCGAACCGCTTTGGCCAGTTGTACGAAGGGCAGTCGCTGGATGCGATGGCAACGGTGTAAGCCGAGACGGTCGCGTTGAGGTTGCAAATGAGGCTCAATACCGAGGGCCGTGTGACGACGCGGTAGTGATTGCCGCGAGCAACGAAGCAGGCCTCGCAGAAGGCCGCTTGATGAACGCCCCGCCATGCGGGGCGTTTTGCGTTTGAAACGCCGCTGCTAGTTTGCAGCGCCCGAGTTATACAGGCAGAGGCACTGGCTGTGAGATAGGCTGCTACACAGGCAGCGGCGGCAGCATCGCAGGCGATGCAGGCGGCTCGCCTACGAGGCGTGCGAGCAACGCTTCGTAATCCGCGCGGGTTGGCGCGGTGTTGTCGAACATCAACAAGTCTTCGCAAATATCGCCGCTCGGCACGAAGCGGCGCTGCCGATACTCGTCCCAATGCGCGAGTTTGTAGGCATCGTTCGGATTGCCACGCGCGACGATACGCTGATGTGCCATCTCTTCGGACGTGTAGACCCATACGACCCGCAGCGTCACGTCCGCGCCGATACCAAGCCAGGCGCGATCGAAGAGGCGCCGCTCGCGCACTTCGCGCGAGAGCGGCCCGACCACCAGCGCGCTGACGCCGAGCTCGAGATTGTCGCGGGCGGTATCGAGCAGGCCGCGATACTCGGGATCGCGCAGATGTTGCAGAAAGAGCGGACTGTCGCGGTCGTTCGGATCGCCGGTCAGCATGGCCATGGCGGCCGCACTGTAGCCGCCGAACAGCGTATCTTTGTCGAGCAGGCAGAAGGGCGTCGCGCTCGCCTGCATCAGCGGGCCGATCAGCTTCTTCGCCAGGGTGGTTTTGCCGGTGCCGGCGTGACCGCAGAAGAAAACCAGGTGGGTCACGAAGACGTGTCCTCGGGCGCGGCGGCCGGGCTGCCGGCGTGCTGCGGGTCACGCGCGAATTTGCCGCTGGCCTCCAGCCACATCACATTGATGATGCCGAAGCCCAATGCCACGCCGATGCCGAGAATCCAGGTGAAATACCACATCGCGGTCTCCTTGATCGTATGTCCGGCGAGGTAGCCGGTGAGGCAATACGCATAGTCGGTACAGAGAAGCAAACATGCAGGCGGATAAAGATAGTGCGCGGCGGATCCGAGGGTAAATCCGCAGCGCGCGGCGCCCACAGCGCAGCGCTTTGCAGCGATCATGAAGAAGAACGCGGCAGCGCGCAAGAGGGCGCAAAGACGGTTGGCCGTTCGGCCAGGATCTCGCAATGCGCCTATAACAGGAGCAACACCACCAACAACACGGGAGACCCAGCATGCCGATGCGTCCGCACTTCCGCTGCAAAGCCGCGCTGCTTGCGCTGGCCATCGCGTTGCTCGCCGGTTGCGCCTCGACACCTGCCGAGCCCGTCCCGTTCAAGGAGGTGCCACAAGCGCGCATCGTCCAGCCCGGTTACACGGAGCCGGGAACCGGACTGGTCGCCGTGGACGTGCGGCGCGAGCGTTCCCGCGACGTTATCGTCCGGTTCCGCGATGCGCTGGTGTATATCGACGGCGAGCAGGTCACCGATCTGATGAACGGCGAACATGTGGTCTTCTATCTGAGCCCGGGGGTGCATCGCATCGGTGTCTCCACGCAATTCGATCCGGTCGTGGAAATGCGCTTTACGGTCACAGCGGATACGCGCTATACGAACCGCGCGTCGGTCACCTTCGGCGACGATCACGGCATCGCTTTGCGCAGGGTTGCGCAATAGCGCAGGGCCGGGTCTGACAACGCGGGATTGCGGCGGGCGCGTGTTGAACAGTGTCGAACAGTGCCCGCTGCCGCAAGCAAGCTTTAGCTATGTTTCCAGTCTGACCGTTTAACAATTGGATACATGACAGTCACGCAGAGCCCTTAACATGGCGGGCATCGTGTATCCGTTTATGCAGACCTGGTGTGAGGCTTACGCATAGTGCGAAGCCGGCCGATCTGTTCCGTTTTCAAGGTAATCCAACATGCTAATCAATTGCGCCGCCTATCAGGACGGCCGGAAGCTGGCCGATATCGATATCGATAGCATCAGCGACTACGTGGCGCGGCCCGAGTGCTTCGTCTGGGTTGCGCTCAAAGACCCGGGGCCCGAAGAACTGGCCGTGATGCAGCACGAGTTCGGCCTGCACGAACTCGCGATCGAAGATGCGCAAAACGGCCATCAGCGTCCGAAAATCGAGGAGTACGGCGAGTCGCTATTCGCCGTCATGCATACCGTGGAAATGGACGAAGAGGGCGAGCTGCTGATCGGCGAGGTCGACGTGTTCGTGGGGCACAACTATGTGTTGTCGGTGCGCCGCGGTACGCGCGCCGGGTTCCAGAACGTTCGCGCCCGTTGCGAGCGCGAGCCGCAATTGCTCAAGGAGGGCTCGGCGTTCGTGCTGTACGCGCTGGCGGACGACATCGTCGATCGTTATTTTCCGATCGTCGAGGCGATGAACACCGAGATCGAGGCGCTCGAAGACCGCATCTTCGAGCGCAACAATTCGGTGGCGTCGCGGGCAATCATCGAGGATCTGTATTCGCTGAAACGTCGTCTCGTGATCCTGCAGCACCACATCGCGCCGCTTCAGGAAGCGATCGGCAAATTGACGGGCGGCCGGATTCCGAGCGTCTGCGAAGGCATGCAAGCCTATTTCCGCGACGTTTACGACCATCTCGAGCGGATCGTCAGAATCATCGATGGCCGGCGCGAACTGGTTGTGACCGCGGTGCAGGTCAATCTGGGGATGATCTCGCTTGTCGAAAACGAGGTGACCAAGCGGCTCGGCTCGTTTGCCGCATTGTTCGCGGTGCCGACCATGATCGCCGGTATCTACGGGATGAACTTCCAGACGATCCCCGAGTTGCACTACAAGTTCGGCTATCCAGTCTGTCTTGCCGTGATGGCGACCGTGGATCTGATCCTGTACTGGCGCTTTCGCAAGTCCGGCTGGCTTTGACACACCGTTAGCCCATCGCTGCGCTTAATTCCCGCTTGCACCGTACGCAATAAAAGTCCAGCATAGGCGGCCCGCCGGCCGCTAAGCTTGCAGCCGGCGGTAAATCTGCCACGCACAGACTGAGCGAGGAACCGTTGCCAGAACACAGCCTGCCGGTGCACCTATTCGCGACACCACGCCGAAGCCATCGAGCGCATCGCATCGACGCACTTTCTGCGGGCCGGTGCCCCGCAACACTGCGAATCGTTGACATTCCGAGAAGGGCACGCTGAGAATAGGCCTCGCAAACGTTTGCGCGTCACTAAAAATACGGCTCGCCCGCGAGCCCGACAAACCCTGGAGATAAGCATGAGCCATCGCATTCGCCGCCGCATGCTGGCGGCCGCTGTTCTCGTCACCGCCACCGCCGCCTTGCCGTTTTCCTCCGCTTACGCGCAAACCACGCCGGCCCATAAGCCGAAGGTCGCGCTGGTGATGAAGTCGCTCGCCAACGAGTTCTTCCTGACCATGGAAACCGGCGCGAAGGACTACCAGAAACACAATGCCTCGCAGTTCGACCTGATCACCAACGGTATCAAGGACGAGACGGATACGGCGAACCAGATCCGCATCGTCGAACAGATGATCGTCTCGAAGGTCGATGCGATCGTGCTGGCCCCGGCTGATTCGAAGGCGCTGGTGCCGGTCGTCAAGAAGGCCATCGACGCGGGCATCATCGTCGTGAATATCGACAACCGGCTCGACCCGGACGTGCTCAAGTCGAAAGACCTGAACGTGCCGTTTGTCGGCCCGGATAACCGCAAGGGCGCGCAGAAGGTCGGCGACTATCTGGCCAAAAAGCTGAAGGCGGGCGATGAAGTCGGCATTATCGAAGGCGTGTCGACCACCACCAACGCGCAGCAACGCACCGCGGGTTTCAAGGACGCCATGCAGACCGTCGGCGCGAAGGTCGTGTCGGTGCAATCGGGCGAATGGGAAATCGACAAGGGCAACGCGGTGGCGTCGGCCATGCTCAATGAGTATCCCAACCTGAAGGCGCTCCTCGCCGGCAACGACAACATGGCGATCGGCGCGGTCTCGGCCGTACGCGCGGCCGGCAAGCAGGGCAAGGTGCTGGTGGTCGGCTACGACAACATCAACGCGATCAAGCCGATGCTCAAGGACGGTCGCGTGCTCGCCACCGCGGACCAGTACGCCGCCAAGCAGGCCGTGTTCGGTATCGACACCGCACTGAAGGCGATCAGCGAGCGCAAGAAGCAGTCGCAGTTGTCCGGCGTGGTGGAAACGCCGTGCGACCTCGTGACAAAGTAAGCGTCGGGCAGTCAGTACCGAAATACGCTTCGCAAGAAGCACCGCAACACGCCGAGGCACGCGGGCTCGCGCTCACGCCGCTGCATGCTGAATGCATGGCACAAGACAGGCGAATCCGCGTCAATTCAATAACCGCTCAAGAAACCTGCTGAGCCGCCGTTAAATCCAGAGGTAAGCGACAAGGCGACCGGCACGCGGCTCGGCTTTTCGAATTACCTGAGCCTCGCCGGCGGACTGCTGGCGATGATCGTGCTGTTCTCGCTGCCGGATCGCCTTTCTGACGTACGAGACGTTCGGCGCGATCGCCAATCAGTGCGGTAAGGCAAGTATTCATGGGTGTGGTCTGTCTTCGAGGAAGACGTCCGGTGGGTTGCCAGATGGCGTGGCCGGCGGGAACAACAGGCAGGAGAGCAACAGGTTATGGCGACGATCAAGGATGTAGCGGCCGTGGCAGGCGTGTCGTTCACGACGGTATCGCACGTGGTGAACAACTCACGGCCGGTGTCGGCCGACGTGCGCGCGAAGGTCGAACACGCGATCCGTCAGCTTCACTATGTACCGTCGGCGGTGGCCCGCTCGCTCAAGGCGCGGGCGACGGCGACGATCGGTCTGGTGGTGCCGAACAGTACGAACCCGTATTTCGCGGAGATGGCGCGTGGTATCGAGGATGGTTGCTCGCGCAACGGCTACTGCCTGTTCTTCTGCAATTCCGACGACGATCCGGCCAAGCAGCGTAACTATCTGCGCGTACTGCAGGAAAAGCGTATCGACGGACTGATCGTCGCCTCCGCGGGCGACGACGCGGTGCTGGCGCAGACGCTTGCCGACGCCCGCGAGCCGCTGGTCGTCGTGGACCGCAATATCGAGGGTGTGAACGCGGATCTGGTGCAGATCGACCACGAGAAGGGCGGCTATCTTGCGACGCGTCATCTGCTGGAGCTGGGGCACGTGCGGATCGGCTGCATCACCGGTCCGGTGAAGACGGCGGTGAGCGCCATGCGGGTACACGGCTTCATCCGCGCCATGACCGAGCGCGGTATCGAGATTCCGGCCGGTGCGATTGTCGAAAGCGATTTTTCGGGGATGGGCGGCCATCGCGCGGCGGGACAACTGTTCGACACGGTGAAGCCGTCGGCGATTTTTGCCGGCAACGACATGATGGGCATCGGCGCGCTGCGCGCCGCGGCGGAGCGCAATATCAGCGTGCCGCGCGATTGCTCGATCATCGGTTTCGACGATATCGAACTGGGACGATTCACCTATCCGGCGCTCTCGACGGTCGGCCAGTCGGTCCGCGCGCTTGGCGATATGGCCGCGCAGACGCTGATCGAACGCATTGCCGGGACGTCGTCGGGCAGTCCGCGCGCGCTGGGGCGCCGGCGCGTCGTGTCGCCGCGCCTGATCGTGCGCGAATCGACCTCGACATGGGCCGGCGTGGCGAGGCGCGATCTGGCGGCCTGATATCGATGATTGCGTTGCCGGGCGCGAGCCGAAAAGCCTCGCGTTCGGTTTTGATGCCGCTTTTACGCCATGCATGGATCGTGCGCGAGTGCTTCGTGCCCGCCTTCAAGCGCACCGTTGCTCCCCTTGGTGGAGGGTTCCGTTTTGAACCCCGTTTGAACCCCGCCTGAATCCGTCTCGCCTATCCGCGTTCGGTCTCCCGAGCCGTCTGAATTCAATTCCCTGAATGTCAACAGCGCTGCGTGACATCCGCATGAGCGCGGTCTGTCAGTGCTTTGTAATTTCTTCTAATTGCTTACAACGTCTTTCTTCATACCATATAAATCCTTCAAGTATGCAGATCAGATGCCGTAAACATGACTATTAGAGCGCGGCCTCAAATCGGCGCCATGTACGCAGAGCCACACGCTACCCCGCGCTGCGCACGCAGCTTCTCATTTGTTAAGTACAGGAACGAGCATGTTGAACAAAGGCATCACGATCAAGGCGCGGATTGGCCTCACGATGGCTTTTCTCGCCGCGCTGCTAGTCGCCATCGGCGTTTTCGGTTTGTTCGGCATGAGCCGTTCGAATGACGCTTACAAGGACACGTTCACCAACGCAATGCCGAGCGCGGTCGATATCGGCAACGCTGAACTCTATGCGGCGCGCGAACGGCTGGCGCTCGACCGGGCCGCGTTCATGCTCGGCACGCCGGAGGTGGCGGCGACGATGGAGCGCGCGCGTGCGATGCGCGTGGAGTCCGACATGTGGTGGAAAAAGTATATGGATCTGCCGCGCGACACCGAGGAAGACCGTCTTGCGCAGGACGTCGTCTCCAAACGCGACGCGCTGCATCAGCAATTGGACTCGTTTGCGGCAATCGTCACGGCGAACGACCAGAGCAAGATCGTCGACGGCGCCAAGCGCTTGCAGGCGGCATACAACGACCTCTCCACCGCGGATGACGCGCTGCGCAAGTTCCAGTTCGTCTCGGCCAGGCAAGGTTTCGACTCCGCGCAAAGCAGTTTCGAGGTGTTCCGTATGGTGAGCGCCGGTGCGCTGCTGGTCGGCGTGCTTGCCGCCGTGCTGTCCTACCTGACGCTCAGCCGCGCGATTGGCCGCCCGCTCGACGCAGCCCTCGGCCATTTCGACGCGATCTCCGCTGGCGATCTGCGCCGCCCGGTCGTGGTCACCTCGCGCGACGAAATGGGGCAGTTGCTCGAAGGCATCGCCAAAATGCAGCGCAGCCTCACCGAAACGGTGCGTACGGTGCGCAGCGGCAGTGAATCGATTGCGACGGCCACGCGCCAGATCGCGGCCGGCAATATCGACCTGTCCTCGCGAACGGAAGAGCAGGCGTCGGCGCTGCAGGAAACCGCGTCGAGCATGGAAGAGCTGACCGGCACGGTCAAGCAGAACGCCGACAACGCTCGCCAGGCGAGCTCGCTGGCGGCCAATGCGTCCGAGATTGCCAACAAGGGCAGCGCGGTGGTCGGCCAGGTGGTCGGCACGATGGGCGACATCAATCAGAGTTCGGCGAAGATCGCCGACATCATCTCGATCATCGAAGGGATTGCGTTCCAGACCAACATCCTGGCCCTGAATGCGGCAGTGGAAGCGGCGCGGGCCGGCGAAGAAGGGCGCGGATTCGCCGTGGTGGCAGGCGAAGTGCGCAGCCTCGCGCAGCGCTCGTCGGCGGCGGCCAAGGAAATCAAGGAACTGATCGACACCTCGGTGGAACGTGTGCAGTCCGGCTCGGCGCTGGTCGACGAAGCCGGCCGCACCATGACCGAGATCATCGGTGCGGTGCAGCGCGTGACCGACATCATGGGTGAGATCGCGGCGGCCTCGGAAGAGCAAAGCAGCGGCATCGACCAGGTGGCGCGCGCCGTCACGCAGATGGACGAGGTGACACAGCAGAACGCCGCGCTGGTCGAGGAAGCCGCTGCAGCAGCGTCTTCGCTCGAAGATCAGGCCGGCAAGCTGCGTACTGCGGTCGCGGTGTTCCAGCTCGAAGAAAGTGGCTTCAAGGCGCCGGTGAGCGCGGCGCCGAAGCGCGTGACTGCGCCGGTTCGCCCGGCGGCGGCACGGAAGGTGTCACATTCCGCCTCACAAGCCACCCCGGTAGCCAGGACACCTGCTGCGCCCGCAGCGACACCGGCACCGGCTGCCGCCGCGCCGACGAAGACACCGGCCCGGGCAACGGCGAGCGCCGGAGGCGATCAGGATTGGGAAACCTTCTGAGCGTTGCAACATTCGTTCCCGATGATGCATCAGACGGAACGACGCTTGTGCGGATCGGCCGCATGACGACAAAGACCGCGATTGCGCCTGCAACCGCGGTCTTTTTTCATGGTCTGCGGACTAAGTAACGTTCACAAGCGTTGTCTACACCCTGGCAAGCGTCGTGATCCGGTACATTGACGGGCGCGACTACCGCTTGTACCGGCAACCTTGCCGCGACAGGCAGTCAGCGCGCGGACCGTGAGCCCGCTTTTCCCAACTGCTGCAACTCAGCGCGGCAACCCAACGCTCAACGCGCCAGCCATAAAGGACCGACATGACGCCATACGACCTCGCGCACCGCCTCGTCGAAGCCCGCCGGCAGCATCGCCCGATCGATGCGCCCCCACCCGACAGCCTGCCGCCTGACGCGGCAACCGCGTACGCGATCCAGCAGGCCGTCATCGTGGGCCTCGGCGACTCGACGGGCGCGTGGAAGATCGGCGCCAGAGCGCCGGGCGGGGCCGCCGCGGGCGCGCCGATTCCGGCTTCGCTGGTGCTGCCGTCGCCCGGACGGGTGGCCCATACCGGCTTTTTCCGGGTGCTGGTGGAGCTGGAGGTCGCCTTTCGTTTCGCCGAGGCGATCGAGCCGCGCGGCCGGGCTTATGCGCGCGACGAGGTGCTGTCGAAGGTCGGCGTCGTGCTGCCGACCATCGAGATCGTCGATAGCCGCTTTGCCGAGTGGCCCAATGTCGCGCCGCTCGCGCAACTGGCCGACGCACAGAACAACGGCGCATTGATCACCGGTCATCCGGTTGCCTATGCGGGCCTGGCGCGCAGCTTCGACTTCGTATCGCCCGAGCTCGAGCTGAGTTTCGACGGCAACTCGCTGGTGCCCGAAGCCACGGGTAATCCGGCCGGCGACCCGCGTGAACTGCTGGTGTGGTTCGTCAACCATTGCGCCGCCATGGGCATCACCATCGAGCCGGAATGGACGCTCACCACCGGTTCATACGTCGGTGCGCACAATGTGGACAAACCGGGCATCGTGCGTGGCCACATCGACGGCCTTGGGGAAGTGGAGATTGAACTGACCTGAGCGTGTCGTCGTGTACTTGTAACGGCGCGCTTGTGAGGGTCCGCTTGTAACCGCTGATTACGAAGCATCAGGTAAACGGCTGCCCACGGGCGGCCGTTTTACATTTGCCGCAGCATCCGCACTGCGCGCTTAGCCGTATACACCTATGAAGCGACCCGATGCGCTGCCGTGATCCAGTTATACATGCGGCTAACCATATCGCCGACGCGGTTACTACGCGAGGCAGGCATGGGCAGCAAGCGGGCGGCAACACACCCTGCTTCAAGCGAAATAGTGCGGAACAATACCGCCAGCGCGTTGACGAACTGCTTGCAGATGCGTCGGTGAACAGCGTCTCAGGTCAGCGCGGCGAACGAACATGTAACACAGCGCATGTCGCTGTAGACCAAACGGCGATGCCGCGCGTTGATGAAAAAAGGTTCCGGGCATAGAAAACGCATGACGTCCGCGCTCAATGCAAGAAAGTGTGCGCGTGCAGACAGGCCGTCCGGTAGAGCAGTGAGATCGTTCGATGAACGAGACGATTCGTGTAACGGAGCATGACGAGCCATGCTGAGCAGTATGGCGAGCAGATGGCGCTGGAGAGGCAGCAACGTGGGCCGGCAATCGCTGCACATTCGCTGTGATGTGAGCGGAAGATTGTAGGTGAGCGAATCTGTGTTTCCAAGTGAGGAATGTTGGGAGGCGGGTACGGCGCGATTTTCGCAACGTAGTTCGTGAAAAAAAATTTAAAAGGGTTTAGGATGAATTCGAGCGATGTCGTTTCCGAATAGCGCGCCGCGCACGACATCGGTCTAGACTTCGGCGAGGAGGTAGCATGGATATCTACAGCAGTTTCGCGACCCGCTTCGAGAAAACGCGAGAAGATGAACTCTCGCTCGAGGAGTATCTCGCGCTCTGCAAAGACAATCCCGCCGCGTACGCTACGGCTGGCGAACGCATGTTGACGGCAATCGGTGAACCAGAACAGATCGACACTCGCAACGATCCGCGCATGTCGCGTATCTTCGCGAACAAGGTCATCAAGGTATACCCCGCATTCCGTGAGTTCTACGGAATGGAAGAAGTGATCGAGCAGGTGGTCGCCTACTTCCGGCACTCGGCCCAGGGGCTCGAAGAAAAGAAACAGATTCTGTATCTGCTGGGACCGGTCGGCGGCGGTAAATCGTCGATCGCGGAACGTCTGAAGCAACTCATGGAACGCGTGCCGTTCTACTCGATCAAGGGCTCGCCCGTGAACGAGTCGCCTCTCGGTCTGTTCGATTACGACGAGGACGGTCCGATCCTCGAAGAGCAATACGGTATTCCACGCCGCTACCTGAAAAACATTCTGAGCCCGTGGGCGGTGAAGCGCCTGCACGAATACAACGGCGACATCCGCAAATTCCGCGTGGTGCGCCGCTACCCGTCGATCCTTCGTCAGATCGGTATCGCCAAGACCGAGCCGGGTGACGAAAACAATCAGGACATTTCGTCGCTGGTCGGTAAGGTCGACATTCGCAAGCTCGAACAGTACGCGCAGGACGATGCGGACGCATATAGCTACTCCGGTGGCCTGTGCCTTGCGAACCAGGGCTTGCTCGAGTTCGTCGAAATGTTCAAGGCACCGATCAAGGTCTTGCACCCGCTGCTCACCGCGACTCAGGAAGGCAACTTCAAGGGCACGGAGGGCTTCGGCGCGATCCCGTTCGATGGCATCATCCTCGCCCACTCGAACGAGTCGGAATGGAAGGCGTTCCGAAATAACCGCAACAACGAAGCACTACTCGACCGGATCTTCGTTGTGAAGGTGCCGTACTGCCTGCGCTACGGTGAAGAGGTCAAGATCTACGAGAAGCTGCTGCGCAATTCGTCGCTGGCCAGTGCGATATGCGCGCCGGGTACGTTGAAGATGATGGCGCAGATGTCGGTGCTCACGCGCTTGCAGGAGCCGGAAAATTCCAGCCTGTTCTCGAAGATGCAGGTGTACGACGGCGAGAATCTCAAGGACACAGATCCGAAGGCCAAGTCGTATCAGGAGTATCGTGATTTCGCGGGCGTGGATGAAGGGATGACCGGCGTGTCGACCCGCTTCGCGTTCAAGATCCTGTCACGCGTATTCAACTTCGATTCGACGGAAGTCGCAGCGAACCCGGTGCATTTGATGTACGTGCTCGAACAGCAGATCGAGCGCGAGCAGTTCCCACCGGAAACTGAGCAGAAGTATCTGTCGTTCATCAAGGACGTGCTGGCGTCGCGCTATGCCGAGTTCATCGGCAAGGAGATTCAGACTGCGTATCTGGAGTCGTATTCCGAGTATGGTCAGAATATTTTCGATCGCTACGTGACGTATGCGGACTTCTGGATTCAGGATCAGGAGTTCCGCGACCACGACACCGGCGAGAGTTTCGACCGCGCGGCGCTGAACGCCGAACTGGAGAAGATCGAGAAACCTGCGGGCATCAGCAACCCGAAGGACTTCCGCAATGAGATCGTGAACTTCGTGCTGCGTGCGCGGGCTGCGAATGCGGGGAAGAATCCCGCGTGGATCAGCTACGAGAAGCTGCGCGTCGTGATCGAAAAGAAGATGTTCTCGAACACGGAAGAGCTGTTGCCGGTGATTTCGTTCAACGCCAAGGGTTCGGCGGAAGAGCAACGCAAGCACGAAGACTTCGTCAATCGCATGGTGACGAAGGGCTATACGCCGAAGCAGGTGCGCTTGCTGTGTGATTGGTATCTGCGCGTGCGCAAGTCGTCATGATACGCACTGCGTGCCGCCCGCGCGGTCCGACCGCGCGGGCACCTTGCGAAGCGCAAGTTGCATGGACATAGCGTTGTGTTTGCGGACATGCCTATTGCAACGTGCGTCTCGCGCAGCGGAAATTGCGACTGCATAGGATCGGAGTAAGCGCTGAAGCGCCAACTCCGGTCGATACTGGAGACCGGGCGTGCTTCATCAAATCATCGACCGCAGGTTAGCTGGTAAGAACAAGAGCATTGCAAACCGCGAGCGTTTTTTACGTCGCGTTAAAAACTACATTCGTCGCGCCGTCTCGGAAGCGGTTCGCGATCGCAGCATCAAGGATATTCAGAACACCCAGAGCATCACCATCCCGCGCAAGGACATCGCGGAACCGTCGTTCCGGCATGGTCCCGGCGGCAAGCGGGAAATGGTGCATCCGGGCAATTCCGACTACATCCGCGGCGACAAGATCCAGCGCCCGCAAGGGGGCGGCGGCGGAGGCGGGGGCAACCAGGCGAGCAACGAGGGCGAGGGTCAGGACGACTTCGTGTTCGAGCTGAGCCGCGAAGAATTCATGCAGTATTTCTTCGACGACCTCGAATTGCCGCGTCTCGTCAAAACCCATCTGATGGCCGTGCCCACGTGGAAAAGTATCCGCGCCGGCTGGGCGGCCGAAGGCACGCCAAACAATATCGACGTGGTCCGTTCGCTGCGCAGCGCACTCGGCCGCCGGATTGCGCTCGGCGCGCCGCTCGTCAATCAGTTGCACGAGATGGAACGGCAACTCGAAGTGATGAAGGCCGATCCGGACGACCGTCGCGAGGAGATCAAACTGCTCGAAGAGGAAATTCACCATTTGCGCGGGCGCATCTGGCGCATTCCGTTTATCGATCCGTTCGATCTGCGCTACGTGAACCGGGTGAAGCAGCCTACGCCGTCCAGCCAGGCGGTGATGTTCTGTCTGATGGATGTGTCCGGGTCCATGGACGAGCAGCGCAAGGATCTCGCCAAGCGTTTTTTCATCCTGCTGTATCTGTTCCTCAAGCGTAACTACGAAAAGATCGAAGTGGTGTTCATTCGCCACCACACCCGCGCCGAAGAGGTCGACGAAGACACGTTCTTTCATTCGACGGAAAGCGGCGGCACGGTGGTGTCGAGCGCGCTGGAGCTGATGCAGAAGGTGATGGACGAGCGTTATTCGCCGACTGAATGGAATATTTACGGCGCTCAGGCTTCTGACGGCGACAATTGGACCGACGATTCGCCCAAGTGCCGCAAGATACTTTCGGATGACATCCTGGAGAAGGTGCGCTATTTTGCGTATATCCAGGTTACGCCGGAAGAGCAGAACTTGTGGCTCGAATATGCACAGTTGGCGCTGAGCCAGCCGCACATGGCGATGAAGAAGGTCGAGACCGCGGCTGACATTTATCCGGTGTTTCGGGAGTTGTTTGAAAAGCAGGTGGCGTCTTCATGACGGCAAAGCACTTGCACAACGAAGCGCGCGGCGATCAGCCGGCGCGCGGGAAAGGCGTGCCGCAGCAGCAACAGTCGGGGCATGCCGAGGCGAAGGCGGACGATACGGGAGCCGCCGCAGCCGGAGCAGTCGACGCCGCTGCAGCACGGGGACACACCGGAACGCCCACTGAGGGGCAAAGGGAAGTCCGTATGAACGTAGCCGATAGACGGCCTCTGCCGTGCCCGTCCGACTGGACCTTCGAATTGATCGAAGAGTACGACTCGCATATTGCCCGTGTTGCAGAGCAATATGAACTCGACGTGTATCCGATCCAGCTCGAACTCATCAGCGCCGAACAGATGATGGACGCTTACGCGTCCGTCGGCATGCCGGTGAACTACCGTCACTGGTCGTTCGGCAAACACTTTCTCTCCACCGAAAAGAGCTACCGTCGCGGGCAGATGGGGCTGGCGTACGAGATCGTCATCAATTCGAACCCCTGCATCGCCTACCTGATGGAAGAGAACACGATGACGATGCAGGCGCTCGTCATCGCGCACGCGGCCTATGGCCACAATTCGTTCTTCAAGGGTAACTATCTGTTCAAGCTGTGGACGGATGCACACGCGATCATCGATTACCTCGTCTACGCGAAGAATTACATCGCGGAGTGCGAGGAGCGCTTCGGGCTCGACCGGGTGGAGGAGCTGCTCGATTCGTGCCATGCGTTGATGAATTACGGCGTGGACCGTTACAAACGTCCGCAGAAACTGTCGCTGGAAAAGGAGTTTGCGGCCCGCCGCGAACGTGAGGCTTATCTGCAATCGCAGGTCAACGAACTGTGGCGCACCTTGCCGACGCGGCATACGCCGTTGCCGGAGGAAATCGAGGAGCGTTATCCGCCGGAGCCGCAGGAAAACCTGCTGTATTTCGCGGAGAAGAATGCGCCGTTGCTCGAGCCGTGGGAGCGGGAAGTGATCCGCATCGTGCGCAAGGTCGGCCAGTATTTCTATCCGCAGCGGCAAACCCAGGTCATGAACGAAGGCTGGGCGACGTTCTGGCATTACACCTTGCTCAACACGATGTATGCCCAGGGCAAGCTGGAAGACGGCTTCATGATGGAGTTTCTCCATTCGCACAGCAACGTGGTCTACCAGCCGCCGGTCACGAAACCGTACTACAGCGGCATTAACCCGTATGCGCTCGGCTTTTCGATGATGAGCGATATCCGCCGGATCTGCGAATCGCCGACGGAGGAGGACCGCAAGTGGTTCCCCGAACTGGCGGGCAGCCCATGGCTGCAGGCAATGCACTATGCGATGCGCAACTTCAAGGACGAGAGTTTCGTCGCGCAGTATCTGTCGCCGCATCTGATCCGTGAGATGCGTCTGTTCTCTGTGCTCGACGACGACATGCGCGATGCGCTCGAAGTGTCCGCGATTCATGACGACAGCGGGTATCAGTACGTGCGTCAGGCGTTGTCGCGGCAGTACGACATGCATCATCGGGAGCCGAATATCCAGGTGTGGGCGGTGAATACGCGGGGCGACCGGAGTCTGACGCTGCGGCATTTCATGAGCGACAACCGGCATCTGTCCGGCGATAGCGATGAAGTGCTCAAGCACATGGCGCGCTTGTGGCAGTTCGACGTCTACCTGGAAAGCGTCGATGAGAATGGCACGGTGAGGAAGCGGTATGAGTGTAAGTATGTGCCGCCGGCGATAAGGGTTTGAGTTCGCTCGGCCTTGTCGCGTGGAGGCTGGTTTTCTGATGTGTCCGAAGCCCCTGTTTGTCTATGACGAACAGGGGCTTTCGTCATTCGGAGTCTGGCTGGTCGCCTGGCCTCCGTTTTTCAGTAATTCGTGAAAAAGTACTGAAAAAACCACGGGCGGGCATTTTTCAGTAAAATATAAAAAATTACTGAAAGATCCCATGCCGTCTTTTCCTCTCTACGAGCAGCAAGAGCAAGCCTACTGCTCCCAGTTCGCCAACATCGAACAGGCCGCGGCCACTCAGGACAAGGTCCTGATGGGCGCGCCCGGAACGGTTATCGAACATAAACGGGGCGAGGCTGTCTACTACGCCCGTCAGTACATGGGGCCGGAAGGCAAGAAGCAGGAGGAGAGCCTTGGCGGTCCAAAGGGCGATCCAGAGGTGGATAGCCGGGTAGAGGAGGTGCGGCAACGCATCGACCTGAGCAAGGATCTCATCTCGCGAATCCGCGACCTCGACAAGCTGGGTTTTCAACTGGCCGACAACAAAACCTACGCTACCGTCGGCGTTCTTTACAATTACGGCCTGTTCGAGGCCGGGGCTGTGCTGGTCGGCTCGCACGCTTACGCCGTGATTCTCAACTCGCTCGGCATCAAGGCCGTCTCATACGAGACCGAGGATATCGATATCGCGCGCCGGCATCAGCTCGCGCTCGTCAACCTTCCCGAAGGCGGACTGCTTGCGATGCTCAAGGAGACTGGAATTAACTTCGTGCCGGTCCCTGCCATGAAACGCGGCGAGGCGTCCACATCGTTTACAGAAGCAGGGAAGTCGCGCTTTCATGTCGACTTGCTGGTTCCCTCGCATGACGACTCGTTTCCCACCGTGCCTGTGGCCGAGCTCAATGCGCATGCCACGGGCTTGCCGTATCTGGCCTACCTGCTAGGCCGGTCCCAGACCGGAACGCTCGTGTCGCGGCATGGCGCGGTGCCCGTGCGCGTGCCTGACGCGGCCCGCTTTGCCATTCACAAACTACTCGTGTCGCGGCTGCGAACGAACACGCTCGTCAAGTCGCAAAAGGACGTGCGTCAGGCGTCGGTATTGCTGGCCATGCTCGGTGAACATCGCACTGGCGACATTGAAGACGCCTGCGCCGAACTTCCGCGATCGGCGCGCGCACTTGTGCGCCGCACCTTGCCTGAAGTCGAAGCGTTAATGCGCGACGCTCACGAAGCCGGGCTCGAAGAGCTTGCAACGAGCCTCTCGGGATGAGCGACATCCGCCGCATCTGATCCGCGAGATGCGTCTGTTCTCGGTGCTCGATGACAACATGCGCGATGCCGCCGTCGCATTGCGTCTTTTACCGGAAAACGGTACTATTTTACCGGTTTCCGGTATTTAATTTCAAATACCGATTTCCGGTAACAAAGTACCGAAAAAGGGTATTTGATGCTCGCGGACTTTCTTCTCACACCTAAACAGCAGCGCATTCTGGGCGCGTTTGTTCTGAACCCGGAACGCGCTTATTCGCTTTCTGAATTGTTCGAGTTGAGCGGCGGCGGCCGAAGCTCCACTCAGGACTTCGTCGCGAAATTGCTTGCAGGTGACGTGGTCCTTCAGCAGTCCGGCGGACGTGCGCTTTACCAGGCGAACACTCAGCATCCGCTTTACCCGGAGCTGCGACAAATCGCGGTCAAGAGCTTTGGCCTGAAGGAGCCGATCGAGCGCGCGCTGGCCATGATCAGCGACAAAATAAAGTACGCGTTCATCTTCGGCTCGATGGCCGCTGGAACGGCTGGGTCCGCTAGTGACATCGACGTCATGGTGATCGGCGACGCGCGTCTCGGCCGCGTGCAACGCGAACTCGACGTGGCAGGTGAGGCGCTTGGCAGGGAAATCCACGTGAGCGTGTACCCGGAGCATGAGTGGGAGCAAAAGCGCCGCTCGGATCCCGTGCTAGAGTCAATCGATCAAGGCCCGAAAATCATGCTCGATGTTTCCACTTCAACTGACTGAAAAGCTAACCGGCATGCTCAACGCCGCGTACGTCCGTAAGACGCCGTTCACCGCGGCGAACGCCGTGCAGTTTCGCCGCAACGCCGCGTCGTTTTTCCAGGCGGCAAAGGACGACAGACATTCGCACATCGTGCGCTATGCCAATGCCTATGAAGCGGTGCACGCGTTGGCGGTTGGATTTATTTACATCCATGGCCTGGCGCCAGGCGGCGGGGATGGCCACCGTATTAAGGTAATCGGAACCTTGCTCGATCACGTCAAACCGGACCTCGATCTCGACGACCGTTCGGAGATTGAATACGCCGCGCGGCAACGCAACGAGAAAATCTATGAATCGCCTGCGCCGCCGCCGTCGGTTAAGGCTGTCGAAGACCTGATCGCGAGTGTGGGCAACGTCAAGGCACTGATCAGGCAGCAATGGCCAAGCTGGTACGCGCTGAAAGCCGACAAGCCATAACTGATGCCGCGCTGCAGCATCATGCCGCCCAGTGCCCCGTTGCCCCTAACAACCCCCCATCTTTCCCTTGCCATTCTGTAAAATTCGCGCACGCGCGCTATAGGTGCCATCGCGGCACCTCGATGCGCGTGTTGTGAAGGCGGCGCCACGACCGCTACCTCCGTTAAAAGACAAGGAAGACAACAGCATGACCGACCTATCCGACCAAACCGTGGCCAGGACTTACGACGCACACGACACCCGCCGCCGCATCTTCGCGATCGTTGGCGCTTCATCGGGCAATCTAGTCGAGTGGTTCGACTTCTACGTGTACTCGTTCTGCGCGCTGTATTTCGCGCCGGCCTTCTTCCCGAGCGGCAACACCACCACGCAGTTGCTCAACACCGCCGGCGTCTTCGCCGCGGGCTTCCTGATGCGCCCGATCGGCGGCTGGTTCTTCGGCCGGCTCGCCGACAAGCACGGACGCAAGACCGCGATGATGGTGTCGGTGTTCATGATGTGCGGTGGCTCGCTCGTAATCGCCGTGTTGCCCACGTATGCGCAGATCGGCGCATTGGCGCCGGCGCTGCTGCTGGTCGCGCGCCTGTTCCAGGGCCTGTCGGTGGGCGGTGAGTACGGCACCAGCGCCACCTATATGAGTGAAGTCGCGCTCAAGGGCCGTCGCGGGTTCTTCGCGTCGTTCCAGTACGTCACGCTCATCGGCGGCCAGTTGTGCGCGCTGCTGGTGCTGGTGGTCCTGCAACAAACCCTCTCCACCGAAGAACTGAAAGCGTGGGGCTGGCGCGTGCCGTTCGTGATCGGTGCGTTGGCGGCGCTGGTCGCGCTGTATCTGCGTAAATCGCTCGAAGAAACGACCACGGCTGAAACGCGCCAACGCAAGGAAGCCGGCACGCTGCGCGGCTTGTGGCAGCACAAGGGTGCGTTCGCGACGGTGCTCGGCTTTACGGCCGGCGGCTCGCTGATTTTTTACACGTTCACGACGTACATGCAGAAGTACCTGGTCAACACGGCCGGTATGCACGCCAAGACGGCCAGCAACGTGATGACCGCGGCGCTGTTCGTCTACATGATCATGCAACCGGCGTTCGGCGCGTTGTCGGATCGCATCGGCCGCCGTCGTTCGATGCTGTTCTTCGGCTTCTTTGCGACCATCGGCACGGTGCCGCTGCTGCACGCGTTGAAAGACGTGACGAGCCCGTATGCGGCCTTCGGCCTTGTCGTCGTGGCACTGGCGATCGTCAGCTTCTATACGTCGATCAGCGGCCTGATCAAGGCTGAAATGTTCCCGCCGGAAGTGCGCGCGCTCGGCGTGGGTCTGTCGTATGCGGTGGCCAATGCGATCTTCGGCGGTTCGGCGGAATACGTCGCGCTGTGGCTGAAATCGGTGGGCAGCGAGTCCACGTTCTACTGGTATGTGACCGCGCTGTGCGCGATCGCAGGTCTCGTGTCGCTGCGCATGCGCGATCCTTCGAAAGAAGGCTATCTGCGTCACGAGCCTTGAGCTTGAAATTCAGCTTCAGCGATACGCTCGAACAGCGCGCATGAGCGCTCTTTGAGAACGGCGGCTCGGAACAACCCGGCCGCCGTTTTTTTATCCCGCCCGCAAGCACGGCGCGAAGCACACGCTCAAGCCACCACAATCTCCGTTCCCAGCGCATGAAGCAGGTCGCGCAGCGACTCGGCTTGCGCCATCTTCGCATCGCTGCGCAGATGAATCTGCACGGCGCGCCCTGCGATCCCATCGACGGGATGCGCAAGCCACAACTCCACGGCAAGCCCCAATCCTTCCGGCTGATTGACGACGACCGGCTCGATCACACGCGGCTTGAAACAGGCACTGTCGGACATGGCGATTAACCTCCGGGCTGATGACGCTTCGAGGCCCATCCTAATCAGTCGCGCGTGCAAGCCCAAGCGACAAATACACGTTTGCTAATGAGTGGATGCTTAGCAGAAAACGCGCTTATTACAGGAGCATTTCTTGGTTCGGAGCGCGCTGCGTCGCTGCTAATGTGACGCCGATGCGTGGCTATCGGTTGCACCTCGCGCTTGCGACAGATTTACGACGGATATCGCCAACACGCATCCGTTTCTGAAACATCGCACGCATATTGAACAAGCATCACGCACAAACCAAGAGATCCATAAAAATGAAATCGAAAATACTCGCTGCCTGGTTAATGACACTGACGGGACTCTCGCTGACGGTACCGGGGCTCGCCTATGCCGACCGTCTCGACGACATCAGGAAGACCGGCGTACTGCGCGTCGCGATCTTCGACAGCAATCCGCCGTTCGGTTACGTCGACGCAACCAGCAACCATATTGTCGGCCTCGACGTCGACTACGCGAAGGCGCTTGCCGACAAGCTCGGCGTGAAACTCGAACTGCAACCGACCAATCCGGCCAACCGCATTCCGTTCCTGACGTCGAAGAAAGTGGACCTGGTGCTCGCCAACTTCACGATCACCGACGAGCGCGCCAAACAGGTCGATTTCAGCATTCCGTATTTCTCGTCGGGCCAGCAGTTCCTGGCGAAGAAGGGCGTGCTGAAGTCGACGGATCAGATCAACAGCCTGCGAGTGGGTGCCGACAAGGGCACCACCAACGAGATCACGCTGCGCGAGAAATTCCCGCAAGCCACGATCGTCGCATACGACGACACGCCGTTCGCGTTCGCGGCTTTGCGAGCCGGCAACGTGCAGGCGATCACGCAAGATGGGCCGAAGCTGGTCGGCCTGCTCGCGAACGTGCCGGACAAGCAGAACTACGAGATTCCGGCGTTCACGATTTCGAACGACTACATGGGCGTCGGCATCCCGAAGGGCGAGACGCGCCTTGTCGGCTTCGTGAACGACACGCAGAAGGGACTGGAAGCCGACGGCTCGGCCGCGACAATCTACAACCGCTGGTTCGGTCCGCAAACGAAGACGCCGCTCGCGCGCATCTTCAAGATCGGCGACAAGACCTGATCGTCGTGTCGCTGTAGCACCCAGGCACCCAGCAATGAACGGGCACGTTGGCAACGTGCCCGTCGGCGTTTTCGAAAGAAGCAGGTTTCAGGAAGCAGGTTCAAAGATGCAAGCGTGGTTCGCTCCAAAGTATCTGATGTGGCTGTGGCAAGGCTTCGGTGTCACCGTCGGTCTCGCGTTGACGGTGGCGCTCGCGGCCACCGTATCCGGCTTCGCGCTGGCGATCGCCCGTCATGCGCGGTATGGCTGGCTGCGCCGCGCAACGGCCGCGTATGTGCTGGTGTTTCGCAACACGCCGTTGCTGGTGCAACTGTTCTTCTGGTACTTCGGCGCGGCCACGCTGATGCCTGACGCGGTGATGCAATGGCTGAACACGCCGCATGGCGTGCACCTCGGCGAGTACGCGCTGCGCTGGCCGTCGTTCGAGTTTGTCGCCGGGTGGCTCGGGCTTACGTGCTACACGGCGGCTTTCATCGCTGAGGAGTTCCAGGCGGGTTTGCGCGGCGTGCCGGTTGGTCAGCATGCCGCGGCCGCGGCTCTTGGTCTTACGCCATTGCAGGCGTTCCGCTACATCGTTTTGCCGCAAGCCGTGCGCATTTCGCTGCCGCCGCTCTTCGGCCAATACATGAACCTCGTGAAAAATTCATCGCTGACCATGGCGATCGGTCTTGCCGAACTGTCGTACGCGTCGCGTCAGGTCGAGACGGAGAGCTTTAAAACGTTCGAAGCGTTCGGTGTGGCCACCGTGTTGTATATCGTCGCTATCGCGTTGATCGAAGCCGTCTCGCATACGGTGGCGCATGCGCGTGACCGTTCATTCGCGAGGCGCTGAGCATGACGTGGACACTGTTTGCTCATAACCTGCCGTATCTGCTGGTCGGCGCATTTCCGCAGGGACCGCTCGGCGGCGCGGCGCTCACGCTGGTGCTGGCATTGTGTTCGGCGCTTGCGTCGGCCGTGTTCGGCCTTGCAGGTGGCATTGCATTGGCGTTGGCGGGGCGCATCGCCCGTGTGCCATTGCTGCTCGTGATCGGATTCTTCCGCGCGATTCCGGTGCTGATGCTGATTTTCTGGACGTATTTCCTGTTGCCGATGGTCTTCCATGTCGATGTGCCCGGACTCGCAACGGTCGTCTGCGCGCTCTCGCTGATCGGTGGTGCGTACCTCGCGCACTCGGTGCACGCGGGCATTCGTGCGGTCGGCGACGGCCAGTGGCAAGCCGGGCTGTCGCTCGGTCTCACGCGGATGCAAACACTGCGCTATGTGTCGCTGCCGCAGGCGATGCGCATCATGGCGCCTTCGTTCGTGAATCAATGGGTGTCGCTGGTGAAGGACACCTCGCTTGCGTATATCGTCGGCGTCGGCGAGTTGTCGTTCGTCGCGACGCAGGTCAGCAATCGGCTGATGGTCTATCCCGCGCAGATCTTTTTGTTCGTCGGCTTCATCTATCTGGTGTTGTGCACGGCGCTTGACCGCATCGCCACTTATGCATTGACGCGGCGCAAGCGCATCGTGCGGCCACGCGCACCGGCCGCCACCCAGGCGTTGTCTGGCGACTAAGCGGCTAGCCGTAAAGCCTTATAACCGCAGCGATGTTGTCCGGCGATTGGGCCGATAGAACACGCTGCGGCGAAGGAACGGACAGCCGCTTCCAGCTACGGCAGCGTCAGACCAGTTCGGATTGATCGGTCACGAGGTCCGTGACGAGCTCCGTCACAGCGGCGGCTGGTTCGGTGACGACAGCCGGTGCTGCCGCGACCACCGCAGCCACCGTTGCGCGCTGCCGTACGCTCACAGCCGCACGCGAGAGCATGAGCAGGTGGTAATAGAGCCGCGTGCTGAAGCCATAGTTGTAGGCGAAGAGATGCGTGAACGCGATCTTCAACCCGGGCATGACCTGGCGATTGTTCGCATGAACCGAGACGACGATCGGCGCGAGACGGCGCAACGCCAGCTTGCGTGACGGTTCCAGTTGCGGCGGCAGTTTCAGCGCCTTGACGAACGCATACGCACTGACGGTCGCGGCAACCGTCGTGCCGCGCGTGCTATGCGAGATCGACGTCGCGGTCTTCCGATACACCGACACGTATTCGTGCAGATAAAACACCTCGCGCGCCGCGAGACAGAGTTCGGTGCCGAACACGAAATCGCAGCACATGCCGTGCTGGTCGCTGTAGCCGATCCGTTTGACAAGGTCCGCGTTCGCCATCCAGCCGTTGTTCGGGAACATCTGGATCAGGCCGGTTCTGCCCGGCAAAGCTTGCAAGCCTTCAGCGTCCCGAGTGCGTCGAAACGCGGTGTTCAGGCGTGCACTGCCTTCGAAGTCGACGGCGCCGGTGTGATCGGCCTCGTACTGATCGGCGAAGGCCACTTCGAGCTGCGGATGAAGCTTCCACAGCGACACCAGCTTTTCGACGCCGTCGGTGGTGAGCAGGTCGTCGTCGTGAATCAGCAGGATCTTGTCGCCGCGTGCGCGCGCGAACAGACTCGCAACGTTGCGAGCCTGGCCGAGTGCCGGCTGGTTCTTCGCATAGCGCACGCGTGGCTCGTTCGCGTAGCGTTGCGCGATCAACTGCTGGGTGCGTGCGTCCTTTGAATCGTCGCCGATCACAATCTCCAGATTGCCATACGTCTGCGCGAGGCACGAATCGATGCACTCGACGATCAACTCAGGCCGATTGTAGGTGGGCAGGCAAATGGAAACCTTGGGAGAGGTGCGGGACGTAGGAGTGGAGAAGGTGAACACAGGCGTCTCCGTTCTTATCTGTTAAGGGGCGGCAGCCGGTTCGCTTTGCGCACACATTGCTGCATGCAGCAAAATAGTCCATTGCGGGAAAAAAATAATCCGTAATAAATCGGAAGAAATGTCCGCGCTGTGAAAGGGGTTCGAAGGGGAAAATTTGTGCGGCTTTGATGCCAAAACGCATCAAAGCCGCTTGGGCTAGCGGTTGGGTCAGCGGTTAATAAATCAACTCACTGACGGTTCGCCTTCGTCGGGTTTTTTCCGGAACGGTCTGCCGGCGGCTGATCGCGCCCTTCGTCGTGGCATTCGGGCAGCTTGCCCGACTAACACCCACACTTACAAACAACACCTTGACCGCGCCCCATATTCAGCGCACCGTGGAGAAGGAAAACACCACGGGAGCGTGAAATGTCCCTCAACTTCCCGAACCCAAGCCGCAGCTATGACGCCTTCCGTCATTGTGTCAATTTCTGGGGCTATGACAATGCGCGCGAAATCGCCTTCACTGTCAACAATTCGGTCATTTCGAATCTGAGCCCGAGCGCAGGCTCCGACGAGCCGGCAGTGCTGGCAGCCTTCGACCGTCATCGCGAGCAAATCCTCACGCTCGCTCGCGGTCTGTATGTCGGCGGTCCGCAAAACCGCTACACGATTTCTTGATACAGCGAGCGCGGCGCGGTAGGTCCAACCGGACCTGCCGTGCGCCGCCTTGTTCCACAGCCGAAGCAGCGCGGCGCCTACCGGCGTATCGCCTTGCTTTGTCGCGGGAGTTCCAGCATGGATGATGACCAGGTCAACCTAGAAGAAATTGCCGACAGCAAACGGCGGCGCGAAGCAGCACGCCTCGCCGAAAGCGAAAAAACGGCCGCACCGGCGGCAAACGAGCCGCAGCAGGGGCAGGGCAATGAAGCCGCGCCCAAGCAATGGGTCAAGCACGTGACGAAGTGGCTGGGTGCGAAACGCACGCTGATGCAAACGCGCCGACCCCTGATGCTCAAAAAGAAACCCGTCGCTCTGTAGGCATTCGGAACGAAAATAACCGGCGTCAAGCCGGTTTTTCTGTTTGTGCCGTGCCCGTTGAAGCTCACGGCAGCAGCGAAGCGGGCGCTTTACCCGATTCCGCGCGTCCGGCGCGCGGTTCATAATCACCGCTGCAGCGGAACGCGTGCTTGCGCCGTTTCCGCAGATCAATGCGTAGCCGCGCCGCTGGCGCGTCCGGAACCCAGCAAGGAGCCACCGATGCTCAAGGGTGACCCCAAAGCGAATCACCTGTTGGCGGTGTTGCCCGAAATGGAGTGGGCGCGCATCGAGTCGCATCTGGTTGAAGTCGATTTGCCGTTAGGTCAGGTGATCTACGAATCCGGCGGTCAACTCGAACACGTCTTTTTCCCCACCACGTCGATTATTTCGTTGCTCTATGTGATGGAAGACGGCGCCTCGGCAGAGATCGCCATCGTGGGACATGAAGGCATCGTCGGCGTGTCGCTGTTCATGGGCGGTGAGACTACGCCGAGCCGTGCGCTCGTGCAAAGCGCGGGCCGCGCCTGGCGCTTGAATGCCCGCATGCTGAAAGACGAATTCAATCGCGGGGGGCCCATGCAGCGCCTTCTGTTGCGCTACACGCAGGCACTCATTACCCAGATGGCGCAGACCGCGGTATGCAACCGCCATCATTCGATCGATCAACAATTGTGCCGCTGGCTACTGCTCAGCATCGACCGCCTGCCGTCGAACGAGTTGCGCATGACTCAGGAGCTCATTGCCAATATGCTCGGCGTGCGCCGCTCTGGTGTTACTGCGGCGGCGCTCAAACTGCAGAACGCCGGCTTGATCCGCTATAGCCACGGCCATATCACCGTGCTGGACCGGCCCGGTCTGGAGGCCCACGTGTGTGAATGCTACGCGGTGGTCAAACGCGAATTCGACCGGCTGTTACCGGCATTGCAGGCGATCTAGCGAACGCCCCCTGGCGAAGTGAGGGCGAGCACTGCTTGCTGATCCGGCTCGCCGTCCAGCGCGCTAGCGTGTCGTTGTCCTTGCTGTGGACGCCGCGTCCGGTGAAGCCTTGCGTTCGATTTCCTCGAATACGTCCATTAACCTGCCGATACGTTGGACACTGCCAACCGGTAGACGTCCTTCAGGCGGCGACAAGGCGAGAATCCGGCGTCGCCAATAGGGCAGGCCCAACGGCGGAGCAGGCACGAGAAAGGGAATAATCTGTTCGAGATGGGCGAGCTCGCTCTCAAATGGGTAGTTCGACATAGTTTTTCCGTACGTGCTGTGAGTGCCTTCACTTAGCCTGCGCGCACCGCGAGATTGTGTCTGCACGCTAGCGTACAAGATGCGAAGTCGCGCTTTCTACGCCGACAAATTCCAGCTGATAAACGCACGGATGCCGCTCGATGGCTGTCAGCGAGGCGTCACACTCGCCCAGCCGCCATTCAAGCGGCCGTTTCGCGTGTCGGGCCGCCAGTGAGCGAAACGATGAAGTCGAAGAATGCCCGCACCTTGGCCGGCGGATGATGCCGCGAAGGATAGAGCGCATACAGCGGATAAACCTCGTCGCTCCAGTCGGGAAACAGTTCGACCAGTTTGCCACTGGCGAGCAACGACTCGGCGCCGAAGGCGAGAATCTGCGCGACGCCCTGACCGGCAGCGCATACGCTATGCAAGGTGCCGACGTCGTTCACGGTCAGGCGGCCTTGCGGCGTAATCGTCGTCTTCTTGCGTCCGCGATGAAACTCCCAACTGAACGGGTAACCCGTTAGCGGATCACGAAACTTGATGCATGCGTGCTTGCCGCTTTCGAGTTCGGCCGGGCTTGCCGGATGACCGTGTTTCTTCAGATACGAGGGCGCGGCGACGGTCAGAACCCGTGTGTCGAGCAGCTTGCGCGCAATGAGCGACGAAACCGGCGGGTCGCCGAAACGGATCGCAAGATCGAAACCGTCGGCCACCATATCGCCTAACTGGTCTCGTGTGATCAACTCGAGATGCAGATCGGCATGCTTGTCGACGAAGCCGCCGAGCCTCGGCCCCAGCACGAGACGCGAAAAGAACGGGTCCATGTTCACACGCAAACGTCCACGAACCGCCGTGGCGCCCTGCGCTGCCGAAGCCGCTGCTTCTTCGAGTCCGCCGAGCAGCGGCACGATCTGTTCGTAGAAACGCCGGCCTTCGTCAGTCAGCGTAACCGAGCGGGTGGTGCGGTCGAATAGCCGGATGCCGAGGCGTGCTTCGAGCCGTGCAACCGAACGGCTGACGCCGGATTGCGACATGTCGAGTGCTTCGCCTGCCGCCGCAAAACTGCCGCAGTCGACAATTGCCGTCAGCACGCCCATACCGTTCAGCATGCGCTCGTCAAATGGCATGTGATATTCCCTTGTTATGCATTAATGCATGACATGCTATCGCGAAACACAGTTTGAATTCATGCGAGGACGCCGGGAAATGCCACCTGTCCCAGCTAATCAATGACACCGCATCATGAGTGGAATGACAGCCGCGCTATCGCGTCAGGCACTCGTTTGGCACTAATCTGCACGGGTTCGCCTGCTGCACGATGGAACGCGGTTCTCACCATGCGTCAGGCATA
Organism: Paraburkholderia sp. WS6; assembly: GCF_030464835.1. Classification (NCBI taxonomy): domain Bacteria; kingdom Pseudomonadati; phylum Pseudomonadota; class Betaproteobacteria; order Burkholderiales; family Burkholderiaceae; genus Paraburkholderia; species Paraburkholderia sp. WS6. The sequence continues at coordinate 55,493 of NZ_JALQCK010000038.1, forward strand.
TATGACTGATCAACGGAGCGCGCCATCATGTCGCGAGTTTTTATTCGAGCGAAGCGTGCGAGGGATTGTCCGGCATCCGTTTGCCGGACTGAGGGTAGCGGCGGCAGTGCGCTGAGTCGGCCTCGGTCAGGTCCGACTCAGCGTAGCCAGGGCCCGGCGCGTACGCGAATCCGCCACGCCGGCAGTCAGCGCCCCGCGCCCTGGGTCGCCTGGCCACGCACGTTGCGTGTGACGGGCGCTTCGTCGAGATGGCGAAACACCCATGCGGACACCAGCGTGATGACGCCCACGCACACGAAGCTCAGGCGGAACCCGAGCGCCGCCGATCCCCATTGCGCGGAGAACAGATTCACCAGCCCGCCGCCGATCGAGACACCCAAGCCGATCGCCAGCATCTGCACCATCGAAAAGAGGCTGTTGCCGCTGCCGGCATCTTCATGCGAGAGGCCTTTGAGCGTGACGCTGTTCATCGCCGCGAATTGCATGGAGTTGGCGCCGCCGAACACCGCCAGAATCACGATCTCGACGATGAGCGGCGTACCACGCGTAATCAATGCGAACGCAACGATCGCCGACCCCACGATTATCGTGTTGACGAGCAGGAACGTGTCATAGCCGTAGCGGCGCACGAGCGGCGCAATCCAGCGTTTGGTGAGGGTGCCGGCAAGTGCGGCAGGCAGCATCATCAGGCCGGAATGCAGCGGTGTGTAGCCGAGTTGCAATTGCAGCAGCAACGGCACGAGAAACGGTACGGCGCTCGAGCCGATGCGGCACACCAGGTTGCCGATCAGACCCACGCTGAAATTCGGTTCGCTAAAGAGCGAGAGTTTGAAGAGTGGATTATTGCGGCGCTTTGCGTGCGGAATGTAGGCGAGCGCGCTGACTACCGCGAGCGCGAAGAGACCCGCCGACCATGCCGCGCGATACGTCTCGACCGGCACCTCGACGGCCAGCGAAAACGCGATCATGCACAGCGACAGCAGCCCACAACCAACGAAGTCGAACGGCGGCGCCTGGGTTTCGCCATGCGCCGGCAAAAACCGCTGCACCGCGTAGAGCCCCAACGCACCGATCGGCACATTGATCAGAAAGATCCAGTGCCACGTGATGGCCTCAACGAACCAGCCGCCGAGTGTCGGGCCGGCGATCGGCCCCAACTGGCCGGCAATCGAAATGAACGCGAGCGCCGACACGTATTGCTCGCTCGAGACGCTCCGCAGGACGGCGAGCCGGCCGATCGGCAGCAGCATCGAGCCACCCAGGCCTTGCAGGACCCGCGCCATCACCAGTTGACCGAGCGTATGCGCGCTCGCGCAGCAGATCGATCCGAGCACGAATATCAGAATCGCCACGAAATAGACGCGCCGCGTGCCGAAGCGGTCGGCGAGCCAGCCCGACGCAGGGGTGAGCATCGCCATGGTCAGCGTGTAGGCAACCACGATCGGCTGCATCGCGAGGGGTGCGACGTGCAGGCTGTTCGCAATCGACGGCAACGCGGTGTTGACGATCGTCGTGTCGAGCGACTGCATGAAAAAGCCGGCGGCGACGATCCAGAGTAGCGCGGTCTGGGCGGAATCCTTGTTCATGTTCAATTGAGCTGCGGGGGCGGCGGGGCGGACGGACCGGCGGGCCGAGCTCGGAGCGATCGTTGGGGGATTCCGTCATCATATTGACATCGTCGTCGATCGGGAACCCCACTAGGGTTGTTGACTGTTATCGACTTTGCCGATGACCAGGGTCACAATGACAGGCATGCTCAATCCCATCTGGCTCAAGACCTTCGCGACAGTCGCGGCCTGCCATAGCTTCACTGAGGCGGGGCGGCAACTCGACCTCACGCAGTCGAGCGTTAGCGAACACATCCGCCGGCTCGAACAGAGCGTCGGGCGGCGCCTGTTCGTTCGCGACACCCATTCGCTCGCGATGACTCCGGACGGCGAGGCCATGCTCGCGCACGCCAGCGTGATCCTGCAAGCGCTCGCGCGGGCCGAATCGCAGTTTCGCGCGCCGCGCCTGAAAGGGCGCGTGCGACTCGGTTCATCGGACGACGTCGCGCTCGGGCCGCTGCCTACGGTGCTGGCGGCGTTTCGCGACGCGCATCCCGATGTCGAACTGGAAATCACGATCGGCATGACCGGCAAGCTGTATGAGTTGCTGGACGCCGGCTCGATCGATCTGCTGGTCGGCAAGCGCCGTCTGGGTGACCGGCGCGGCGTGCCGCTGTTCACGGGGCGGCTGGAGTGGCTGGCGCGCACCGGCACGCTGGTCGATCTTAGCCAGCCGTTGCCGCTGATTCTGGTCGCGGAGCCGAGCGTGACGCGGGCGGTGGTGCTCGACGCGCTCGCCGAAACCGGTTTTAGCTGGCAGGTGGTGTGTACGAGCAGCAGTCACTCGGGCTGCATTGCGGCTGCGCGCGGTGGGCTCGGTATCACGGTTCGGCCACAGTATCTGGCCGCGCGGGGCCTGACACCGCCGCTCAACGCGGCCAGTCTGCCGACACTGCCCTCGGTGGAATTCATCGCGCTGGCCGCCAAACGGCTGAGCCGTCCGGCGGGCACGTTGCTGCAATTGCTGCACGACAGCGATTTGCGCGGCTCGTGGATTGGTGAATGAAACCGCGCGAGAGTGGCTAGCCTGACCCGAGGCGCAGTCCGCACTTAAGCGGGCAAGGCCGCCGCTAACGCGTCAAACTCCACACCCCACGCCGCGCGCCATGCGTGGCGCGTTGCATCGTCGACCCATGCGCCGTCGATGCCGTTCAACATGAACTGCCGCAACTCGGCGATGCTGAAGCCGAAGTGACTGTACATCAATTGCCATGCTTCGCTTGGCGTCACTTTGTGCAGCGTCGGGTCGTCGGTGTTCGGGTGAATTTTCAGGCCCAGACCCGGCATGCGCCGCATTGGATGCTGTTCGGCCCAGACTTCCGGGGCGAGTGTGCGCAAATAGTAGGAGTTGGTCGGCACCACGGTGAACACGATGCCGCGTTCCGCGTATTGGGCCGCCAACTGCGGGTTGTCGACGATCGTATAGCCATGATCGATCCGGTCGCAGTGCAGCAGGTCGACGGCCGTCTCGACATTGCGCCACGGCATGCCGAATTCGCCCGCATGCGCGGTGGTTTTGAAGCCGGCGTTGCGCGCATTGCGGTACGCCTTCCAGAACAACTCAGGCGGCCGGTCGTTCTCGCGGTAGTCGATGCCGAGGCCCGCTACTTCGTCCGCGCGATGCGCGCACATCCAGTCGACCAGCGCGACCGCTTCGTCGGGATCGGCTTCGCGGTCGATGCTCGGGATCAGTCGCGCGCTGATGCCAAAGTCGAGTGCGGCGTCGCGAATCGCGGTGACGATGGCCGCTTGCGCATCCGCATAGGGAATCTTCGAGACGCGCACCGTGCCGGTAGGATTCCAGAAGAATTCGCTATGACGCACCTGGTGTGCGGCGGCATCGGCGAGATATTCGTAGGCGATGCGATGCAGGTCGTCCGCATGCGTGAGCAGATGCTCGTCGAGCGCGCGCAGCACACGCAGCACGCCGAGGGGCTTTTCGCCGCGAGTATAGAACGCGTCGATCTCTTCGCGGTCGATCGGCGCGTGGCTCTTTTCAGCGAGCGCGATAAAGGTCTCGTGACGCACCGCGCCCAGCAGGTGGCAATGCAATTCGACCTTCGGCAGGGCGGTGAAGAAGGCGCGATGGGCATCGGTGAGCGTAATGCCAAGGCGCGATGCGGGCACGTTGCCCAATGTCTCTTTCATGTCGGTATGGTTTTCGGTAGTGCGTAAAACTCGACGCTAATTCAGTTTAGTGCGAATGCAGGATAACAATGTGCAGCAAAGTCGGGTAACAAAGTTGCTAAGGTGCAAATCTCAATGCGGCTTGACCACGGTATAGAAGTAATAGCCGAGCGGCACGGCCAGCACATAGAGGCCCCACGGTACTTCACGGAAACGTCCGGCGAGCAGCTTGACGAGCACATAGCAGAGCAGACCGCCCGCAATGCCGGTGCCGAAACTGTTCGACATCAACGTGAGCAGCACCATCGAAAGAACGGGCAGCGAGTCGCTGAAGTCGTCGAAATGCGTATGGCGAATCGTGCTGAACATCGATAGTCCGATCAGGATCAACGCGGGCGCGGTGGCTTCTTTCGGAATGGCCAGCGCGACCGGCACGAACAACAGCATCAGTGCGAACATCGCGGCGGCCGCGAGCGAAGAAAGGCCCGTACGTCCACCCGCTTCAACACCTGCCGCGGATTCCACAAGCGCCGTGAGCGCTGGAATGCCGAACACCGGACCGAGCGTCGCCGCAATCGAATCGACGAGAAACGGGCGGTTGATATTCGGCAGATTCGCGTTTTCGTCGAGCAGATCCGCTTTGGCGCCGACTGCGAGCGTGGTGCCGAGCGTCGAGAAAAACTCCGCCGCGAAGAACACGAACAGATACGGAATGGCGGCCACGCTCAAGGCGCTCGCAATGTCGAGCTTGAACGCAATCGGCGCGATGCTATGCGGCCACGACAGAAACGACGCGGGCATATGCGTGACGCCGAGCGGCACACCGGTAGCGGCCGCAATCAGGATCGCCCACAAAATCGCGCCGGGTACGCGGCGGCCCTGCAGCACGACAGCCGCGCCAAGGCCGATCAAGGCGACCAGGGTGCCGGGCCGCGAGAAATCGCCGAGCGCGAGCGCATTGGTTTTCGCGTTGGCGACCACCATCCCCGCATTACGGAAGCCGAGCACCGCGATGAACAAGCCGATCGAGGCGCCAAGCCCAAGCTTGATTTGCGCCGGAATCAGCCGCACCACGAGACTGCGCGCGCCCACCAGCGTCAGGATCAGAAACAGCACGCCGGACACGAAGGCGATGCCGAGGCCCGTCTGCCACGCGACATGCTCGCCTGCGAGCGTAATGCCGAGAATCACCGAGCCGCCGATGCCGGGCCCCACCAGAAACGGCAGATTCGCATACAGCGCCATCAGCACCGTGCTCAGCACGAACACCAGAATCGTTGCGGTCGTCGCCGCGCCGCGATCCATGCCGCCCGCCGACAGCAGCGACGGAATCACCACCAGCAGATAGGCGGCCGCCAGAAACGACGTGATGCCGGCGATCGTTTCGATACGCACGCTGGTCTTGCGTTCGACGAGTGCGAAACGCCGTTCGAGCCAGCCGTCGCGCGCTGCGGGTGCCAGGTTGTTTGCTGTCGGCATTGAAGATTCGTTATTGATCAATTGATTCATCCTGTAACCACGCCATTTATACTGCTGCGCATTGCGTCGATGCATTGCTCTCCATGACCGACCGTTCGTCCCTCTTGCCCGCGCTCACGCTGCGGCAAATCCAGTACTTCGTGACGCTTGCGCATGCACGCAGCTTCACGCAGGCCGCGCAGTCGCTCGCCTTGACGCAGCCCGCGCTGACCGCAGCGATCCGGCAGATCGAGTTCCTGCTCGGCGGCCCGTTGTTCGCGCGCTCCGCGCATCGTCTGACGCTCACGCATGCGGGCGCCAGCGTGTTGCCGCTCGCGGAGCGTCTGCTCAATCAGGCGCGCGGTACCTTCGACGATATGGCGAGCACCTTCGCCGAACGCGTGCAGACGGTGCGCATCGGACTGATTCCGTCGGCTGCGGCGCGCCTGTTGCCCGCGCTCGCCTTGTTGCGCGCACAACAACCGTCGCTGCGTTTCACGCTGAACGACATGCCGAACACCGCCTTGATTGATGCCGTGCGCCAGGGGGCAGTCGATTTCGGCGTGGGTGTGCACGAACCCGATGCGACCGCGGCGGACAACGACGGCGAAGCCGCGTTGCGCTACGAGGATCTGTTCGAGGATCAGATCGTGGTGGTGGTGCGGCGCGACGATCCGCTCGCGCAGAAAAAGAGCCTCGCGTGGGCAAAGCTGGTGGGCCGCGACCTCGCGGTGTTCGTGCGCGGTAGTGTCAGCGATGCATTGCAGCGCACCGGCGGGGCCGAAGGTCTGCAACTGACGGTCGCCTACCGCGTCGAGTACACGGAGCCGTTGTACGAACTCGTGCGCAACCGTCTGGCGATTGCAGTGCTGCCCAGTCTCTACACCATGCATCTGCACGACACGGAACTGATCGCGTTGCGCCTCGACAAGCCGCGCGTCACCCGTTCGATCGCACTGATTTCGCTCGCCGGCGACGACCGCGGCCCGCACGTGCGTGCTTGCCGCGAATGGCTCGCCGCGCATATCTGACGCAACGCGTGCGGTATGCATGACCGTTACCAAGCCTTTCACGGGTTCACGCGTTCGCCGCTTCACGGCAGTGTGGCGAGCCGTGCGCGCAAGGCGGCATAAAAACCGTCCGCGTCGACTTCGGTGATCCAGGTCGCGTTCGGCTTGCGGCCGCTGTGTCCGCTCCAGTCCACTACGGTTTCACCGAGCGTCCATTCGCCGACTGTCTCGATCATCACGTTGACCTCGCGTCCCTTGAACAGGGACGGCTCGATCAGGTAGCCGGTCGCGCAGGGGTCGTACATGGGCGCTTCTTCAATGCCCCGGCGTCCCTTCTGATACGCGACTTCCGCGGCCATGATGTCGGCGGCCATGGTGCCGCAGCGATTGCCGAGCGCGCGAATCGGCGCGATCCGGGCCGGCGTGATCGGTGCTTTCACGGCGACGTCGCGCGGCAGCACGACGATCGGTACACCGCTCGCAAACACGACTTGCGCGGCCTGCGGGTCGACATAGATGTTGAACTCGGCCGCGGGCGTGATGTTGCCGCGCTCGAAGAAGGCGCCGCCCATCAGCACGATTTCGCGGATGCCGTTGCGGATCTCCGGTGCTTCGGCGAACGCGGTAGCGAGGTTGGTCAACGGCCCGAGCGCGCACAGCGTCACGCTATGCGGCGGCGCCGCGCGCAAGGTGTCGATGAGGAAGGCGACCGCATGCTGCGACGCGAGAGGCGCGAGCGGTTCATGCAGCGGCACACCTTCGAGACCGGTCTTGCCGTGCACGTTGGCGGCCGTGATCAGTTCGCGCGTGAGCGGACTCGGGCAGCCGGCATAGACCGGCAGCGATTGCGACTGCTCGGCCCAGTCACGCACGATGCGCGCGTTGCGTTCGGTGAGGTTCAGTGGCACGTTGCCCGCGACCGTTGTGATCGCGCGCACGTCGAGCCGATCGCTCGCGCCGAGGGCGAACAGGATCGCAATCGCGTCGTCCTGACCGGGATCGCAATCGATGATCACGCTGCGGCGCGTGCCGCTTTGCAAGGCGGGGGCGCTCGAAGAGGACGTGCCACTGGCCGCGTCAGCCGCTCCGGCAACACCTGAAGCGGCGGCCAGCATCGGCCACGCCGATGCACCCGCAGCGAGTCCCATGGCCGTGCGCAAAAACGCGCGCCGGTCCTGCGTTGGATCGAAGGCGTTCATCATCGTTAGAATACGTGGCGCATGCCGACCGTCGTGATCATTTGACGGATGCCGGTGGATTGCGCATAGGCAAAAATCTGCGCGTGTTGCGCGTCGCCAGCAGCTTGCTGCGCGATCACCGTCAGCGCGACGTCGGTGCGTTTCGACAGGAAATAGTCGGCTTGCAGATTGACCTGATGCCATTTGGGGCTCGTGTTGATCACATCGTATTTGCCGTCAGTGAAGGCATACGCTGCGCCGAGAACGAGCGCGGGCGTCACGTGGTAGTTCAGGTTCAGGTTGTAGTTCTGCAAATGCAGATGCGAACCGTCGAGATAATCGTAGCGGACATCGGTGAAGAGCGCTGCAAATTGCGCAGGGCCGACCGTATAGAAGCCACCCGTGCCGAAGATGCGCTGCTTGCTCGCGTACGCGGCCGGATGCAGTGCGCTCTTCGCGAAGATAAGTAGCGACGACGCATAGTCGTTCGAAATCGCGCCGTCCGGATTGGTCGCGCTAAACGGGTGGTTGTACTGCGCGTAGACCACGCTCCACTTCAGGGGGCCGTTCTCGTAACCGGCACCGAAGCTGTACGCATTGTTGTTGGCGAAACCGGTGGCGTTGCTGAAACCGTACTCGGCGGTGGCCTTCAGGCCGTGATAGTCGGGCGTCACGTATTTCACCGCATTCTGCACGCGGATATCGTTATAGCCGTTGTCGTTGTCGCCGATGTTCACGCCGTTGCTCGCGATGATCACCGGGCCGACGTAGTCGTGCACCGTGTCGTACTGACGGCCGAAGGTCAACGTACCGTACGTCTTGCTGGCGAGCCCGACGAACGCCTGCCGGCCGAATTCGCGGCCGTTTTGCGACGCGGTGCCGGTCATCACGTTGAAGCCGTTTTCCAGCTGGAAGATCGCGGTCGTGCCGCCGCCCAGATCTTCGACGCCCTTCAAACCCCAGCGCGGGTTCTGGTTGGTCCCCGAGAGTGCCTGCCACGCGTTCTTGCCGCCCTGATTCGTCGCATAGCCGACGCCCGCCGAAATCAGGCCATACAGCGTCACGCTGCTTTGCGCATGGGCGGCGCTGGAGAGCGCGCCGGCAATCGCGAGAGGGGCGAACTTGAGTAGTTTCATCGTGGTCCAGTAGCGGGAAAGGAGGGCGCCGAGCCTAGGGCGCATTCGAACTGGGCTCGACTATACGAAGCCGTCGGCTATAAAAATAATGTTGTTTTCTTATAGTTCCATAAATTTAATCTATTCAACGAGGTCTCCGTGCGCCGCCGGCGGTCCGAGGCCTGCTGAACTCAAGCGTCCTTATCGCCTGTAATGGCATCGTTGCCGGGCTTCGGGCGATTCTGTATGGTGGATCATCGATCTACCCCATGAGACTCCGAATGACGTCCGCAACAGACCCGCTTTTGCAACCGATTCGTTCCGATGTCCTGATTGTCGGCGCCGGGCCTGTCGGCCTTTTTGCCGCTTTCGAAGCCGGTGTAATCGGCCTGTCGTGCCAGATCGTCGATGGGCTCGGCAAGGTGGGCGGGCAGTGCATCGAGCTCTATCCGGACAAGCCGATCTACGACATTCCCGCAATTCCTTCGTGTACCGCGCGCGAACTGGTCGAGCGTTTGATGGCGCAATGCAAGCCGTTCGATGTGCCCATCCATCTCGAGCAACGGGTCGAGTCGGTCGAGCAGCGCGACGATGGACGCTGGACCGTGTGCACCGACCGCGGCCTCGTATTCGACGTGGCGGCGATTCTGCTTGCCGCCGGCAATGGCGCGTTCGTGCCGCAAAAACTGCCGCTCGCGGAAGCCGTGCCGCTGGAGTCGCGTCACGTGCACTACAGCGTGCAACGTCTCGCCGATTTCGCCGGCAAGACGGTGGTGGTGGCCGGCGGCGGCGATTCAGCGCTCGACTGGGCGCTGGCACTGCGCAAGGTCGCGCGGCGCGTAACGCTGGTGCATCGTCGCAACGGCTTCAGTGCGGCGGATTCGAGCGTCGAGTCGATGCGGCGCGCGGTCGAAGCAGGGGAGATGGACTTCATCGTCGGCGCGATTTCGGGGCTCAACGTCGAAGGCGATACGCTGAAGTCGATCGCGCTGCGGCATATCGAAGGCGAAACGCAACTCGACACCGGGCAACTCGTCGTGCTGTACGGCCTGGTTGCCGATCTCGGGCCAATCGCGCAGTGGAATCTGTCGATCCACGGCGGCCGCGTCGATGTGGATACGTCCAACTATGAAAGCTCGCGGCCCGGCATTTTCGCGGTCGGCGACATCGCCAACTATCCAAACAAGCAGAAGCTGATTCTGTCCGGTTTTCACGAGGCGTCGCTGGCGCTGCGCAAGGCATACGCGTACGCCTATCCGGAGAAGAAGCGGGTGCACGTCCATTCCAGTTACGACGCGAAGCTGGCGGAAAAGGTTGGCGCGGCGGTCTGACGGCGGGCTATATCGTCCAGCCGGCGCGGGAGGCCGTCCTCCGCGGTCCGCCCTGCGAACATCGGCCCACGCGCAATGGATTCGTCCGCACATACTTGTCGTCCCGTCTTGCATTCATGAATCTGACTTCTACAAATTTAAATTTGACAGTATCTGACTATGCAGATATATTGATTGCAACCAACAAGGAGCTGCGCATGGATCACTACACGCCGGAGAGTTTCGGTCTGACAAACAGTGTGGGGTTCGCCATCAACAAGGCGCGCAACGTGTTGATTACGGAAATGGACGCCGCGCTTAAAGATCTGGATATCACCAGCCAGCAAATGGGCATCCTGCTGTCGTTGCGTCAGGACATTGCGACCACGCCGTTCGAGTTGTCCAAACATCTCGGTATCGACACGGGTTTGATGACACGCATGCTCGACAAGCTCGAGACCAAAGGTCTGCTGGAGCGCTCGCGCAGTATGGAGGACCGGCGCGTCGTCAATCTGAAGTTGACGAAGGCAGGGGAGGACGTCGCCGAGCATCTTCCGCAGATTGCTCCGGCGGTGCTGAACGGGCGTTTGAGGAAATTCACCAAAGCCGAATTCGAGGAATTGCGCCGCCTGCTGAACAAGTTTCTCGAAGACTAGCAAGCAACGAGGCAAACAACGCTGCGAACGATTGCAGCCATTTTTTTACCCTAATATCTGACAGGTCAGCAAATGATATTGCAGCTAAATAGGCAGGCAGCCAGGTCACGCATCGCGAAGGTGGGCGTGACGGCAATCTTCGCGGCCGTGCTGTCGGCTTGCGCGAACTACGCTGGCATCTCGAGCGACAAACAGATGGCACAGCCACAGACCTACGCGACGCAACAAAGCCTCCCCGCGGATCACGGCCATTGGCCTGCCGCCGATTGGGCCGATCAGTTCGGCGACGCGCAACTGAAGGCCTTGCTTGTGGAAGCGCTGAAGGGCAATCCGTCGATCGAACAGGCCCGGGCACGCGTTGCCGCAGCCGCTGCGTATAGCGACACGGCGAAGGCCAGCACGATGCCGCAAGTCGGCGCCACGTATTCGTTCACGCGCCAGCAGTATTCGGGCACGGCGCTGGTGCCGCCGCCGTTTGGCGGTTCATGGCAATCGGAGAACAAAGGCCTGTTATCCGCTTCCTACGATCTGGACTTGTGGGGCAAGAATCGCGAAGCACTCAAGGCCTCGTTGTCTCAACTGCAGGCGAGCGAGGCGGATGCCGAAGTCGTCAGGCTGTCGCTGACGTCCGCAACGGCACGGGCCTATAACCAGCTCGCCCGTCTGTACGCGTTACGCGACATCGCGCAGCAGGAAATCACGCAGCGCGAGCAGATCGACCGCATCACCGCCGGCCGCATCGCAACAGGTCTCGATACCCAGGTCGAACGCAAGACCGCGCAAGCGAACCTCGCCACCAGTCGCGCTACGTTGGCATCGCTCGACGGCAGCATCCTCACCACCCGTTATCAACTGGCCGCATTGCTTGGCGCCGGCCCGGACCGTGGCCTCACGATTGCGCGCCCAACGCTCGGGATCGGCGACGAAGTACGTCTGCCGGATAACCTGCCTGCCGACCTGGTGAGCCGCCGCCCGGATCTGGTCGCTGCCAGATGGCGCGTCGACGCGCTCACGCATGACGTGAAGGAAGCCAAGGCCGAGTTCTATCCCGACATCAACCTAAGTGCGGCTATCGGTCTCGACGCGTTTGGCTTCGGCCGCTTCCTGACCGCAGCGAGCCGCACGGCGTCGGTCGGTCCCGCGATCCATCTGCCGATCTTCGACGGCGGTCAGTTGCGCGCGCAACTAAAGGGCCGGTATGCCGATTTCGACTACGCCGTCGCGACGTATAACCAGACGCTCGTCACCGCGCTGTCCGAAGTCGCGACGCAACTCGCGCAAATCCGTTCGACCGACGAGCAACTCGGCGACGCGCAAGCCGCCCAGGAAGCCGCCCGCGGTGCCGATCAGTTGGCGCTCACGCAGTACAAGGCCGGTCTTGCGAATCAGCTAACGGTACTGAATGCCGACACCACGGCGCTCGCCGCCGACCAGCAGGTCGCGAATCTGAAGATGAACCGGCGCGATCAGCAAATTGCTCTGGCTGCCGCACTGGGCGGTGGCTATACCGACAGCGCTGATTCGCGCGCACAGGGCAGCGTGGCCGCGTCGGCAACCTCGGCCAGTTCGGCAGTACAAACCAACCCCGTCGTCGCCACCCGCTAAGACGCCATCGCGACGCTTTCACTTTCTGTCAGGACCCACAAAATGAGCGATACGATCACCACCAACCGCGAGACGGCGGACGCGGACCAAGCCAAGCAGGTGACGGCGCCTGCGAAGCGCAAGCTGCTGCTCGCCTTGCTGGCCGCCACAGTAGTGTTGGCCGGCGCGGGCTACGGCGCCTACTACATCACTAACGGTCAATATCATCAGTCGACCGACGATGCCTACGTCAACGGCAATCTCGTGCAGTTGACGCCGCAAGTGAGCGGCACCGTGGTGGCAGTGAACGCCGACGACACGCAGATCGTCAAGCAGGGCGCACCGGTCGTGACGCTCGATAACGCCGACGCGAAAGTCGCGCTGTCGAACGCCGAAGCGACGCTCGGCCAGACCGTGAGACAGGTCAGTGGCCTCTACGTGAACAACGACTTCTACGCCGCGACCATCGCGCAACGTCAGTCCGATCTCGCGCGCGCCGAAGACGACCTCAAGCGCCGCCAGGCCGTTGCCGAAACGGGCGCGGTATCCGGTGAGGACATCGCTCATGCGCGCGACGCCGTCAGCTCCGCGCAAGCCGCGCTCGACGCCGCTCGCCAGCAGGCCGCGGCCAATCACGCGCTGACCGATCGCACGTCGGTCGAACAGCACCCGAACGTGCAGGCCGCCGCCTCGAAAGTGCGCGACGCGTACCTGAATTACGCACGCAACACCTTGCCTGCACCGGTGACAGGTTATGTGGCGCGCCGCTCGGTGCAGGTCGGTCAACGCGTGGCACCGGGCACGCCGTTGATGGCGATCGTGCCGCTCGACGGCGTGTGGGTCGATGCGAACTTCAAGGAAGGCCAATTGAAGCACATGCGCATCGGCCAACCGGTCACGCTGACTGCCGACGTGTATGGGTCGAGCGTCAAGTATCACGGCCACGTAGTGGGTTTTTCGGCGGGCACGGGGGCCGCATTCGCTGTGTTGCCCGCGCAGAATGCGACCGGCAACTGGATCAAGGTGGTACAGCGCCTCCCGGCGCGAATCCAGCTTGACCAGAACGAACTGAACGCTCATCCGCTGCGGATCGGCTTGTCGATGCAAGTCGATGTCGAAACGCGCGACGAGTCAGGCACCCAACTGGGCGCGGCAACCAACACCACTTATCGCACGGACGTGTTCGCCCAGTACGGCGCTGACGCCGATGCCGAAATCGCCAGGATCATCGCGCAGAACATGCCATCGGCACGTGCTGTAGCGGCAAGCGCGACACCAAAGAACGCAGCACGGATAGCAGGTTGAACGGACGATCTCCTGACGCCCGTTTTTTTAACCGATTAGCTGACAAGTCAGGCATTAGCCTTCTTCCATAGGTGATGAAATGAATGGTTCGCCCAATTCCGCCACGCTCCCGCCTCTGACCGGCGGCAAGCTCGTGCTGGCGACGCTTGCCGTGGCATTGGCCACGTTTATGAACGTGCTTGATTCGTCGATTGCGAACGTCGCGATTCCGACCATTGCGGGCAATCTTGGTGTGTCGGTGGACGAGGGGACGTGGGTGATTACGCTGTTCGCCGCGGCCAACGCGATTGCGATTCCGTTGACGGGTTGGCTCACGCAGCGCGTCGGGCAAATCAAACTGTTCGTGTGGGCAATTCTGTTGTTCGTACTCTCGTCGTGGTTGTGCGGCATTGCGCCGACTCTGCCGGTACTGCTCGCGGCGCGGATCGTGCAGGGTGCGGTGGCGGGTCCGTTGATTCCGCTGTCGCAGGCGATTCTGCTCGGCTCGTATCCGCGGGAAAAGAGCTCGCACGCTTTGGCGTTGTGGGCCATGACAGCGACGGTCGGCCCGATCGCCGGCCCGGCGCTCGGCGGCTGGATTACCGATAGCTACTCGTGGTCATGGATCTTCTACATCAATATTCCTGTAGGCATCTTTGCAGCAGGCGTGACGTGGGCGATCTACCGCACGCGCGAAACCCCGACCAAACGCTTGCCGATCGACAAGGTGGGGCTGCTCTCGCTGATCGCATGGGTGGGCTCCCTGCAGATCATGCTCGACAAGGGCAAGGACCTGGACTGGTTCAATTCGCCTGTGATTGTCGCGCTGACCGTATTCGCGGCGATGAGCTTTGTGTTCTTTCTGATCTGGGAGCTGACCGAGAAGAATCCGATCGTCGACTTGCGATTGTTCGGAGGGCGTAATTTTCTGGGTGGCACGATTGCGATTTCGGTGGCCTACGCGGTGTTTTTCTCGAACCTTGTCCTGTTGCCGCAATGGATGCAGGAGTACTTGAGCTACCGGTCGGTGGACGCCGGTCTGGCTACCGCACCGCTTGGCATCTTTGCCGTGATTCTCGCGCCGGTGATGGCGAAGATCATGCCGAAATCGGATGCGCGAGTATTGGCGACGCTGGCGTTTCTTGGGTTTGCCGGCGTGTTTTTCATGCGCTCGCATTACACGACTGGTGTGGATACGTGGACCCTGGTTTTACCGACTCTGCTGCAAGGTATTCCGACTGCATTGTTCTTTGTGCCGCTGACGGCGATCATTCTTTCCGGCCTCACTCCCGACAAGATTCCGGCCGCTGCGGGATTATCGAATTTCGCCCGGGTGTTTGCCGGGGCAGTGGGAACGTCGCTTGCTACTACGGGTTGGAATGACCGTACGATCTTGCATCATGCGAGGCTGGCCGAGCAAACGAGTGTGAACAATCCAACGTTCACTTCCGCTCTGGACGCCGTGCAAGCGTCGCTGGGCGGAAGCGGTTCTCAGGCGATGGCGTTCTTCGAACAGTCGATGAATACGCAGGCAGCGATGCTCGGTCTGAACGATATTTTCTGGCTTTCAGCCGTGATTTTCGTGGTGATCATTCCGTTGATCTGGGTGACGAAGCCGGACAAGGCGAGTGCGGCAGCGGCGGCTGGTGCCGGGGGGCATTGAGGGTCGGAGTTTCTGCGGCGTGGTCGTGGTTTGATCGAGCCTGCTGACGTTGTCCAATGAGGCTGGGTCATGAGCGAAATATGGAAGTGAGCCGGTGTATGCTGCCTGAACATATCAATAGACGCTTTTCACCATGAACAAGACTGATGTCCCCCCCGCAGGCGACAACGGCGAGACCGCTGACGAGCCGCGCGTGCTCCACGCGAACACGCCCGCCGAGGTCGATTACGGGGCGCTGGTCCAGTCGATTGAAGACTACGCAATCTTCCTGCTGGATCCGACCGGACGTATCGTCAGCTGGAATGCCGGCGCGCAAAAACTGAAGGGCTACGCGGCGCGCGAAATCATCGGCGAGCACTTCTCGCGTTTCTACCCTGCCGAAGCCGTGGCGCGCGGCTGGCCCGCTTACGAGTTGCAGCAGGCAGCGCTGACTGGCCGCTTCGAGGACGAAGGCTGGCGGGTTCGCAAAGACGGCACGACCTTCTGGTGCAACGTGGTCATCACGGCGGTGCGCGACGAGGCGGGTGTGCTGACCGGCTTCGCCAAAATTACCCGCGATCTGACCACCCAGCGCGCGTTTGTGGAAGCGTTGCGGCAGAGCGAGGAACGCTTCCGTCTGTTGGTCGACAACGTGAAAGACTACGCGATTTTCATGCTCGATCCGGACGGCTATGTGGTGAGTTGGAACGCAGGCGCCGCGCGCATCAAAGGCTATACGCGCGACGAAATCATCGGCCAGCATTTCTCGAACTTCTACACGCGCGAAGAAGCAGCGGCCGGCAAGCCCGCGCGCGAACTGGCGATCGCGAGGCAGCTCGGCCGTGTCGAAGACGAGGGCTGGCGCGTGCGCAAGGACGGCACGACCTTCTGGGCCAACGTCAACATCACCGCCGTCTATGACGAATCGAACCGGTTGCGTGGTTTCGCCAAGGTCACGCGCGATCTGACCGAGCGCCGTGAGCGCGAAGAGCTGGAGCGCTCCGGCGAGCGCATGCGCAAGTTTCTCGCGACCCTCGCCCACGAGTTGCGCAATCCGCTTGCACCGGTGCGCAACGCGATCGGCGTGATGCAACTCGAAGCGGGCATGAGTCCAACGCTGGCGCGCTCGCGCGATCTGATCGACCGCCAGGTCACGCACCTCACGCGTCTCGTCGACGATCTGCTCGACGTCGGCCGCATCATGTCGGACAAGGTCGAGTTGCGCCTCGCGCGTGTCGATCTGGCCGAAGTGGTGGCGCGTGCGATCGAAGCGGCACGGCCGTTTACCGATGCGCGGGAACAGAGCGTGGGGACGCATATGCCGGTCGAGCCGCTGATCGTGCACGGCGACACGACGCGGCTCGTGCAGGTGCTGCAAAACCTGCTGCATAACGCGTCGAAGTTTTCGCCGCCTGGCAGCCGCGTCGAGATCTTCGGACGTGTCGATCATCAGATGGCTGTGCTGGAAGTGCGCGATCGTGGCCGCGGCATTCCGGTACGTTCGCTCGATTCGATCTTCGAGTTGTTCGCGCAGGAAAAGGAAGGGCAAAGCCTCGGCGAAGGTGGTCTCGGCATCGGCCTTACATTGTGCAAATCGCTGGTCGAATTGCATGGCGGAAGCATCATCGCGAGCAGCGAGGGAGTGGGGTGCGGCAGCTCGTTCACGCTCAGTTTGCCGTTTGCCGCAGCGCTCCCCGCAGAGCAGGCTGATCAGGCCGGCGTGGCGGGAAACGCGGTGTCTGCGTTGCGTATTCTGTTGGTGGACGACAATCGCGACTCCGCCGACAGCCTCGCCATGCTGCTCGAACTCAAAGGCCACGAAGTCCGCATTGCCTACGACGGCCAGCAGGCACTCGCCGTTGCGCCGCGCCTCGCGCCCCACCTTGCCTTGATCGACCTTGCGATGCCCAGAATGGACGGTTACGCGACGCTCGAGGCGTTGCGCGCGATGCCCGCTCTGTCCGACACGGTGTTCGCCGCCATGACCGGCTTCGGTCACTCAAGCGATCGCGAACGTACGCAATCGGCGGGATTTCACGCCCATCTCGTCAAGCCGGTGGAACTCGCGCTATTCGAAGCGTTGCTGGAGCAGGCGGAAACGCGGCGCCGGCCGTGCGGTTCCGGCTAGCCGTCAACGCGCGCTTCCTGACTGGATAAACGCGGGCGCTAGCCTCGACCGCCTCGCGAGATCTCTTCACCCGCGCGATGCGGCATGCGCAGCGTGACCGGAATCGACGCGAACGAGCACAGGCCCACCACCAGAAACGCGGGCCAGAAATCCGACCACATGATGCCCGGATGTCCGTGCAGCACGCGCGAAATCTGCAGCACGATACCGCCCACCGTCACGCCCAGACCGAGCGACATCTGCTGCACGACGCTGCCGAGACTCGTCGCGCGCCCCACGTCGCGGCTGGCGATTTCCGCGTAAGTCAGCGAGTTGAGACTCGTGAATTGCAGCGCGGGGAAGAAGCCGCCGAGCAACACGACGAACCAGATGATCCAGGTCGGCGTGCCGGGGAAAAACAGTCCGCACGCCGCGATCGCAATCCCTGACAGCGCCGCGTTCACCACCAGCACCGAACGGAAGCCGAAGCGATGCAGCACGCGCGAGGCGAAGGTGCGCATGAACATGCCGCCGAACGCGGACGCGCAGGTAATCAGGCCGGACTCGAACGCGCTCATGCCGTGTCCTTCCTGCAGCATCAGCGGCAGCAGAAAGGGCAGCGCACCGAGGCCGATGCGAAACAGCGAGCCGCCGAGCACGCTCGCCTGAAAAGTCGGTACCTTGAAGAAGCGCAGATCGAGCAACGGCAATTTGACGCGCTGTGCGTACGCGACGTAGACCACCAGCAGCGCAGCACCGCTCGCGCACATGCCGAACGCGTCCCGATTCGACATGAGTTCGCCGCCGACTAGCGACAGTCCGAGCAGAAGCAGCACCGCGCCGGCCGCCGACAGAAAAAAGCCGATCCAGTCGAGCGGTCCGGGATCCGGTTCACGCGTGTTGGCGATATACCGGTTGGCCAGATAGATACCCAAAATGCCGATCGGCACATTGATGAAGAAGATCAGGCGCCAGTGCAGATAGGTGGTGATGAAGCCGCCGAGCAGCGGTCCGGCTGCCGGCCCGAGCAGCGCCGGGACGCTCAGATAGTTCATCGCGCGGATGAAGTCGGACTTGTGGACCACGCGAAAGATGATGATCCGCCCGACCGGCACCATCATCGCGCCGCCGACGCCTTGCACGAAACGGGCGAGGGTGAAGGTGGCAAGCGAGTTCGACGCGGCGCACAGGAGCGAGCCGGTCACGAAGATGCCGATCGCGGTGCGGAAAATCGTCCGCGCACCGAAGCGGTCCGCAAGCCAGCCGCACACCGGGATAAACACACCTAGACCGAGCACGTAGCTCGTCACCGCGATTTTCAGTGTGACCGGATCGCGCCCGAAGTCGCGCGCCATGACCGGCAAGGCGGTGACGATCACATTCGCATCGACGCTTTCCATGAACATCGCACATGCGACGATAAGGGGCGCAATCAGGGCTTTCTGAACGACGGTCATGAGGGGCGGGCGATCTGCGGCGGGAGGTCGCAGGCAAAGGCGACATTATTGCACCTGTACGGTGCGGATGGTTAATAGTGCAGCGCCTGATGCTGCCCCTTTTCGAGACTGCGGGGATCTCGGATGTGGCCGTCCCACAACATGCCGGCGACATTTTTGATATTTGTTGCGGTGCGGCATGAGAGAGCTATAATCGGGTTATTGCCTAGGTATAAACCCTATACAGGAGTCCACCATGAACACCGCTTCCAACGCCGCTGCTGTCCGCACTGCACCCGCCGCTAACACCTGGCTGGGCAAGCTCCGCGCACTGGCTCTGCATGCACTGAACCTGCATTTGCAAAACTGCGCTGTGATCGCTGAAGCGCATCGCCGTCCGCAGTAAGCATCGGGAAGCGCCAGTGTCAGCACGGGCGCTGCAAAGTAAGGCGGGGCGCACGCATGCGCAGCGCCAGTTGCCGGATCGCACGCTTGCATAGCCGGGCTGCCGCCAAGTCACCGACCGTGGCAAGCAACCGGCGGTTTTGACCGTATCTTTTAGCGGCTCGGGATCTCGAACACCAGACAGGTCGTCGTGGCATGCGCGTAGAGCGTGCCGTCGGGGCCGACGAGGCGAGCTTCCGCCGTGGCCAGTTGCCGTCCGCAATGAATCACCTTGCCTTCGGCGCGCACGCGTTGCACGCGCGGCGTCACGGCTTTCACGTAATTCACGCTCAGCTCGGCGGTCGTGTAGCCGCGGCCCGGCGCCATCATCGTGTGCACCGAGCAGCCTAGCGCGGAATCGAGCAAGGTGGCGATCCAGCCGCCGTGCACGGTTCCGAGTGGATTCAGATGCTGCGCGAGGGGCGTGCCCTGAAAGACCGCTTGCCCGGCACTGACTTCGACGATCGTAAAGTCGAGCGTGCGCGCAATCGGGGCGTAGGGCAGCTCCGCGTTCATCATCGCCTGCATGACTTCCAGGCCGGTCTTGCCCGCCACCTGTTCGGGGCTTGCGACGCCGGGGCCTGGGCCGGCGTTAAGCGTCGCCAAGACTTCCTGCTCGCGTGCGAGCCAGCGTTCGAGCTGTTGTTCGTTCGTCAATCCGTGTCTCCTGTCCTGAGGGAAGCGTGCTTCGGAATCGATGCATCGTCATCGATTAGAGCACCAAACCGCATCAGGGCGCTGGAGGGCGACCTCTGGATTGCCGGCACGCGCAGCGCCCGTGCGTTACTTCCTGATTCGCGATGCAACCACGCGCTGCACTTTGGTCGCTCGCGCGGACAACGCGCTCATCAGAAGCGCCATCGACACCAACCCGACCAGATACACACCGGCCATCACCCAATCCTGATCTGCCATCATCGTTCTCCTTCAATTGCCGCCATTTCCGCCGCAAAAAACCAACATTGCGCCGTGCTCTTGATCTCGATTACGGCACGCGAGGCGAAAATCTTGATGGAGCGAATCAGCCTTTAAAACGGTGCGCGATCGAACGATATCGACCCCATGTCGAATCTTTGTCTCGCGATCTTCAATAAGCGTTTAAAATCCAGCCCCTTGTCGAGCGTAGCGGTCCTCATCAGCACGCCAAGCCAATCGGCAATATCGACCGTTTTATCGGCCATATTGCTCTGCCATGCGCCCCGTCATGCCGCGAAGTGCGTTCAGCTTCAGTGACCGGCCCAGGTTAAAACCCGACGCATTCACTGACATTGGCTGACACTGTCAACCTTTTCAACACTTTGCCGTTATCCATTTGTAATCGCCGAAGTAAGGCGACGCCGTGACAGACGACCCGTCGCCACGACAGCTCTACGAAGGTCCGCATTGACCATGTTCCACCGATATAACAATAAATTCGACCAGCCAGGCGCGATGTTCGACCGTATATCGAAGACGCTTGGCAAGCGGAGCCTCCTCTCGCCCTTGCTCGCACTCGGCATTTGCGGGCTGTTGCTGCTCGTCTTGCAACATCTCTCGCAAGCGGTCGACTATCGGTCGGTCATGCGCGAGCTGCGTCACCTGACGGCAAGCGAGTGGGCCGCGGCGCTCGGCGCGACCACGCTCAGCTATATCGCGCTGGTCGGCCGCGACGCAGTCGGCTTGCGCTACCTGGGCGCGGCGGTGCCGCGCGCGGCCCTGTGGATCGGCGCGACCGCGGGCTCCGCACTCGGCAATGCGACCGGCTTCGGTGCGTTGACGGGCGGCGCGGTGCGCGTGCGCGTCTACGGGGTGTCGAACGTCACGCCCGCACAGATCGGCCGCATGACCGTGTTCACGAGCGTGTCGCTCGGGCTCGCGCTGGTGTTGACGACGGCACTCGGCATGGTGTGCCTCGCCGACCCGCTTGCGACGATGCTGCATCTCCCGCCGCTCACGCTGCGTTGGAGCGGCGCGGCGCTGCTCGTCGTGCTCGGACTCGCGGCCGCCGCCTGCCGCCGCGACACGCGCCCGATCCGCACGCGCTGGCAGTGGCTGTCGTTCGACATCCCGGCGCGCCGCGATCTGCTTGCGCAAGTGGCCCTCGCGGTACTCGACGTGGTGGCCGCGGGTCTCGCGCTGTGGGCGCTGCTGCCGCATGCGGACGTCGGCTTCGTGACCTTCATCACCGTCTATGCCGCCGCGATGCTGCTCGGCATGATCGGCCACACACCCGGCGGTGTCGGCGTGTTCGAAGCCGCGATGGTGTTCACGCTGAACGGCAGCGTGCAAACGCATCAGATGGTCGCGGCGCTGCTCGCTTATCGCGCGATTTACTTCGGCGTGCCGCTGATCGTCTCGGCGGCGCTGCTCGCCGGCTTCGAAGGTCGCGCGCTGAAAAGCCGCCTGCCACTGCGGCACGCGGCAGGTGCATACAAACTCGCGCCGCTGTTTCTGAGCCTCGTGACTTTCGTCGTGGGCGGCATGCTGGTGATTTCCAGCGCGACGCCCGCGTTCTGGCAGCGCATCCTGATCCTGCGCGACGTGCTGCCGCTGTGGGTGCTCGAAAGCTCGCAGATGCTGTGCAGCGTGCTCGGCGTGCTGCTGTTGTTCGTCGCGCGTGGTTTGCTGCGGCGTCTGGACGCCGCGTGGTGGATGACCTTGCTGCTGGCGGTGCTGAGCCTCGCGCTCTCGCTGACCAAAGGCCTCGCCTTCGTGGAAGCGAGTGTGCTTGGCATGCTGATCGCGCTGCTGTTGTCCACGCGCCGCCGTTTCAACCGCCATTCGTCGCTGTTTGCCGAGCGCTTTACGGCGGGCTGGCTGGTGTCGGTGGCGATGGTGCTCGCGCTCGCCGTGTGGGTGATGCTGTTTGCGTTCCGCGACGTGCCGTACACGCGCGACCTGTGGTGGCAATTCGCTTTCGACGAACGCGCCCCGCGTGCGCTGCGCGCGACCCTGGCCGCCAGCCTGTTCGCCGCCACGTTCTCTTTCTGGCAATTGCTGCGCCCTGCGGCGGGCCGTTTCGTCATGCCTGCTCCGCAGGATCTGCAAGACGCGGCGCGCATCGTGCGCGCCCAGGAGCGCAGCGACGCCGGCCTCGCGCTGATGGGCGACAAGAGTTTCCTCTTTTCCGAATCGCGCGAAGCCTTCCTGATGTACGCAAAAAACGGCCGCACGTGGGCCGCGCTTCACGATCCGGTTGGGCCGCGCGAGGAGTGGGCCGGCTTGATCAGCAAGTTCGTCGCGCTCGCGCATGCGCACGGCGGCCGCGCCGCGTTCTATCAGGTGCGCGCCAATGCCTTGCCGCTCTATCTCGACGCAGGCCTAACGCTGATGAAACTCGGCGAAGAAGCCCACGTGGTGCTCGACGATTTCGACCTGAAGGGCTCGCATCGCGCGCATCTGCGCTATGCGCTCAAGCGCGGCGAACGTGACGGCTTTGCCGTCGAAGTGATCGATCAGGCTGACGTGCCTGCGTCGCTCGAAACGTTGCGCGAGATTTCCGACGGCTGGCTCGATAGCCGCGACGCGCGCGAAAAGAGCTTTTCGGTGGCCGCGTTTACCGACGAATACCTCGCCGCGCAATCCGTGATGCTGGTGCGTCAGAACGGCGAGCCGGCCGCTTTCGTGACCTTCATGACAACCGATATGAACACCGAAGCGACGGTCGGCGTGATGCGGCACGTGGAAAGCGCGTCGCCGTATGCGATGGAATATCTGTTTACCCAACTGGCGCTGCATCTGAAGCAGGCGGGGTTTCGCTCGCTCAGTCTCGGCATCGCGCCGCTCTCCGGCATGCAGCCGACACCGCTCGCGTCGCGCTGGCATCGGCTGGCGGGCATCGTGTGGCGCTTCGGCGGCCGCTTCTATAACTTCCGCGGACTGCGTGCTTTCAAGAGCAAGTTCCAGCCGCATTGGGAGCCGCGCTATCTCGCGGCGTCAGGTTCGATGGGTGTGTTCTTCACGCTCGCGGACCTGTCATTGCTGGCAGGAGGCCGGCGTTCATGACATTGCATCCGTTTTTCAGGCTCGCCGTGGCGGCGGGCCTTGTTGTTGGCAGCGCGGCCGCCCTGGCCGCAACCACCACCGTATCCGGTGGCCGTTATGGCGACGTGACGGTGACACAGCCAGCCGGCCCCTTGCGCGGCTTCGTGGTGCTTTACTCGGCGGCCGGCGGCTGGAGTGCGGCCGACCAGCAAACCGCCGATGCGCTCGCCAAGGCCGGGGCGATGACCGTCGGTGTGGATACGGCACGCTATGCGGCCAATCTGAGCGCGAAAAAAGAAGCCTGCCATCAATTGGTCGGCGACGCTGAAGCCTTGAGCCATCAACTCGAACGGCAATCGCAATCGAGCCGCTATTTCGCGCCGATCGTCGCGGGTACGGGGCAGGGCGCGACGCTGGCGATGCATGTGCTCGAACAGGCGCCGTCGAATACGGTTGCCGGCGCGGTCTCGGTGGACGCGGAGCGCACGCTGGATTCGCGCTTCCAACCGTGCCCGCCGGACCCGACGATCATCCGCGACAAGGTGCCTGGCTTCGTCGAAAAGGCGACGCCCGGCAACGGCGATCGCACGCGGCTCGTTGCGATGGTCACGCCGCATTTGCAGACAGCGTCGACGAACGATGACGACGTCTCCGATCTGCCGCTGATCGAATTGCCCGCAGCGCATCCGAACGGCCTCATGGCGATCGTGATTTCCGGCGACGGCGGCTGGCGCGACCTCGACAAGACCATCTCGCTCGCCTTGCAGAAAGACGGCGTTTCGGTGATCGGCATCGACAGCCTCCGCTACTTCTGGAGCGAAAAGACGCCGGCGCAGACGAGCCGCGATCTCGCGCGCGTGATGCAGACCTACGGCGCGCGCTGGCATGCGGACCATATTGCGCTCGTCGGCTATTCGTTCGGCGCCGACGTCATGCCGTTCGCGTATAACCGCCTGCCTGAAGCGCTGCGCGCGAAAGTGTCGCTGATTGCGTTGCTCGGCTTCGCGCCCGATGCCGATTTCCAGATCCGCGTGGGTGGCTGGCTCGGTATGCCGGCGAGCGACAAAGCCTTGAAGGTGCAGCCGGAATTTGCACGCGTACCACCCGCGATCGTGCAGTGCTTCTACGGTGAAGACGAGAAGGACACCTTGTGTCCGGCGCTGACCAACACCGGCGTCGAGGTGATTCGTACGTCGGGCGACCATCACTTCGGCCGCGACTACAACGCGTTGGAGCGGCACATTCTGGACGCCTTCCGGAAGCAAAGCGGTGTGCGTAATTAACACACCTGTATGAAGCGCGCCGCTCGCAGCGGCGCACCGTCAAACACCCCTCATTCGTCTGTTGAGAGCGGTATCGCACATATACCGGCCGTGCCGGATCCTATGATTCTCACGAAGCCTTGGACGACAGCGTTCTCTAGCGATATCGCGTGAGGACACCGGCTTTCCTCGGTGTCGTCCGCGCATCTTTCTGGTGAAACTCTCCTGCGATAACGCAGCGCGTTACTGGGTCGCTCACGCCTCCGGCAGCGTGCTTTCGGCATAACCGGCAACTTTTTTCGCGCCCATTCGGATAAGCCGATGCGCGCGCCGGTTCGATGCGCAATGGACCGAGGCTGCGAATGCTGGATTCCTTCTTCTTCGACACTGCCGCGAGCGAGCCGGATAGTCCCGCGCTATGGGTCGATGAACGCCTCTATGGCTATGACGAACTCGCATCGCGGGCGCGCCGGATTGCGGCCGGATTGACGGCCGCCATGCCGGCCGGCCGGCTCGGGCGCTGTCTGCTGTTCGCGCATCGCAGTGTGGCCGCCTACGCCGGCCTGCTGGGGATCCTCAAGGCGGGTTTCGCTTACGTGCCGCTCAATCCCAACGTACCTGCCGCGCGCATTGCAGCCGTGATCGAGCAGTCGGGCGCGCCGCTGCTGCTGGTCGACCGGCGTTGCAAGGCAGTGCTCGGCGAAGTGTTGTCGTTGCTTGACGACTGTCCGCGGATATTGCTGCTGGATGACGAAGGCGGGCTCCATTCCGAACCATCAGTTGCAGAAGCCGCCACGTCACGCGCACCGCACGATCTGGCCTACGTACTCTTCACGTCCGGTTCGACCGGCGCGCCCAAAGGCGTACCGATCTCGCACGCCAACGCTCACGCCTACGTAACAGGGCAACTGCAACTGCTGGGCAGGATGCCCCGTGCGCGCTACGCGCAATGGTGCGAACTCACTTTCGATCCGTCAGTACACGACATGTTCGTGTGCTGGGCAAACGGCGGCTGCCTGTACGTGCCGAAGACTGTCGAGCCGATCTACAACGCGGCCTTTATCAAGGACCACGCGATTACGCACTGGAGCAGCGTGCCCTCGGTGGCCGGCTTCATGCAGCAATTTCGCAAACTGGGCGCGAACGAATTTCCGAGCGTGCGCGTCACCCTGTTCGGCGGCGAGCCCCTGCCGCGTTTGTTGGTGCAGGCGTGGTTGCAAGCCGCGCCGAACAGCCGGGTACTGAATATGTACGGACCGACGGAAACCACGGTGGCGTGCGCGGCTTTCGAAGTCACGCCGGATTCTCCCGGCGATCCGCAGCATGCGGTTATGCCGCTCGGCGGCGCATTGCCGGGGATGGAACTGTTGATCGTCGACGCGGCGCTCGCGCCGGTAGCGCCCGGTGAAAGCGGTGAGTTGCTGATCGGCGGGCCCCAGTTAGCCGCGGGCTATCTGTCAGCGGACGAGCCAGGCAATTGCCGTTTTGTCTCGATGACCTATCCGGGCCGCAGGTCGCAACGCTGGTATCGAAGCTCGGACGCCGCGCGCGAGGTAGCCGGGCAGGGCATTGTGTTTCAAGGGCGGCTGGACACGCAGATCAAGATTCGCGGCAATCGGATCGAGCTCGAAGAAGTCGAACATGTCGTGCAGGCATGCAGCCAGGCGGCGCTCTGCGCGGTGGTCGCATGGCCCGTCGACGATGCGGGCCGTGCCGGCGGCCTGATTGCCTTCGTGACCAGCGCGCAAGGCAGCGCGCTACAGATTCTGCAGGCGTGCCGTCAGCGCTTGCCGGTGTACGCCGTGCCGCAACGGATCGTGCAACTCGACGCGTTGCCGCTCAATGCGAACGGAAAGATCGACAGGAAGGCGCTCGCCGAATGCTGTGCAAGCATCGATGCGCTCGCCTGATGCGTCGATGCTGTAGCTGAAAATTCAGGTATTCGGGGTGTCAAATGAAAAATCACGTGCGCGGCCTGCTTCAGGAGATCGCCTGTCTCGACGTACCGGTCGATGCACTAGGTGATCGCGACGATCTCTATGCGGCAGGTTTGTCATCGCTCGGATCGGTTCGCCTCATGATGGCCATCGAAGAAACCTTCGCCATCGAAATTCCAGCCGCGCTGATTACCCACGATCTGTTTCAGAGCATCGATTCCCTCGCTCGCGTGATTGCGCACCTCGTGCCCGAGGAATCGCTTGCGCCGCGAACCTGACGTGGCGCTCCGGCAACCGATCATGACGAATCCGTCCACCATGACGCCGGTAACTTTCGACGGCTGTTTCGGATGGCTGCACCGGCCGGCTGGCGCTCAGGCGGAGATGGGCGTGGTGCTCTGCAATCCGTTCGGCTATGAAGCACTGTGCACGTATCACGGCTGGCGCGAATTCGCCGAGGCGCTCGCGGCGCGCGGCATGCCCACGCTGCGCTTCGACTACCCCGGCACCGGCGATTCGAGCGGCCACGAGGAAGATCCGCAGCGCTTGCGGG
Source organism: Paraburkholderia sp. WS6 (assembly GCF_030464835.1). NCBI lineage: Bacteria > Pseudomonadati > Pseudomonadota > Betaproteobacteria > Burkholderiales > Burkholderiaceae > Paraburkholderia > Paraburkholderia sp. WS6. The sequence continues at coordinate 82,166 of NZ_JALQCK010000038.1, forward strand.
CATGGCTCGACAGTATCAAGACGGCTGCGACGTGGCTTCGCGCCGAAACCGGCGTGACGCGTCTGAGTCTATGCGGGTTGCGTCTTGGGGCCACGCTCGCGGCGTTGGCCGCCGAGGAGTTGGGCGGCGTCGAGAATCTCGTGCTGCTCATGCCGGTCAGTTCGGGCAAGAGCTATATCCGCGAGTTGGAAATCCAGCATCAAAGCTGGCTCAGTGCGCAACATGCGCTCGGATTCACTCCCGATGCGGAGGCTGCGGAAACGATCGGTGCGCATGGCTTCCGTCTCTATCCGGACTCGCTCGAGATGCTCGCGAAGATCGATCTCGAGCAGGGCGTGCAATGTCCCGCGCAGCGGATGCTGCTGCAGGACCTGAACGAAAGTGCGCGTCTGAAGCGGCTGGCCGCGCATTACCAGGCGCAGGGCGTTCAGGCTGACCTGCAGATTTTCAGCGAGTACAGCAGGTTCCTGCTCGATCCCAGCTACAGCGAGACGCCTGGCCAGGCTTTCGATAGCGCGCTCGAATGGCTGGGTGCGAGCGCAGGCGCAGCGGCCGGGACGGCCGTCGAGATGCGAGGCTGCGCAGCTACCGCGAGGATCGAGTTCGCGCATGGCCGTGAGACGCCGGTCGTGTTCGATGGCGGGCGTTACGCCGGCGTGTTCTGTCAGCCATTGCGCGCACTTGAAGGCGCCCCGGCGGTGCTTTTCGTCAACACGGGCGGCGTGCACCGCGTCGGCGACGGCCGCTTCACGGTGCTGATGGCGCGGCATCTCGCGGCTCAGGGCATCGCGTCGTTGCGCATGGACCTCAGCGGTCTCGGCGACAGTCTTCGTCGTGATGAAGCGCTGACGCTCGACATGGTGTACGCCCGGTACGCAGTCGCCGACGCCAGGGCCGGGGTCGACTGGCTGGTGGCAAAGGGCCATTCGAAGACCATCATGTTCGGCGTTTGCACGGGCGCGTACGTCAGTCTTCATACGGCGCTCGCTCACCCAGCCGTGGCAGGCTGCGCCTCCGTCAACCTGCCGTTTTTTGTGTGGGGCGGCGCGCGGACGCGGCCGGGCGCGCAGCACGTGGCGTCGAGCGTCGTCTACCGGCGCGCGATGCGCAATCCACGCAAGTGGCTGCGGCTATTGACCGGACAGGCGAACGGTCGCGCGATCATCGCGGAACTCACGCGCCGTCTATGCGCGCGCATCACCGCGCGTGTCAGCACGGCGCTCGAACGGCTCTTCGGGCAGTCGACGCCAGGTGGATCTGTCCGCAGAATCGCGCTGGAACTCGAGCGCAAGGGTGTGCGAACCGCGCTGATGTACGGTCCGCTCGACGAGGGGCTGGACGAGCTGGAGATTCATTTTGGGCCGAACGGCAGCCAGCTCGGCAAGCTGAGGAACGTCAGCGCAAAGGTGGTGGGGAAGGTGGATCACGCGCTCTTTTCACGCGCGGCGCGTGATGCGGTGATGGCGCAGTTCGACGCGTTTCTGCGCGAAAGCGTGCTGGGTGCGCGGCGTGAAACCGGCGCGCCGAATCCCCGCTTGCGTGTCGCGGAAGTCCCGCAGCCTTGAGTTTGCGGTGTCTTTCGCGGCACCGGTTTCCGTGTGGGTTGCTATGCCGTTTGCCGCGTTGCCAGCAATACTGCGTGACGTGGTCGACCTCGTGAGACCTATAGACGACGCTGCCCGACGTAACGAACAGGGATTGACAAAGCCCGTCCAGTCAACGAAGATCGAACGCATGAACTGCCTCGACATCCGTATTGCGCTGATTATTAGCACCATTCATCGAATGGTGGGTTAGCGCGCGTCTGATACGCAGTGACAAAAACCCGCCCCACGAGGCGGGTTTTTTTATGTCCGCTTTCTGCCTGCCTCCTGGTGATCTCTTTGATGACTTGTCCTTGCCGCACAGGAGCTTGCCTTGCCGTTACACGAACTCAATAAGGTCGACGAAGCCGCTGACAGCGTCGCATTGCGCCACGACTACCTGAAGAAAACCCTGACCGCGCGCGTCTATGACGTAGCCCGCGAGACCGAACTCGAACGCGCGCCGAATCTCTCGGCACGGCTGCGCAATCCGGTTTATCTGAAGCGTGAGGACAACCAACCGGTGTTCTCGTTCAAGGTGCGCGGCGCGTACAACAAGATGGCGCATATTCCGGCGGATGCGCTGGAGCGGGGTGTCATTACCGCGTCGGCGGGCAATCATGCGCAGGGCGTCGCGTTGTCGGCGGCCCGCATGGGGGTGAAGGCGATCATCGTGGTGCCCGTGACGACCCCGCAGGTGAAGGTCGATGCGGTACGCGCACATGGCGGGGCGACCGTCGAAGTCGTGCAGTTCGGCGAGTCCTATAGCGATGCGTACGGTCACGCGGTGAAGCTGCAGGAAGAACGCGGCCTGACGTTTGTCCACCCGTTCGACGATCCGTACGTGATCGCCGGCCAGGGCACGGTCGCAATGGAGATTCTCAGCCAGCATCAGGGCCCGATCCACGCGATCTTCGTGCCGATCGGCGGCGGTGGCCTAGCGGCAGGTGTGGCCGCGTACGTGAAATCGGTGCGCCCGGAGATCAAGGTAATCGGCGTACAGACCGACGACTCGTGCGCGATGGCCGCTTCTTTAAAAGCAGGCGAACGGGTCACATTGAACGAAGTCGGGCTGTTCTCGGATGGCACGGCCGTGAAGCTGGTCGGCGAGGAAACCTTCCGCCTGTGCCGCGAATATCTCGACGACGTGCTGCTCGTGAATACCGATGCGCTGTGCGCCGCGATCAAGGACGTGTTCCAGGACACCCGCAGCGTGCTGGAACCGGCCGGCGCACTGGCCGTGGCCGGCGCCAAACAGTACGCCGAGCGTGAGGGCATCGAGGACCAGACGCTGATTGCGATCACGTCCGGCGCGAACATGAACTTCGACCGCATGCGTTTCGTGGCGGAGCGCGCTGAGGTGGGTGAAGCGCGTGAAGCCGTGTTCGCCGTGACGATTCCGGAAGAGCGCGGCAGTTTCCGCCGGTTCTGCGAACTGGTGGGGACGCGCAGCGTTACCGAATTCAACTACCGCATTGCGGACGCGAATTCAGCCCATATCTTCGTCGGTGTGCAGATCCGCAATCGCAGCGAATCCGCGCAGATCGCAGGCGCATTTGAGGCGCATGGCTTCGCCACTGTAGATCTGACCTTCGATGAACTGTCGAAGCAGCACATCCGTTACATGGTTGGCGGCCGCTCGCCGCTGGCCCACGACGAACGTCTGTTCCGTTTCGAGTTTCCGGAGCGGCCGGGCGCGCTGATGAAGTTCTTGTCGTCGATGGCGCCGAACTGGAACATCAGCCTGTTCCACTATCGCAACCAGGGTGCGGACTACAGTTCGATTCTGGTCGGCATCCAGGTGCCGGAAAGCGAGAACAGCGAGTTCGACCGCTTTATCACGACGCTTGGTTACCCGTGCTGGGAAGAGACGCAGAATCCCGTGTACCGATTGTTCCTCGCGTAACGGAGCGAATTGCAGCGTGGCAGAAGACGGCGCCTGGCGACAGGCGCCGCTGCTTCGCCTATTAACGAGCGTGCTTACCCTGCCAGACTTTGCCGAAATGCACGGACATATACACGCCTAAGACCAGCGCGCCTGCAAATACCGCGAGGCAGTTTGCATTCACACCGATCGTGACAGGCTGCCGCGTGAGCAGATAGAGGCCGGCCAGCAGATTGAAATATCCCCACAGCACGTTGACCAATGCCGACGAATCGCCGACACCCCGCGGTTTCGCGAAAGGTGTCGGAAACGGCTCGCCGCGCAGGCCGCTCGCGAGGTGCGGGACGCAATTGCACAGAAACGCGCCGGAGAAAAACAGGGCGAGATAGCTCATGGAATGGTTCGTCTGGTTAGCGAAAAACGCGATCGGGCGACATGGATCATGCCGCATTTATGCGAGGGTATCCTCTCAAAAGATAGTAGAGGATGCCCTCGCATATGTCAAACCCGACCAGACCGGACTGCGGACGGTGAGCAACGGCGCACATGCGGTGCGGCGCCAGTAGTCTTGGCCGTCGCCAGCCGCGGGGTTAACATGCACGCTGGAATCCACATCACGATGCGAAGCCAGGCTCGCAAGAAAACAGCGGTTAAAACTCTCCGATATGGCAACGACACTTTCTGGCGGCGCGCAGGAGCCGAAACGACAACGGGGGCATCTGCGGGTCGCGGCAATCCTGGAAGCAGGCGTTGCGGTGTTTACCGAGAAGGGCTACGACGCGGCCACCATGACCGAGATCGCCGCGCGCTCGAACACCGCGATTGGCTCCTTGTACCGGTTCTTCCCGTCCAAAGAATCTTTGGCGGATGCGCTGCTTTCGCGCTATGTGCAGGACACGACGAGCAGCTTTACCGCGCTCGCCGATCAGTCGTCGGCAATGACTCCAGGCCAGCTCGCCGATGCATTCGTCGATTTCATGCTGTCGCTGCAATCGCAGCGCAGTCTGGCAATCGCACTTGTTGATGCGCGCGGTGGCAGCGACGAGCGGCGCGCACGTTTTCGCGAAACGATGCGCGGCAGCATCGCCACGATTTTGCGTAACGCGATTCCGCATCTGACGAAGGCGCAGTCCGAGACGAAGGCGGTGCTGCTTCTGCATGTGCTCAAAGCAGTCGCCGGGGCAAACGACGAGAAGCCCGCAGTGCGCCGGAGGTTGCTTGCCGAGATCCGGAAATTGACCAGGGTTTACCTCGAGGCTGCGCAAAGCGACACGGACGATCGGTCATCGGTCGAGTAAGCGCAAGAGCCGACTGGGCAACGGGATGACGCATTTACCCGTGTCCAGTCCGCTCGAACCGGTACATCCGTTATCTCAAAACTAGATACTGCCTATCCTCCATATCGCGTTGCGCGATACAGCGCATGATCGTCAAACTGCGTGCATATCAAACGCCGCATTCAGGAGACAACTCATGCGCACCCAAGTTGGCATCATCGGTGCCGGGCCTGCGGGCCTGCTTCTTTCCCATCTTCTTCACTTGCGCGGCATCGACTCGGTCGTACTCGAATCGCGCACTCGCGAACAGATCGAATCCACCATCCGCGCCGGCGTCCTCGAACAAGGCACGATGGACCTGCTCACCGAGGCAGGTGTCGGCGCGCGCATGAAGGCCGAAGGGGCGTTGCATCACGGCATTGAACTGGCTTTCGAAGGCAAGCGGCGCCGTATCGATCTGACCGGACTCACCGGCCGTTCGATCACCGTCTACGCCCAGCACGAAGTCATCAAGGATCTGGTCGCCGCGCGCCTGGCTGCCGACGGGGCATTGCGTTTCGGTGTGACGGAGACGTCGCTGCACGGCATCGATACCGATCAGCCGTCGATCCGCTATCGCCACGAAGGCGAAGCGTGCGAATTGCAATGCGACTTCGTGATCGGCTGCGACGGCTCGCAAGGTGTGTCGCGTGCATCGATCCCGCAGGCCTTGCGCAAAGATTTCGAACGCGTCTATCCGTTCGGCTGGTTCGGCATTCTGTGCGAAGGACCACCGTCGTCGGAAGAATTGATCTACGCGCGCCACGATCGGGGTTTTGCGTTGGTCAGCACGCGCTCGGCGAACGTGCAGCGCATGTATTTCCAATGCGATCCGAAGGATTCCGTCGACAACTGGTCCGACGACCGGATCTGGGCCGAACTGCACGCACGCGTCGATTCGCACGACGGCCAGCACATCGTGGACGGCAAGATCTTCCAGAAGAACATTGTCGGCATGCGCAGTTTCGTGTCGGCGACGATGCAGCATGGCCGGCTCTTTCTCGCCGGCGACGCTGCGCATATCGTGCCGCCCACCGGCGCGAAGGGCATGAATCTCGCCGTTGCCGATGTGCGTGTACTGACCCAGGCGCTGAGCGCGTTCTACGTCGAAAATCGCACCGATCTGCTCGACAGTTACAGTGCAACCGCGCTCAAGCGTATCTGGCGCGCGGAGCATTTCTCGTACTGGATGACGAGCATGATGCACCGCATTGAAGGCGCCTCGCCGTTCGAACAGCAGTTGCAGGTAGCCGAACTCGAATACGTGACCACATCGCGTGCGGCGGCTACCGTGATGGCGGAGAACTACGTGGGCATCGCTGTCGTTTAAGAGGGATGGATATCTGCGCGCGCAGCTTTGTGTCGCCAGCGTTTATAGAATGCGCGGGAAATTTTTGCTCAGACGAACCCCGGCGGGACCCGCGCACTCCGGCAAACCCTTGATGGGCGGGCTTCCGCGATTGTCGTGTCAAAAGCAACACTGAATTCAGGAATGGAGGATTTATCCGCGTCTGATCGACCTCTAGACTGCTTCCACCGACTGCACGATCTGTGACATCTGCAGCGCGTATAAGACATTCTCTAGAGGTGGTTTCATGAAATCGCTCATCAAAGCTGTTGCTATTGCCGTTGTTCTTGGCGCCCCGATCGCTTCGTTTGCGCAATCGAATCAGCCTGCCCCGCAAGACGCGCAGGGCACGCAAGCGCAAGTTTCCACGCAGCAGGGCGCTGCTCAAGCCGATACCAGCGGTTATGGTTCGGCCAGTCGCGGCTCGTGGCAAGCAGGTCACGGCAATGACATGTCGGTAAGCTCGTATTCGCCGCCGATCTATAACGCGCGTTAAAGGCGCAACGAAACACGCGGATCTTTCCGGAGCAGTTCGGCTCGTTCAATATCTGCGAGTTGAAAATAAGAGGCCGGTCATCGGAGCAAGTCCGATGACCGGCCTTTTTTCGTATCCGTCACGCGGTTATGGCGTGCGCAACAAGGTCATCTCGTTGCGCAGCAGGGCGCGAAGGTCCTCGTCGGTGGGCCGCGTACCCCAGTGCCGAGCTCCCGCCACCGATGCAATCGCGATCCACGAATGAGGTGGAAACCATTCGCGGAGCACGGCGCCATCCTGACGCAAACATAGTTGGCCGGTTTGTTCGCTGTATTCGGCGGAGATGAGCGTGCCGTCGATTTGTGCGGTTACACGCCGTGGATCGCTGCGTAGCAAATCGTCGCTCCTGAAAAAGGTGTGGCGCGAATGCCTGCGCGGGCCGGCGGCGTCAGCGACGCTGCCCCGGCCCATGCATTAGTGATCGCCCCGGCCGTGGTCATCGCCATGGCCGTGCCAATCGCCGTGATCGCCGTCGTGGCCGTGCCAGTCGCCGTGCGGGCCGTCGCGATAGCCGCGCGCGTCATGCCATTCGCGCTCGTGATGGCGTTCTTCCCACTCGCGTCGTTCCCAGTAGCGGTGGCCGTCGTAATAGCGCTCGCCGTACCAACCCGGACTCACTATTACCACCGGCGGAGCGGGTGCGTAGACAGGCGGAGGCGGAGCATAGACCGGCTCAGGCGCATAGGCCACGCCTGGAATGCCGATGTTCACCCCCACATCGACGTGCGCCAGCGCGACAGAAGATGCACCGATCCCCAGGCCTGCAACGATCGCCATGGACAGCCAGCGGTTTCGTGAATTGTTCATGTTTTATTCTCGGGTTTTACGATTGAGAGTGGAGTGCGCCGCACGGGCAGCGCTTAGTAATGGTCGTGATCGTGGTAGTAGTGCTCATGGTCGTGATAGCCGCCCTCTGGCACGATGATGCAACCGCCCAATGCACTCCCGAGGGTGACAGCTAACAACACCAGCGCGAAAATTCGTTTCATGACGTTGCCTTCCCTTTTGCGTGTGATCGAACTCTACTGAGCGGCTGGATTACCGATGTGTTCGTGTGTAACAGGACGTGTCGATTCATTCGCGTGTCGGCCACGCATGTGACACGGTATGGGGACGCGTTGCAGCGCTGCGATTAGTCGTTCCGCCAGCGAGAAATCGGTGGGCAACCCGTTGAGCCCGCTATGAAAAACGTCGGGCCTTCATGCATTCGCGGTGCTCGGGCAGGTTGAAACACTCGCGTATGAACAACCGAGGCAAGCAGGGCGTGGCAGGTCGCTACGCGTATGCCTGACGGATACATTCAGTTGCAGACTAGGGAGGTGAGCCGACGCGATGGGCTGCGGTTTGCACTTTCTACGTGGTTGCTGATGCGTTGCCGCCTCATGCACGTGAAAGAGATCGTCAAACTCGGCATCAGCTTTTCTTAAGGTTTGATCCGTAGCATCCTGCGTGAGTGCGCCCAGAATGTGTGTATCCTCGGCGCAAATACGCTCTCTTCATTCAATGCCTTCACTGCGGCTAAAACATTCTCATGACTATGCGCTCGGACTCGGCCAGTTTCTCACGCTATGCATCAGGTTATGACGGTATAGCCAGGTTTCTTCACTGGCTGGTGGTTCTGTTGATCGCCGCGCAGTTCGTGATCGGTTGGACCATGCCGGATATTCATAAGGGCACGCGGCCCGACGGCCTGATCGCGTGGCATCTCGGCGTGGGGGCAGCGCTGATTGCAGCGGTGGTGGTGAGAATTGTCTGGCGTCTCACGCACACGCCAGCACCAGCACCAGCCTCGCTCTCGCCTTTCCTCCGTGTCGTTTCGCACATCACGCACGGGCTCCTTTATCTCGCGCTGGTGGCTGTGCCTTTGTTGGGATGGGCCAACGCTTCTTCGCGTGGATGGTCCGTCAAGCTGCTCGGCGTACTGCCATATCCCAGCATCTCGGCGGTCGGTTCGTCAGTGGGGAATGAAATGGGCGATATTCATGGCTATCTGGCCTGGGTATTGTTCGCACTGGTTGCACTGCATATCGCGGGCGCGTTGTTTCATCGCTTCGTGCTCAAGGATCAGACAATGCAGCGGATGCTGCCGTGATCGGTTAGTGTGCGTTAGCGGCTTGTTGCTTCTCGTGTATTAATCGCCTGTCGTCTGCGTGCGAGCCGCGTTCCGTCGGTGGCCAATGTGCCTACCAATATCCTTCCCTGATGCCTGGATCATGGCGATTTCGACGTCATTGCATCGGCGCGCGATCGCCACTCCCGAGTGCGTGATAAGCACATAAAAAAACAAGTCTTTTACGCGCGCCGCTAACACTGGTTAGCATCGTGGACGTGCGCTATAGCCGGATCACCGTGATCGATATGGACGCGTTGCGGGAAGTGAGCGATGCAGCGTGAGAAAACTCATAACGATATAAAAAGCTCTTCTATCAAGTGTCCAAAGCGCGATAGATTCGCGGCGCCCACTCTGCCGATAATGGTTCGTCGATTCAGCAGACAGAGCCAATCAAGTGTTGATTCAACCGGCGCTCTGATCTGTCTCATCCTCAAACCCAGGAGTTGCATCGCATGTCGAATCTCAGTCTCGCGACGTCCAGCGCATTGGACATTCATCCCGTCACCGGCCGCATCGGCGCGGAAATTCGCGGCGTGCGCCTGTCGGGCCAGCTCGAACCGGCCGCCGTCGAAGCGATTCGCGCCGCGCTGGTGCGCCACAAGGTGATCTTTTTCCGCGGCCAGGCGCACCTGCAGGATACCGATCAGGAGGCCTTCGCCAAGCTGCTTGGCGAGCCGGTTTCACACCCCACGGTGCCGGTGGTGGACGGCACCGACTACCTGCTCGAACTCGATTCGCATCGCGGCGGCCGTGCGAATTCGTGGCATACGGACGTGACATTCGTCGACGCATATCCGCAAGCGTCGATCCTGCGCGGTGTGACGATTCCGGAAGTGGGCGGCGACACCGTCTGGGCCAACACCGCGACCGCATACGACGATCTGCCGCCGCCGCTCAAAGCGCTCGCCGAGCAACTGTGGGCCGTGCACAGCAATGAATACGACTACGCGAACTATGGCAACGTCGGCGAGCGCGGGCGAGATGCCGAAGCGCTCAAACGCTATCGCGAAGTGTTCGTGTCGACACGCTATGAGACCGAGCATCCGGTCGTGCGCGTGCATCCGGAATCCGGCGAAAAGACGCTGATTCTCGGTCATTTCGTGAAGAGCTTTGTCGGTCTCACGCCGAGCGCGTCGGCGCATGTGCTGGAACTGCTGCAGGCCTATGTGACGCGTCTCGAGAACATCGTGCGCTGGCGCTGGCAGGCAGGCGACGTCGCGATCTGGGACAACCGCGCGACCCAGCACTACGCCGTCAACGACTACGGCGACGCTCACCGCGTGGTACGTCGTGTGACGCTGAAGGGTGACGTGCCGGTGAGCGTCGATGGTCGCCGCAGCTTTACGCGCAGCGTCGAACCGAATCCGGCTGCGAAGGCTGCTTGAACGTCGCGGGCCGCTTATGCATGCGTACACTGCGCATGCCACACTGCTTGCGTACGTGATGAAGGCGCCCCGAAGAATTCCGTCGAATTTTTTGCGGGGTGCCTGCGTTTTCAGCTCAACCCTTCGACAATTACATGCTCCGTCGCCTCGCGATAGCCGAGCCGCGTCGAGATCGCGAGCCCCGACTGCTTGAGTAGTGCGACGTAGTGCGATTTCGTGTCGGCGCCGCAGCGCATCGTCGGAAACGAAATCGACAGGCCGGCGATCACGCGGCCAAAGCGGTCGAACACCGGCACCGCGAGACACTGCAGCCCTTCTTCCTGTTCCTCGTTGTCCTCGCCGTAGCCTTGCTCACGCACACGCGGCAGGATGCTCAACACGGCGTCGGCACAGGCGAGCGACTTTTGCGTCGACTTGCGAAATTCGACATGCGAGAGGACTTCGCGCGCTTCCGCCCGGTCCATCCACGCGAGCAGCACCTTGCCGATCGCCGTGCTGTGCAGGGGATTGCGGCGGCCAATGCGCGACTGCATGCGCAGCCCGTAGTCGGCGTCGATCTTATGGATGTAGATGATGGCGTCTTCGTCGAACGCGCCGAGGTGGACCGCCTCGCGCGTGACCTGGCCGATGCGGCGCATCTCGACATCGGCCTCGCGCACGAGATCGACGCTTTCCAGCGCCTTCGCGCCGAGTTCGAACAGGCGGATCGTCAACCGGTAGCGCTCGGTTTCGACTTCCTGTGTCACATAGCCGAGCGCTTTCAGCGTCTGGATCACGCGGTGCACGGTGGTCTTCGACATGCCGAGCCGCTGCGACAATTCGCTGATTCCGATCTGCCCGCTGTCGCCGATCGCGCCAAGAATTGCGAAGACCCTGCCGATCGACGAGGCCGATTCGCCTCTGTCGTTAGCCATGCCGCCCGCGCTGTCCGCTTCCTGCATGTGTACGGCGTCGTCGTCCTTGCGCTGCTTGCCCATTGCTGCCATGTCCGTCATTCCCTGTTGATGCCAAACCGATCAAAATCCGCTCACAGCCCGATGCCGATCGCCCCCAGCGCCGAGAGCATACCGCGTCGCGCGAGCCGCGTGACCTCTCCGCTTCCATCACGCTAGCGCGCAAGCCAGCCGCCGTCCACTGCAAGCGTATGGCCGTGCACATAGTCCGACGCGGACGAGGCGAGGAACACCACCGGTCCCGCGATATCCGCCGGCGTGCCCCAGCGGCCCGCCGGAATACGTCCGACGATTTCATCGTTACGCTGCGCGTTGCCGCGCAGCGCCGCCGTGTTCGCGGTGGCCATGTAGCCCGGCGCGATCGCGTTCACGTTGATGCCCTGCGCGGCCCACTCGTTCGCGAGCAACCGCGTGAGACCGAGCACGCCGCTTTTCGACGCTGTATACGACGCCACGCGGATGCCGCCCTGAAACGACAGCATCGACGCGACGTTGATGATCTTGCCGCCGCTTGCCTGTTTCACGAACTGCCGCGCCACGGCCTGCGAAAGAAAGAAGACGCTCTTCAGGTTGACGTCCATGATGGCGTCCCAGTCGTCTTCGCCGAAGTCGAGCGCGTCCTTGCGGCGGATGATGCCTGCGTTGTTCACGAGCACGTCGACGCGGCCGAACGCTTCGACTGCGGCGCGCACGATGTCGTCGACCGGAGCGATCGAGGCGAGATCGGCGCGCACATCCGCGAAGCGGCGGCCGGTGGCTTCGACGTGCGCGGGAGTATTGCCGGCGTCCGCGCGGCTCACGCCGACGATGTCGCAGCCGGCCATGGCGAGCGCGACGGCCATGCCGGCGCCGAGGCCCGTATTGCTGCCGGTGACAATGGCGACCTTGCCGGTCAGATCGAAGCTGTTCACTGTGCGTAGGTTCCTATGTCGTTCGCGGTGCCGGTGGCGTCCAGGGTGCTCGTGGTACCTATGTGCCTGCGGTGCTTGCGGTGCCCGTGCAGCGCTGAGGGAGGAGCCTGCTCGCCGTCAACGCAGATCGCGTACCGCAATGTGATCCATGTCGCTGAACACCTGGTTCTCGCCGACCATGCCCCAGATGAACGTGTACGCGCGCGTCGCCGGCCACACGCCGCCCACAATGATGCGATCGATATGGCTGTACGCGAGGCGCAGCGCGTCGCGTTCGAACACGTCTTCGACGAGGAACTGCTTGCGCAGTCCGGCGGTATCCAGGGTCTTCGCGTGCTCGCTGTTGATGCTCTGTCTCACTTCCATTGCTCTTGCCTCCGGTCGGATGGGGTGTCTTGCCGTGCCGTTTTACGACGGCGTTCTGTTGCTGACTGTAGTGCAGAATTCTAAATGTGGAACATCGGTCCGAAAATATTGCACTGCCACATCAAGCGCGGCAAGCCTTCTGGATGACACGCGGGTAAACGATGATCAGGAAGTCTATCAAAATCGGAACGTTGTTCCTATCGCGATGCTATATTGCGCCGAAAGGGAGTCGCCCGGCGCAAGAACGGGACATCACCCCGGGTGATCCACCCGACAACTGGACGCAAAGTCCATGGAGGAGGCATGAAGCTCAAGAAGGCCATCGCCCGCATTCCAGGCGGCCTGATGCTGGTGCCGTTGCTGCTCGGCGCCTGTGTCCACACGTTTGCGCCGGGCGGAGGGAAGTACCTCGGGTCGTTCACCAATGGATTGATTACCGGCACTGTGCCGATTCTGGCGGTGTGGTTCTTCTGCATGGGCGCGACGATCGACTTGCGGGCGACCGGCACGGTACTGCGCAAGTCGGGCACGCTGCTCGTGACCAAAATGGTGGTGGCGTGGATTGCAACGATCGTTGCTTCGCACTTCATTCCGATCGACGGCGTCAAGGCGGGCCTGTTCGCGGGCCTCTCGGTGCTCGCGATCACGACGTCGATGGACATGACCAACGGCGGTCTCTATGCGGCCGTGATGCAGCAATACGGCTCCAAGGAGGAGGCGGGCGCGTTCGTCCTGATGTCGATCGAATCGGGGCCGCTCGTCAGCATGATCATCCTCGGCGCGACCGGCGTCGCGTTCTTCGAACCGCGGCTGTTCGTCGGCGCGGTGCTGCCGTTCCTGATCGGCTTCGCGCTGGGTAACCTGGACAGCGAGTTGCGCGAGTTCTTTGGCCGCTGCGTGCATCCGCTGATTCCGTTTTTCGGCTTCGCGCTCGGTAACGGTATCGACCTGAATGTGATCGTCACGAGCGGATTGCCGGGCATCGTGCTGGGCCTTGGGGTGATCGTCGTGACGGGCATTCCGCTGATCCTCGCGGATCGGTGGATCGCGGGCGGAAATGGGGCGGCGGGGTTGGCGGCTTCGTCGACGGCGGGGGCCGCGGTGGCGAATCCGGCGATCATCGGCGAAATGATTCCGCGCTTCAAGCCGCTGGTGCCGGCAGCGACAGCGATGGTCGCGACGGCTTGTCTCGTGACGGCGGTTCTGGTGCCGATTCTGACCGCGCTTTGGGTGCGCCGGCATCATGCGCGCGATGCGTTGCGCGAGGAGTTTGCGGCAGCGACGACGCCACCGCAGCCGCTTGGTGAGCGGGACGTGCACGTTTGAAGGGGTGGGGCGGCTGGTTTGCGCCTCAACGCGACGAAGTGAAGCGAGTCACATGAGGTGGAGGTGGGGCTTCACCGCCCCAGCTTCCTCTCCAACATCGCCTTCACCTCCGCCCACTCCTCATCGATGATGCTAAAGCGCACCGAATTGCGCTTGCGCCCATCCGGCATGATTCGCTCGTGCCGGACAATCCCTTCCTGTTTCGCGCCGATCCGCAGAATCGCTGCTCTTGATTTCTCGTTGAGCTCGTCGGTAGTGAACTGCACGCGCACGCACTGCATCGCTTCGAACGCATGACTCAGCAGAAGGTACTTCGCCTCGGTGTTCACCGCCGAGCGCTGTACCGATTCGCCCAGCCACGTGTGGCCGATTTCCAGCTTCCGGTTCATCCGATCGATCTTCCAGAACCGCGTGCTGCCGACAATCGCCCCGGTGTCGCGCCTCACGATCACAAACGGCATCACCGTGCCGGCCGCGCGCCCGTCGAGCGCGGTCGCGATATAGCTGCCGATGGTTTCAGGACCCGGCACGACAGTCAGCTTCATATTCCACAATTGCCCGTCCGCGGCGGCGTCGAGCAGTGCCTTGGCGTGTTCCTGTTGAAGTGGTCTGAGTTCGACGGCCTGTCCGATCAGTGTGGGTTGCATGACGTGAGGGACGCGACGGAGAAGTTGCAATAAATAAAAAAGTCCGCGAACGCGCGCTCGCGGACCTGGCACAGCGATCAATCAGGCGGGCGAAGTCAGAAACCTCGCCCTGAAAGCCTGATGACGGCCTTCGGCGTTTTAAGCCGCCGTCACCGAAACCGCCTTCGTCACCAGATAACCTTCCATCGCCTCCGGACCACCTTCCGACCCATAGCCCGAATCCTTCACGCCGCCAAACGGCATTTCCGGCCAGGGCGTGGCAGGCTGGTTGATCCACAGCATGCCGACTTCCATCTGTTGCGACAGCAGATGCACGTTGCGGAACGACTTCGTGAACGCATAGCCGGCGAGACCAAACGGCAGACGGTTCGCCTCGGCGATCGCTTCTTCGAGCGTGTCGAAACCGCGGATCGCGGCGATCGGGCCGAACGGCTCGTTGTTGAACACGTCCGATTCGAGCGACACGTTGGTCAGCACGGTTGGCGCGAAGAAGTTGCCTTCCGAACCCACGCGTTCGCCGCCCGTCTCGACCTTCGCGCCGGTCTTGCGCGCGTCGTCGAGCACCTTGCTCATCGCGGTGAGACGGCGCGCATTGGCGAGCGGTCCGATGGTGGTGCCTTCCGCCAGACCGTCGCCGAGCTGGAGGCCTTCAGCATGCTTGACGAGCGCCGCGGCGAATTCTTCGCGGATGCTGTTGTGCACCAGAAAGCGCGTCGGCGAGATGCAGACCTGGCCGGCATTGCGGAACTTCGCGGCGCCTGCGGCCTTGATGGCCAGCGCCACGTCGGCGTCTTCGGCCACGATGACAGGCGCAT